>JBOHUE010000153.1:0-11638 GCA_050734185.1 Candidatus Dormibacteria bacterium | reverse complement strand
GCGTCGGCCCGGCGGGCTCAGCGATGCGGCGCAGCTGGCCGATCACGGGTGGCGGCAGTCGCCGCGCTCGCTGCCGGAGCCATGCGAAGAGCGCGCCGGTGGCCTCGGCATCGCTGAGCGCGCGATGCGGCCGCTCGTGCGGTAGCCCGAGCGCGCGGCTCAGGTGCTGCAGACCATGCGTCTCGACGGTGGGGAGCAGGATCCGTGCCAGCTCGAGCGTGTCGAAGACCGAACGGTTGTGGAACGCATCCGGAGCGAGCGCCACCACGAAGTGCATGTCGAACGCGCCGCCGTGCGTGACCAGGTCGGCGCCGGCGCAGAAGTCGGCGAGCTGCGCCACGGCCTCCGAGGGAGACGGCGCGCCCAGCACCTGATCCGTCGTGATGCCCACGAGGCGCTGCACCGCGAGAGGGATCGGCATTCCGGGATCGACCAGCACCTCGAGGTCGCCGAGGCGCTGCATCTCCGAGTCATATCTGACGGCGCCGACCTCGATGATGCGGTCAGTTTTGGGAGAGAGTCCGGTCGCCTCGAGGTCGAAGACGACGTAGTCGCCCGTCCGGCGCCCCTCCCCGCCCGAGAGACTCACGCGCTCGGTGGGGGCAGCAGGCCGCGCTCCGCGCAGAGCTCGAGCGCCCGTGCCACCATCTCGTCGATCCCGACGACGCCCGTGTCGATGACGACGCTGTCGGTCGCCGGCTGCAGCGGTCCGTCACCTCGTGCCGCGTCGGATGCGTCGCGGGCGCGAACCTCCGCGTCGAGAACGGCGACGTCGACCGCTGCGCCGCGCGTCTCGAGCTGCGTGGCGCGGCGGGCCGTGCGCACGTCCTCGTCCGCCACCAGGAACAGCTTCAGCGCCGCGCCCGGGAAGACGATCGTGCCGCAGTCACGACCGGCGGCAACGGCTCCGTGACCCGCCGGCGCTCGCTGTCCGACGAGCAGCGCCTCGCGCACGCCGGCGTTGCCGCTCACCGCCTTCAACATCGGCCCGCGTGCCGGGTCGTGCAACTCTGCTCCGCTGAACAGCAGGCCGTCGACCTGAACCTCCGCCGGTCGAGCGGGGTCGATGCCGACATCGATGCGCGCCTCACGCGCGAGCGCAATGAGCCCCGCACCGTCCGCCGCAGACAACCCGCGCCGCGCGGCCGCCGCCGCCACCGCGCGGTAGAAGAGGCCCGTGTCGATGAACGGCAGCCCGAGCGCCGAGGACAGGCGGCGGCCGAGGGTGCTCTTGCCGCTGCCGGCCGGACCGTCGACCGTGACCACACGGTCCTGGCGCGGGTCAGCCATCGGCGGCGCTCCGACCACGCTGGTCGAGCTCGACCGCCGCGCGGAGTCCGTGCTCCTCGGCGGCCGTCAGCTGCCTTGCCGTGCCCTCCTCGAGATCGCCGAGCTCCAACGGGCCGACCGCGAGCCTCAGGAGGTCGCGCACCTCCATACCGAGCGTCGCGCACATGCGGCGCACCTCGCGCTTGCGGCCCTCGGCCATCGTCATCTCGAGCTCGTCCGGCCGGCGGCCGCGGCGTGTGGCAACGGCTCGGGCGGGGCCGTCATCGAGCTCGACGCCCGCGGCCAGCCTGCGCACCTCATCGTCGGTGGGGCGCCGGTCCAGCCGCACCAGGTATCGCTTGCGAACGCCGTAGCGAGGGTGGGAGACGCGGTGCGCCAATTCCCCGTCGGTGGTCAGCAGAAGCAGGCCGCGACTGTCGGCGTCGAGGCGCCCGACCGGAACAAGGCCGGCGGCCCTGGGGACGAGCTGCATCACGGTCCTGCGGCCACCCGGGTCGCGCCGCGTCGTCACATAGCCGGGTGGCTTGTTGAGCATCAGCGTGAGCGCGGCTGCGGGACGCACCTCGATCGTGTCGACGCGCACCTGGTCGCGCTCGGGATCGACCTGGGTCCCCAGCCGGCCGGGGAGGCCGTTGACCGTCACTCGTCCCGCGGCGATCAGGTCGTCCGCGGCTCGGCGCGACGCCACCCCGCGCCGGGCGAGAAAGCGGTTGAGCCGCTCGGGCGCCGCGGCGCTCACCCGCCCTCCGGCACGCGCTCGAGCAGGTCCGGCAGCGTGACGCCCTCGGGGAGCGGCGGCAGGTGCTCGATCGTCTCGAGGCCGACGATCTGAAGGAAGCGCAGCGTGGTGCCGAAGAGCCGCGGGTGCCCGGGCGTCTCCTGCCGGCCGACCTCGTCGATCAGTCCACGATTCTCGAGGTGCTCGAGCACCGCCTCGCAGTTGACGCCGCGGATCGCCTCCAGCACGGCGCGGGTCACCGGCTGGCGGTACGCGACGATGGCGAGCGTCTCCATCGCCGGACGGCTCAGCCGGGCCGGACGCTCCGGGTTCAGAGCCCGGTGCACGGCCCAGGCAACCTCCGGCCGGGTCACCAGCTGCAGCTGGTGGCCGTGGCGCTGCAGCATCACGCCGCGATCACGCAGCTGCGCGGCGAGCACCACGGCCGCCTGCTCGACCACCCGCACGGTGCGTCCCAGGAGCTCCGCCGCCTCGGCGACGCCCACCGGGCGGTTGAGCGCGAAGCAGACCGCTTCGAGCGCCGGGGCGACGTCCTCTGCCTCGGCGCCCGCCGTCTCGGGAGGCACGACGGCCCGGCCGAAGATGTCGAGGACCACCGCGTCCGGGTCGTCGAAATTCTCCGGACCGTCGAGTTCGCCGGTCTCCGCCGCGTGCCCGTCGCCCGCGAGCTCGTCAGGCACTCGCCGTCACCATGATCGGCCCGAAGGACTCGGCCTGCTCGACGCTCGCCTCGTCGCGCTTGAGCAGCTCGAGCAGCGCCAGAAAACAGGCCACCGCCTCGAGCCGCGTGGCAACGCCTGCGAACACGTCCTCGAACTGCAGCGGGCCCTCGCGCAAGCGATCGCGGAGGTCGGCCATCTTCTCCTCCACCGAGTACGTCACCACGCCCACCGGGAGCGGCTCCTCGGCGCTGAGGCGCTCCAGCACCGCCCGGAATGCGGCCGCCAGACGTTCCGGAGGGATGCGCATGCTCTCGACCGGGATGACGTCGGGCGACACGAGGCCGAGGAAGCTTCGCGCCCCCTCCTCCACCGCGCCTCCGAGGAGCGCGTCGGAGGCGGCCTTGAACAGCCGGTACTCCGCGAGGCGCCGGCCTGCTTCGCCGCCGTCGAGGACCATCGCCTCCTCCTCGGGAAGCGCGTCAGCCGCGGCGTCCGGGAGCACGGCCTGCGCCTTGAGCGCGACCAGGCGGGCAGCCAGGGTCAGAAAGTCTGCGACGTCCTGCAGCTGCGCGCGCTCGGGCTCGGCGGCGAGCAAGCGACGGAAGCCGTCGGTGATGTCCGCGACCGACATGGCCGCGAGATCGACCTCGCCATGCTGCGCACGGCGCACGAGCTCGTCGAGCGGGCCGGCGAACCCCGGCACGTCCACGAGAACGCGCGTCCCCTCGCTGGGCACCGTCTCCAGGGTCACCGCCGCATGCGCGCGCGGCGTGGGGGAATCGGCGCCGGCGTCGTCCATCGGCTCAGATGGTACGGAGCGCGGCAGTGGACCGCGTGCGCTCGCGGCGGGATTCGCCGCCCTCGTCCAGCAGCTCCGCCGCACGACGGGCCGCGGCATCCGTGGTGCGCCCGGACAGCAGCCGCGCCAGCTCCGTGATACGCGCGCCGTCCTCGACGCGGTCAACGCGGGCCACCGTTCCGCCAGAAGTCTCGCGCTTGCTCACCACAAGATGGCCGTCGGCACGCGCAGCGATCTCGGCGCGATGCGTCACGGCGAGCACCTGTCGCCCGGCGCCTATCGCCGCCAGAGCATCGCCGATGCGCGCCGCCGTCTCACCGCCGATGCCGGTGTCCACCTCGTCGAGTACCAGGAGCGGTGCGCCGTCCTCGACTGCGACTGCCGCGAGCGCCAGCGCAACCCGGGACAGTTCGCCGCCGGACGGGCCCTCGTCCAGCGGCACCGGGACGGAGTCGCGGCCGGCGCCCAGCCGGAACTCGATGTCGTCTATCCCGCGCGGGCCGCAGCGCACGGCGATGCCGTCGCCGGCGTCGACACCCGCCGCGTCCGGCGCCCGGCTCAACACGACGCGGAATCGTGCGTGGGGCATCCCCAGTCCGCGCAGCTGAGCGGTGACCGACTGGTCGACGCGGCGAGCCGTCACGCCGCGGGCTGCGCTGAGCCGCACCGATGCCTCGCCCGCACGCCGCCGCGCCGACTCGCAGGAAGCTTCGAGCCGCGCGAGATTGTCGCCACCTCCGTCGGCCGCATAGACCAGACCGCGGGCCGACTCCAGGTCGTCCAGCGCCGCCTCGATGGAGCCGTGGCGCCGAACGACACGAGCCACCAGGTCCAGGCGCTCCTCCACCCCGGCAAGGGCCTCCTGCTCGAACGTGACGGCGTCGGCGTGGCGCTTGGCGTCCAATCCGAGCTCGCGCAGCTCCTCGACGAGGAGACCCGCTCGCGCGGCGAGGTCCTGCATTGCCGGATCCACTGCGCCGACCTCGGTTGCGAACGCCGACGCCGAAGCCAGGCGGTCGGCCGCACCTCCGTCGTCGCCGGTGGTGCTGTCGGCAAGAGCCGTGGCCGCCTCGACGATGCGCGCCGCGTGGCGCAACCGCAGCCGCTCCGCCGCAAGCTCGGCGTCCTCGCCGGGGCGCAACGCCAGCGGTTCGAGGTCGGCCACCAGGTCACGCGCTCGAGCCAGCTCCGCCGCACCGCTGCTGGCAGCTCGCCGCGCTACGGCGAGCGCCTCAACGGCGTCGCGCCAGGCGGCGACGGCTGCGGCAACCTCGGCGCGCAGCGCGGCTGTTCCGGGTCCGCCGGCGGCGTCGAGCATGTCGCGCTGCCACGTTGCCTTCATCAGCCGGTGGCTCGCGCCCTGCGACGTCACCTCCACGAGCTCCTCGCCGATCTCGCGCAGCGTGCTCAGCGACACCATCGCGCCGTTGATTCGGCAGACGCTGCGACCGGTGCGCGGCAGGTCACGAACAAGGGTGAGCAGGTCATCATCCGGAACGCCGAGCTCGCGCAGCCGATCGCTCACCGCGAGCGAGATATTGTCAAACACGGCTGCAACACGCGCAGCGTCGGCGCCGGCCCGGATCACGTCGGATTCGACGCGCGCGCCGAGCGCCAGCCGGAGTGCCCCGATGCACACCGACTTGCCCGCGCCGCTCTCGCCGGTGAGCACGCTGAACCTCGTGTCCAGCTCCAAGGCGGCGTCACGCATCACGGCGACATTGCCGATGCGCAACTCGCGCAACGTCATCCCGCAGCCCCGCGGCGCTGTCCCTCGGGCTCACCAATGCCGGGCCCGAGCGTGGCCGTTTCGCGCAGGGGCACGCCGAAGCGGAACTTTTCGCGCAGGCGTTGCATGAACGTCGGTGAGTCCGTGAAGCGCACGACCTCCAGATCGGGGCCGGGGCGCACCACGGCCAACCCGCTGCCGTTGAATTCCGCGAGCGCGACGCCATCGACGGCAACGGCGGCAGAGCCGCGCTCGAGGATCACTCGCACCTCGACCGCGTCCGGCAGGACGACGGGACGCGAGATGACAGCGTGCGGCGCCAGCGGCACGACGACGAGGACGCGCAGCCGCGGGTCCACAGGCGGGCCCCCTGCGCTCATCGCATACGCCGTGGAGCCGCTTGCGGTGGCGACGACGACGCCGTCGGAGTCGAACACGCCGAGCAACTCCCCGTCCGTCTCGACACGCACACGCGAGAGGTTGAGGTCCCGCGTGCGCACCACGAGCTCGTTGAGCGCGAGCGCGCGCTCTGTGGAGCCGTCCGCGGCGCACGCTTCGACATCGAGCAGCGAGCGATGCTGCCTGCGGTAATCGCCCGCCGCGTAGCGGGAGATCGCATCAGGGAGGTCGTCGATCTCGACCTCGGCGAGGAACCCGAGCCTGCCACGGTTGGCGCCCATGACCGGGATGCTCCGCGGCGCCGCCAGGCGCGCGCCATAGAGGAAGGTGCCGTCGCCGCCGATCGTGACCAGCAGCCTGGTGCTTTCCGCATGCTCGCGCAGCTGCGCCTCGGGGTCCTCGAGCGCCGTCCAGGCGCCGTAGCCGGCTTCCTGCGCCCGCGCAATGGCGGCCTGCACCGCCTCCTGCTCACCCGGGTGCAGCAGGAAGCCGATGGTGCCAAGCGTTGCGGTCACGAGCCGGCTCCCGGGAGCCGCGCGTGGACGAGCACCTCCTGGTTGCCCTTGGCGCCGCGAATGGGGGCAGGCAGCGGCGCATCGTCGATCTCGGCGCCGAACTTGTCGCGCATCCAGTCGAGGAACTCGGCCGCTGCGCCGACGCCGAGCTCGGCATCGCGCACAACTCCACCGCGGCCGACCGCCTCGCGACCAAGCTCGAATTGCGGCTTGAAGAGGGCGACGATGTCCGCCGGCCGAGCGGCAAGCGACACCACCGCGGGCATGACCGTTCGTAGCGAGATGAACGACAGATCAAGGGTCACGAGGTCGGGCGCGGCGCCAGCAAGCGTGGTCAGCGAGCGCAGGTTGGTGCGGTCCATCACGGTGACGCGCGAATCCGATGCGATGCGCGTCGCCAGCAACCCATGCCCGACGTCGACTGCGTACACCCGGGCGGCGCCGCGCTGCAGGAGCACGTCGGTGAACCCGCCCGTCGACGCGCCGGCGTCGAGGCACACGCGCCCGCTGCACGCGACCGCGAACGCATCGAGCCCGGCGGCCAGCTTGACACCACCTCGGCTGGCCCACGGATGGTCGCGTCCCAGCACTCGCACCCCGGCCTGGGGTGGAACCCGCCGCGCGGCACTCGTCGCGCGCGAGCCGTCGACCTCGACCAGGCCCGCCGCGATCAGCGCCTGGGCGCGCTCGCGGCTCGGCGCCAGCGCGCGCGAAACGAGCTCGAGATCCAGCCGTTGGGTGCCTGCGGTGGTCATGTGCCTCCCAAAAGTTACACAGGGCAGTGTATCAGCGCTGGATCAGAAGGGGACCTCGTCCGGGTCGACGGGCGGGGTGCCGGCGCGCGACCGCGCCGGAGCGAAGAGACCGCCCCCCTCGGACGCCGGCACCGACGCAGCTCGGGCTCGCGGCTGTGCCGGCGGCTGCGGAGCCGCGTCCGCCGACCCCGAGGTCTCGATGTCGAGCGGCTTCTCCGTCGTGCGTCCGTCCCCGCCGACCATCAGCGCAGTGACTCGTCGCTCCGTCCGATCGAGCAGCTCCTCGCAGTGGCGCGCAAGCCTCGTGCCGCGCTCGTACGCGGCGATCGCGTCCTCGAGCGGGACGCTGCCGCCCTCGAGCTTCTGGATCAGCGCGTCCAGCTGCGCAAGCGCGGCCTCGTAGCTCAGGCCGGCAATGTCGTCGGCTACCTGGTCGGTCATCGCTCGGTATCGTACATCCGTTCGCAGCGCCGCATCAGGGCTCGCTGCTCACCTCGGCAACGTCGCTCTCGATCGTGCCCCGATGCAACAGCGTGCGCACCCGGCTCCCCCGCTCCACCGCGGCGACGTCCGTCAGGGCACGGCCGTCGGGCCCGAGCGTGATCGAGTAACCACGCTCGAGCGTGCGCCGCGGGGAGAGAGCATCGAGGCGCGCACGGCGGCCCTGGAGCGATGTCGCACCGAGCTCTACGATGCGCCGCCCCGCGGTAACCAGGCGCTGCTGCGCGCCGTCGATCCGCGCCCGCTCCATCGCGACTCGGTGTCGCGGCTGCCCTTCGCGCAACGACCCGGTCGCGCTGTCGAGAGCGTGCCGCTTGGCCGCCACCTCTTGGAGCAACGCGTGACGCAGCAGCGACGAGCGCCGATCCAGGTCCTGGCGCGATCCCGCCACCACCAGGCCCGGCGAGCGCGCGCGCAGTCGACCCGCGGCGCCCGTCAGCAGCATCCGGCGCCGGTCCAGGCCCTCGCGCGTGCGCTGTCCGAGCATGAGCACGCGCCCGGTCAGGTCGGTGCGCAGCGCGAGCACGCTCGGCACGACCACCTCGGCGGCCGCGGACGGCGTCGGCGCGCGCCGGTCCGCGGCGAGGTCGGCGACGGTGGTGTCGGTCTCGTGCCCGATACCCGTCACCACGGGGAGCGGGGACGCCCGCACCGCACGCACGACCATCTCGCTGTTGAACGCCATGAGGTCCTCGATAGAACCGCCGCCGCGCACCAGCAGCACGACCTCCGCGCGTGGCACCGAGCCGGCGCGCTGCAGCGCGCGAACGATTGTCTCGGCGGCGCCGTCGCCCTGCACTGTGGCCGGCGAGAGCACGAGGTCGACGCCTGGAGCGCGGCGCGTCATCACGGTGTACACGTCGCGCAGCGCAGCACCCGTTCGCGACGTGACCACGACGACCCGGCGCGGCAGCACCGGCAGCGCTCGCTTCGCACGCTCGTCGAACAGCCCTTCTGCGGCGAGCTGCTTCTTCAGCTGTTCCACCGCAAGCGCGAGCGCCCCGACGCCGCTCGGCTCGAGGCGGTCGACGTACAGCTGATAGCGGCCGCCCTGTGGGTACACCTGCACGGCGCCGTGGGCCACAAGCGTCATGCCGTTCTCCGGACGAAACGGGATGCGCACCGTGTTGCTGCGCCAGACGACGCAGCTGAGCGAAGCCACGCGGTCCTTGAGCGTGAAGTACACGTGCCCCGCAACGGACACCGTGAGGTTGCTCACCTCACCCTCTATCAGCAGGTCCTCGAGCTCCGGCCGCGCCGCGATGGCGTCGCGCATGAGCGCAGTGACCTCGCCGACCGTGTACGCCCGCTGCTGCATCAGACCTGCTGTCGTGCGACGCGGCCAAGCACGCCGTTGACGAACGCGGCGGCCTCGCCGCCGGCGTACGCCTTGCTGAGCTCAACCGCCTCGTCGATGACGACAGCGACCGGCACGCCCTGTCCCCAGAGCAGCTCGAACGTGCCGAGCCGCAGCACGGCGCGCTCGACCTTGCCGAGATCGGCAAGGGCCCAGTTCTCGCTGGCGCCGGCGATCACGGAGTCGATTGCGTCCGCGTGGTCGAGGCAGCCGAGCACGAGCTCTCGCCCGAATGCGCCGACGTCGGCGGCCGCGCCCATGTCCGTCGCCTGGTAGCGCAGCGCCTCCTCGGAGTCCTTCTCTGTGCCCTCGAGCTCGAACAGGACGCGGAGTGCGAGCTCGCGACCACGATGGCGCCGGCTCGCGACGGTCACGTGAAGACGACCTCGCTGATGAACACGTTCACCTCGGCAACCGAGAGATCCAGCATGCGAACGACTGCATCGACCACGCGTCGTTGCACCTCGGAGCCCGCCGCCTGCACGTTGCTCCCGGCCTCGACGACGATGTACACGTCCAGCCGCAGCGCACCATCGATGAAGTCGACGCGCACGCCGCGATGTGCCTGCGCGCGTCGCGTGATCCGCTCCAGCGGCTGAGCGCCGGGGTGATACATCGCGTGCACGCCGGCGACCTCGAGCGCCGCCAGCGCCGCGATCGACGCCACCACCTGGTTGGCGACGCGCGTGGTGCCCAGCACCCCGCGACCATTGTCACCGCGGTTGAGCTGCAGGCTCGCTGTGGGAGTTGCGTCCATCACACGCGCTCGACGTACTTCCCGCTTCGCGTGTCGACGCGCACTCGGTCACCTTGGTTGACGAACAGCGGCACCTCGATCACGCGTCCCGTCTCCAGCGTCGCCGGCTTGTTGGTCGCGTTCGCCGTGTCGCCCCTGAAGCCCGGGTCCGTCTCCGTCACCTCGAGCTCGACCGCCGTGGGCATCTCAACGCCCAGCACGCGTCCGTCGAACTGCAGCAGGAACAGCGTGGCGTTCTCGGTGAGATAAGCGAGCGCGTCGCCGAGCTGGTCGGGCGACAGCGGGAACTGGTCGTACGACTGCGAGTCCATGACGACGTAGTTGTCGCCGTCCTTGTACAGGTACTGTGCCTCCGCGCGCTCGATGCGCACGCGGCCGAACTTCTCCTCGGGACGGAACGTCTCCTCGGTGACCGCGCCGCTCGTGATGTTGCGGAACTTCGCGCGCACGAACGCCGTACCGCGACCCTGCTTCACGTGTGCGAAGTCGACCACCTGCAGCAGGTCACCGTTCCTCTCGACGGTGTTGCCCGCGCGCAGATCACCGGCGCTGATCATTCTTGGTTCTCCATCGTCTGCTCGCCATTGAGCATACCCAGGATGGCTTCCAGGGCGAGCACGTAGCCGGCGACCCCGGCGCCGCTGATGACCGCGGCGCATGCCGCCGCCGTGACCAGGACACGCCGCTCGGGCTCGCGCGCGAACACGTTGGTGATGTGCACCTCTATGACGGGGCGCCCAAACGCGCGCAGCGCGTCGGCGAGCGCGATGCTCGTGTGCGAGAGACCGCCGGGGTTGATGATGCAGGCGTCGGCGCGGGCCCGCTCGGCCTCGAGGATGTCGATCAGCTTGCCCTCGTGGTTGCTCTGCGCAAGGCGGAGGATGACGCCGAGCTGGACAGCGCGCTCGCGGACGCGCGACTCGATGTCGCTCAGCGTCGCGGTCCCGTACAGCTTCGGCTCGCGCGTCCCCAGGCTGCCGAGGTTGGGGCCGTTGAGCACGAGGATGCGCGTCATGCCGCCATGTCCTGCAGCGCCGCGCGCGCCGATTCCATCGGCACCTGGCACCCTATTCGCGGGCGACCCCGGCGCTCGAGCAGCACCCAGCCGACCCCGGTCGGTGTCGCCTTCTTGTCGGACTGGACGCGCTCGAGCACGCGCCGCGCGTCTACCTGGCGCGTCACCGCGAGCTCGAAGCGCTGCAATGCGGCGTCCTGCCATGCGATATCGCTCTCGGGGCAGCCTGCGAGCTGCACGCTCAGGCGGCCCGCCACGTGCATGCCGACGGCTATCGCCTCGCCGTGGTTGACGGGGCCGAACCCGGTGACCGCCTCGATCGCGTGGCCGATCGTGTGCCCGTAGTTGAGCACCTGGCGCAGGCCGCCCTCGCGCTCGTCGGCCGCAACCACGGCCGCCTTGATCTCCACGCTGCGGCGCACCACCTCGGCGACGACGTCGGGCTCGCGCCGCAGCAGCGCGTCGAGGTTCGTGTCAATCAGAGGCACGAGCCCATCCTCCCTGATCATGCAGTATTTGACAATCTCGGCAAAAGCCGAACGGTAGTCGCGGCCGCTGAGCGTTGCCAGGAGCTCCGTATCGCAGACCACCGCTCGCGGCTGCCAGATGGCGCCGGCCAGGTTCTTGCCCTTGGGCAGATTGACGCCGGTCTTGCCACCGATGGCGCTGTCCACCATCGCCAGCAACGTAGTGGGCACGTTCACCCAGGCGATGCCCCGGAGGTACGTCGCGGCGACGAAGCCGCTGAGGTCGCCGGCCGACCCCCCGCCCACCGCCACGACCGCGTCGCCGCGCTGCAGCCCGGCTCGAGACAGCCGCTGCAGGAGGCGCCCGGCCGCGCCCCACGTCTTGAGGCCCTCGCCGCCGAGCACGCCCATCACCGTGACGGTCCGCCCGGAGCGGCGCAGCTGCGACGCCAGCCGGCGCACCTGTTGGGCGAGGCGGCGGTCCGCGATGATCGCGACGCGCGCGGCACCCGGCGGCAGGTGCAGCTCGACGTCCGCCAGCGCGCCGGGCCGCACATCCACGTGATACGGACGGCCGGGCAGGGCGACACGGACCGCGCCCCGGGCGATGGCGGCGACGCGCGCCGCCGTCTCGTCACCCGGGCCTGCCGCAC
>JBOHUE010000152.1:0-3813 GCA_050734185.1 Candidatus Dormibacteria bacterium | reverse complement strand
AGTCTCGGCTATACCGAGGCGTCGCGGGGGGCCGTCACCTCAATTTCCACGGAGAACGGGACACCTTCTCGTCGGCGGCGTATTACGCCGTTGGCGCTCGTGCATGCGGTAGCTCTTGCCGCTGAGCTTGATGACGTCGGCGTGATGCAAGAAGCGATCGAGGATGGCGCCCGCAGCTGCGTTGTCGCCAAGGATCTGACCCCAATCCTCGAGGGGGCGGTTCGAGGTCAAGATGACGGCGCCCTGCTCGTAGCGACGGGTGAAGACTTCGAGCAGATCCTCAGCGGCGGTGGCCGGCAACCGACGCATACCGAGATCCTCGATGACGAGCAGGTCGACGCGGGTGAGTTCGTGCACCAGCTGTTTGCGCGTCCCAGTAGCCTCGGCCTCGGCGAAGTCCTGCACCAGATCAAAGGCGGAGCGGTAGTGGGCGGTGTGGCCGGCCTGGATCGCGGCGCACGCCAGCGAGAGTGCGATGTGCGACTTGCCGGTGCCGGGCGGACCGAGCAGCAGCACGCCGGCGCTGTCGTCGACGAACCGCGTGGTGGCGAGGTCGAGGATCAGTTGCTTGGGGATCTCGGGATTGAACTTCCAGTCGAAGGTATCGAGACTCTTCACCTGCGCGATGCGCGCCTGCTTGAGCCGGCGCGCGAAGAGCAGATCCCGGCGCCGCTCCAGCTCGTCCTCGACCAACACTTCGAGGAACTCGACGTAGGCGAGGTGATTGCTGATCGCCTCCTGGTTGCGAACTGGCAGCACTTGTGCAATGCCGGAAAGGCGCAGGTGACGCAGCTTGTACTCGAGCTCGGTGTTCATGACACACCTCCATTAGTGACGGTCAGCAACGCGTACTGACCGAGTGGGCGGATCAACGCGTGCTCTTGGGTGAGCGCGGGTCGCATCAACGTTGTTCGTTCCGCCGCTTGTTCCACCAGACGGCGCACGGTGCGATAGCGGAAGGCGCGGCTGTCGAGGGCAACGCCGCAGGCCCAGTCGACGCGCTCCTTGGGATGGCTGCGGGTCAACCCGATCACGCCCTGCAGCAGGCGGTATGCGCGCACATCGCGCTCCTCGATCGCCGCCGTGGCCCACGTGAGCGTCCGCGCTCCGATGTGAGCGGCCTTGCTCAGGAGCAGTTCCTGGTACGCCGCCTGCCGCGCCGGCTTGTGCGCCGGACGGTCTTCGGGGTTGGTCGACCAGCTCCCAGGACGGTGTTGCTTCACATGCACCCGCACCATCCGGCCCTGGTGGTAGATGCGCACCAGGCGTTCGTCCCAGTGCACCTTCACCGCTTGGCCGAGCAGGTGATGCGGCGCCGTGTAATACGCCGCGTCGACCTCGACGAAACCATCGAGATGCACGATGCGCGTGCCCGACTCGAAGAGCTCGAACGGTGTCGGTGCAACGGGTTGCAACAGCGGTTGCTCCACCTCCCGGAAATGGGTGAGCACCTGCTTGCGCGTGGTGCCGTGGATGCGCAGCTGCGCGATGGTCCGATTCCAGTGGCGCAAGAACTCGTTCAACGCCTCCAGGCTGTCGAAGCGACGGCCTTTGAGCGCGTTCTGTTTGACGTAGCCGCCGCTGTTCTCGGCCACGCCCTGTTCTTCCGGGTGGTATGGACGACCCGGCAAGGCCACGAACCCCCAGTGCTGGGCGAACGCCTCGTATACCTCGCTGACATCGGGGTCGTACAGACAGGCGCGCACCACCGCCGCCTTGAGGTTGTCGTGGCGAACCACGCGCGGGACGCCGCCGAACTCGTCAAAGGCATGTTCGTGGGCGTGCAGGAAGCCGGCGCGATGCTGCCCCCAGATCGCCTCCTCATAGCCGTGCTTCGAGCAGCTCAGCGTCATCCGAAACACCCATGGCCGACCCCAGCGGCCCGTCGCCGAGTTGAGCGTCGGCGCCGGTGACTTGAAGTAGTCGACCTGTGCCTCCTCGCCAGGCGGGTGCTCCATCACATCGGCCACCTCCGGCCGACGGAACCTGACAAGGTCTTTGAGACACGTGGCGGCCGATATCACTGAGCAATTACCTCAGCGACAGGCTGGTTGATCCACGCTGCGGTGGGCAGCGCAGGTGGTTGCGGAGGTTGCCGCACGAAGCGCTCGGGATGCGCAGCGTACGCAGCCGTCAGCACGATGGCGCGGGCATCGCGAACGGCTTCGGCGCGGCCGTAGTGCACGTCGGCTGGTGTGCACAGGCCGATGCCGGAGTGGCGGTGCTCGTCGTTGTACCAAGCAAAGAAGCGGCGGCCGAACGCACGCGCGTCCTGGATGCAGCCGAAGCGCGGGGGAAAGTCGGGCCGGTACTTGAGCGTCTTGAACTGCGCCTCGGAGTAGGGGTTGTCGTTGGAGACGTGTGGGCGTGAGTGACTCTTGATGATGCCCAGGTCGCTGAGCAGCAGCGCCACCGGTTTGCTGGTCATCGAGGAGCCGCGGTCGGCATGAATGGTGAGCGTGTCTCGCGCAATGCCCTGCTTGGCCGCGGTGGCGGCGATGAGCTGTTCGGCGAGCACGGCCGACTCGCGCTCTGCAACCACCCAGCCGACCACGTAGCGGCTGAAGACGTCGAGGATGACGTAGAGGTAGAAGTAGGTCCAGATCCGTGGCCCGAGCAGCTTGGTGATGTCCCAGCTCCAGAGGCGGTTGGGCGCACTGGCGAGCAGCTCGGGAGCCGCGTATGCGGGGTGGCGCAGCTGGTCGCGACGTTCGCGCACTTCGCCGTTGCTGGCCAGGATCCGGTACATGGTGCGTTCCGAGGCGAGGTAGGCTCCCTCGTCGAGCAAGGTGGCGTAGACCTGCGCCGGTGCGGCGTCGACGAAGCGGGGCGAGCGCAGCGCCTCGAGCACGGTGCTCTGCTCTGCGTCACTCAGCGCACGTGGTGGCCGCCGCCGTGGCTGCAACACAACAGATGGGCGCGGGCGGCGCCAGCGATACACCGTCGAGCGGGGCACACGCAGTGCGCGACACGCCGCTGCGGTGCCCACCACCGGCGTCAACTCGTCGAGGGCGGCTTCGATCACCGGTCGGGCCCCTCGGCGCTCTCGAGCTCGATCCCCAAGAGCGCCGCTACTTTTCCCTGCACGTCGATCACCGTGTGTGCCTTGTCGAGCTCGCGGGTGAGCCGCGCCACCTCCTTGCGCAACCGCGCGTTCTCGATCTCGGCGGGATGCGCCGGCTTGCGTCCCCGCCGGCGTTCCGACAGTTCCTGCAGCGCTGCTTGATCACGCTGCCGCCGCCAATCGGCCAGGTGTGACGAGTACAGCCCTTCGCGACGCAACAAGGCGCCCAGCTGGCCGCGTTCAACACACGCGTCTGCTTCACGAACAATCCGCATGCGGTACTCGACGGTGAAGCGCCGTCGCCGTGCGTGCCGCCGCAGTTCAGGGTCCGGTGGTGATGTGGCCACCCTCGCAGCATGCGTGTCCGAGAGCGTCGACGTCGGAGCAACCGTCATGGTCATCGCCGTGTCCCTTGCTCGCCCTCAGGTCGGTAATTACTCCGGGATGGATGTCTCACCTCATCTTGGCAGCGAGGGAGAGCCGCACCTCACCTCGCAACTCGATATGACGGAGGCGCAATGCGTCGCACCGAAGAGCGGCCGATAAGTTGTCGTTTAAGTTGTAGTTGGTGGCGCGACAACCCTGTTTGGTGCGAGAAAACCGTTATGCGATAACGAGGCCCTGTAGAGCGTCGGTTGATCCGTCGCAGATCTAGTTCGGGTGATCTGTCCCACTCGCATGGAGCTTAGGTCCTCCTCGCCGTCCCGCCGGCGCGCTTCTTGCGGATCTCGCCCGTCGACGTCCGGGCC
>JBOHUE010000151.1:0-5695 GCA_050734185.1 Candidatus Dormibacteria bacterium | reverse complement strand
ATCCCAGCGCGGCCGCACCATGCGGGCGCGCAACACCACGACGACGAAGTACAGCGCAGCCACCGTGTAGCTGATGACGTACGCCCAGAGGAAGTACCCGGCGTCGCCGTGCAGGCGCGATCCGAGGATGACGAGCGCGAGCAACAGCACGCTCTCCGGCACGATCTCGAGAATCTCGAAGTTGAGGCGCTGCAGCGCGTAGAGCGTGCTGCGCAGCAGCATGAGATAGCCGCCGATCACGATCAGCGCAAAGCTCGGCAGGAACAGCGACTGCACGCCGGCGAACCACAGCCCCGCCAGGAGCAACGGTGCCGACAGAACTGTCAGAAACACGCGCGCCGACATGGCAAAGCTCAGCAGCCGCGAGATCGTGTCCGGTGAGCGCGCGCCCTCGCGCACATACAGCGTGGCGAACCCGAAGTCGGCGATGATCGACGCCAGGGTGCTGTAGGTCACCGCGGTCTGCATCTGACCGAAGCCGGTGTCCCCCAGGGCGTGGCTCACGATGACGACGGTCACCAGCGCGATCACACGCGAGATGACGCGCACGATCAGGATCAGGATCGTGTTGCGCAGCGCGCGCCGGCCCACTCCTGCAACCGCGGGCGCCGCAGAGCTCGGTGCCGGCGGCTCGAACGGCCACGGCTCCGGCTGCCACGGCGAGGTCCAGGTCAACGGCGGTGGTGCGACACGGCGTCGTGGGCGTCTGTGTCGCCCGCCGGATCGAGGTGCACAATCACGTCGGTCAGGGGGTCGATGCGATGGTAGAGACGGTGGCGCACCTCTTCGCCGAGCGCGTGCGCCAGAGCCAGCGTGGTTTCGGGTGCGACTTCGAGCGTGAGCTCTGCGAGCACGCGCCGCCCGATCCAGCGGGCGCGGGTGTCAGTGACGGCGAGGACGCCGTCGGTGGTCGACGCCACCTCGTCGATCGTGGCCAGCAGCGACGCGTCGGCCTCGTCGAGGAGCCGTCCCGTGAGGGTCTTCCCCGTCTCCCAGGCGACCACGGCGATGATCACCGTGATGACCAGGCCTGCAACCGGGTCCAGGACGGGGACGCCCAGCGCAGCGCCGGCGACGCCGACAACGGCGCCAAGCGAGGCGAGCCCATCGATGCGCGAGTGCTTGCCGTCGGCGGTGAGCGCCAGGCTCCCAAGGCGCGTGCCCGCGCGGATCTTGTACTGGCCGGCGATCTCGTTGCCCAGAAAGCCAATCGCGGCCACGCCGAGCGCGAGCCACGCTGACGACAGCTGCGGGCGGTGAATCAGGTGCTCGACGGAGGTCACGCCCGACGCGACGGCGCTGCCCACGATCAGCGCCAGCACCACAAGCCCGGCGAGGTCCTCAACACGGTGGTAGCCATACGGAAAGCGCCGGTTGGGCGCGCGCCTGCTGAGGATGAACGCGATCGCCAGCGCGACGGTGGTGCTGACATCACCGAGGTTGTGCAGCCCGTCAGCGAGCACGGCGGCGCTGTTGGACACCACCGCGGCGCTGAGCTCTGCCGCCGCGACTGCGGCCAGCAGCAGCGAGCTGAGGACGACGACGCGCAACGCACCGTCGGTGCCGGCGCTGACCGCTGCGAGCGAGTGATCGTGCAGCGCATGTCCCGAATGGCCGTGCTCATCGTCGTCGTGAACGTGTGCGTGGTCCTCGTGAACGTGCTCGCTCCCCACTGCCGCATCGTACGGGCTGAACGTCGCAGCGACCAAAAAGTGCACGGTCGGGCTGGGGCATGAGACGAGCGTTCGTCGTCACGGGAGCGCTGGGTGTGACCGCGCTCGTCGCCGCCGGAGCAACGGTTTCCGTGCTCCGTCTCGGCAGCCCGCTGCCGCCGCCGGACGTCCACATCGCGGTGCCGGACAGCATCGCGTTCGCGTCAGGGACGCCAGTCACGGTGCCGGTTCCGCCGTCTGGAGGGTTCCTGATGCAGAGCGACTCCGGCAGCGATCTGGCCGCGCTGGCCGCCGATGCGGCGAAGCCGATCGGCTCGGTGGCCAAGGTCATGACGGCGCTGGTCGTGCTCCAGACGCACCCGCTCTCGGCCGGCGCAGAGGGCCCGGTGGTCACGTTGAGCGCCCAGGACGTCGCCTTCTACGACCAGGAGGTCGCCGCCGGCGGCTCTGCGGTCAAGGTCACCGCCGGTGAGACCCTCACCGAGCGTCAGCTGCTCCTGGCGCTGCTCCTGCCCTCGGCGAACAACATCGCCGCGACCCTTGCGGTGTGGGTGTCGGGGAGCGTTGCCGCCTTCGTCGCGCAGGAGAACACCCAGGCGACAACGCTGGGGATGGCCGCCAGCCATTTCGACGACGCCAGCGGCTTCAGTCCGGCCACCGTCGCCAGCCCGCGTGACCTCGTAAAGCTGGCCAAGGCTGCCCTCGGGATCCCGGCGCTCGCCGACGTGGTCCATACGCAGACCGCCGTGCTCCCCGACGGCACGCAGCTGAGCAACATCAACATCCTGCTCGGAACCGACGCGGGCTGGCTCGGGCTGAAGACCGGATGGACCGGCGCCGCGGGCGGATGTCTGCTCTTCGCGGCACAGCACACGTATGCGAGCTCGGCGCCGCCGCTGACGGTGTACGGCGCTGTCCTCGACCAGGGCCCTGACGTCAACGTCGACACCGCGAACCCGGAGCTTGGCGGCGCGTTCGCCGCCGCGCGCAACGGGATGGCCGCGGCGTTCGCCGGCTACGCCGCGGTCGATCTCTCCACGGTCACACCCGCGCTCGGAGACGGCGTGTCGGAACCCTGGGGTGAGCGATCCGGTGTCCACGCCGAGCCGGCGTCAGGGACTGTCGTGGCGCGCATCGGCGAGCCCGTGGCGCTCCAGCTGACGACCACGCACGCGCCCGCTGCTCCGCTGGCCGGCACGGAGGTGGGGACCCTGCGCGCACCGGCATTGCGCGGTGGACCGACGTGGCGCGTGGTGACGACGACCACGATCGCAGGTCCGAGCTTCTGGTGGCACCTGTTGAACGCCTGAGCAGCTCCGCTGCTGGAGGGAGGCCACATCGCTTCGGGCTGACCACGGTGTCGCCCCGCGCTGCGGGCCGCACCTTGCACTCCCCTCGCCCCTTGCTCCGAGGACACGGGGCTCGGGTCCGTGAAGGTCAGCCCTCCGGATGTGGCCTCCCTCCAGCAGCGGAGCTGCTCAGCCGTTCACGACAGCGCGAGGATCGGCTAAGCACCCCTGACGCGACGCGCGCGCCTACCCCCAGACCCGAGGCGGCGACCAGAGCGTGGAGGCGACGGTGACGCCTGCGTCTCGCAGCGCTTTGAGGACGTGCTCGACCGACCACGTCCAGAACACCACGGAGCGATTGACCCCGACTAGTGGGTAGTGGGTCAGTTTGAGTCTGGCGGGAGTTGACGCCGGGATGGTCGATGTGCTCCGCTGGGTTCATGCCTGACCGCTCACGCAAGCGCAAGCCCGCTGATCTGAACCGCCTTGCCTCCGCGATAGTGGACGAGGCGACTGGCAACGCGCCAGACCCCGACGCGGGAAAGAACCCCGCCGCGGTGGCGCTTGGACGCCTTGGAGGAGCCAAGGGGGGCAAGGCGCGGGCTGAGAGCATGACGCAAGAGGATCGGCGCGCAGCAGCCCGGCGAGCTGCCGCCGCGCGGTGGGCCGCGAAGCCGCCTAAGCCATAGGCGGATCGGTTAGCCAAACGATCGCTTGAAGGCGGATTGTTGGTATGTCTGCTGTAAGCGAGTAGAAGAGGATGGCGTCGTCGAACGGCACGATGTAGGAGTCGTGCTCCGGCCACTCCCAGTCATGGTGAGAGGCGACACCAAGAGCTGGATCTCGCGGGTTCATGACGAGCCGGTCATACATTTCCAAGAAATCGGCCTTGATTGCGTCTGGGCACCGATTTATCTCGTCTTCGATGTCCCCGTCATCGGAGACGTGCCATCGATTCCTTCCCATTGCCCCGACTATCCGGTCAGTCGGTGATCTTGGCGCGGAATTCCTCTGCGGTGATCCGTTCCTTGGGCGGTCCGGACGCGGCGGCGCGAAGCCCCTTATATCTGGGATGGCGGACGACGAGCAGCGACCGATAGAACTCTTCGATCACCGCTTGTAACGGTCTGAGGTCGCCGCTAGCGTGTGACTCGTGAAGTGCCTTCATCACCAAGTGGATGAAGTCACGCCTCCCATCATCGGTGAGGGCCCCGAAAATCTCATCCGCTTCCGGGGGTAGGTCGAGATCTTGCGGCACTCGAATGGGCGCTAGGCGGAGGTGGTTATAAGTAGGCGGAGACGTTGCCGCCGCTTGTGCGCTCATTTTTGGTTCACCTGGTCAAAAAGCGAAATCTATGAGGAGTTGTGCGCGAACGCGTAGGGAACTCTGTAGAGCCTCCGCCTGATGTGTGATTTCTTGCGATTGAGCATAACAACGTCCTGATGCAACTGCTCAGGACAACGCAAAAACTCCACATTTCCTGCCAAACCGACGCCGCGTGTACGGTAAATTGCCCCTTGTAGTATTGACTTTCCCTATGCGCTCACGCATTATGGTCAGTATGAACAGGCTCACTGCTGCGAAGCGGGTTGCCGTGGTCCGCTGCCTCGTGGAGGGCACCTCCATCCGCGCGACTGTGCGGATCACGGGCGTCGCCAAGAACACAGTCACCAAGCTGCTCGTCGATCTCGGGGCAGCCTGTTCCGAGCATCAGGACCGTGCGCTCCGCAACCTTCGCTGCCAGCACGTCGAGGCCGACGAGATCTGGTCGTTCTGCAACGCCAAGGCGCGCAACGTGCCCGACGAGCACCGCGGTGACCGCGAGTGGGGCGACGTATGGACGTGGGTCGCGATCGACGCCGACACCAAACTTGTGCCTTCGTGGGCGATTGGCGACCGCTCCGCCAGCATGGCGATGGAACTGACGGACGACCTGGCCAAGCGACTCGCGAGCCGGATCCAGCTCACTACGGACGGCCATCATGCGTACTGGGATGCCGTCGATGGCACGTGGGCGACGAACGTGGACTACGCGCAGCTCGTGAAGATCTACGGCGCAGATCCTTCTGACGACCAGAAGCGCTACAGCCCCGCGAAGTGCCTTGGTGCGGATGTGCGCATCCTCAGTGGGTCGCCTGACCCGGAAAACATCTGCACCAGCCACATAGAGCGGCAGAACCTCACCATGCGTATGTCCATGCGCCGCTTCACCCGGCTCACCAACGCGTTCAGCCGCAAGGTGGAGAACCTGGCCGCCGCTGTGTCGCTGCACGTCATGTACTACAACTTCGCCCGACCCCATCAGGGCCTCCCGTACCCGCGTACTCCGGCGATGGCCGCTGGCGTCAGCGACCACGTCTGGAAGATCGAGGAGATCGTCGCGTTGCTCGGCCGTTAGCCCAGTGCGTGGAAGACCACGGCGGCTGCGGCGCCGGCGACAAACGCCGAGGCAAGGACCTCGAAAATTACAGCCACGAACAGGGCAGTTGCCTTTCGCCCGTTCAGCTCCCTAGCTCTTTCGAGGATGTCAACAGCTAGTTGCGCAGCTCGGCGCGTCGCTTCGATGACATCCGGATCCGACCACGCAGAAGGCTCCAAGCGCTGCTGGCCCGACCCCCTGAGATTGGTCCACCTGATATGAGAGTTCCCGTTGGCCCGCAAGGGCAAGGAGGAACCACTCATGAAGGGACGGAAGCACACGCCGGAGCAGATCGTGCGCAAGCTCAGGGAGG
>JBOHUE010000150.1:0-8892 GCA_050734185.1 Candidatus Dormibacteria bacterium | reverse complement strand
CTCGGTCACTGCATGAGCAAGTCACTCAGCTTGGTCTGGGGCGTCTGGCGAGGCGACCGCGACTTCGACCCCGGCCACCAACGTTGACCACCAACGTTGACAAGAACCTATGGGACCTAGAGAGGGGGCTTGACAAGCTCCCTCGTGTTCAAGTAGCTTGAGGCCAAGTTATTTGACTACGAGCCAATGCTTCGCATGAAGGGTTGGCTCACCACCGGGGGCACACCATGAGCGTTGCGATCATCGTCCGGCACCGGGTCCAGAACTACGAGGCGTGGAGGCCGCTCTTCGAGGAGCACGGCACCGTCCGCCGGCAGTACGGCGGGTTGGGCCACCAGATCGACCGCGTGGAAGGGGATCCCAACGACCTGGTCATCGTGCTGACGTTCCGGGACCTCGAGGGCGCGCGCGGCTTCGTCGCCGACCCCTCGCTGGCCGAGACGATGCAGCACGCCGGGGTGATCAGCAAGCCGGAGATCTGGTTCTCGGATCAGGTCGAAGTCGTCGAATACCCCGTTGCCGTTGGCTGATTCGCCGCAGGCGGTGCGCCTGGGGGGCTCCTTCGAGGAGGAGTTCCCCGGCGCGAGCCGCTCGGCGTCGGAGTGCTCCATCAACCTCACGCGGGCGACGACGCTCATGCTGGCTGAGCTGCAGCGTCGCCGGCGCCCGTACGCCGACATCTCGAACGCCGCCTTCCAGGTGCTCGCGATCGTAGAGGGCGAGGGTGCACCGCTGCCGCCCTCGGTGGTGGCCGAGCGAATGCTGATGACCAGCGGCAGCATGACGTCGCTCGTCGACACACTCGTGCGTCGCGGACTGGTCAGCCGAGCTCCGCATCCCGGCGACCGCCGCATGCTGCTCATCGACATCACCGACGCCGGACGTGAGGTGGTCGACGCCATCCTGCCGGTGACCCATCGCATCAACGACGAGATCTTCGGCGGCTTCTCCGAACGCGAGCGCGCGCAGTTGTCAGCACTCATGGGCCGCCTGCAGAAGCGCCTTGCGCTGATGCGCGAGGAGCCGGCGCCCGCCGGCCCGCCGCCACCACGCAACAAGACGCGCACCACTCCTCAGCTCTGAGCGCCCGACCCCTCTCGGAGCGCCGTCGCTCAGCCGGCGCTGCGTGCGGCTGGCTGCGCGTACTCCTTCGCCTTGCCGCCCCAGTCGAGCAGGCGCACGGTCTCGTCGCCGACCACCCACGCGTCGTGACGCGGTGGGATCGAGAACACGTCGCCGGTATGCAGGTCAAGTGTGCCGCCGTCCGGCAGCTCGACATGCAGTTGCCCAGACAGCATGTAGCCGAGGTGAACGAACGGACAGCGCTCCGTGCCGACCAGCGGTCGCACGTCGTTCGACCAGCGCCACCCGGGCTCGAATGTCTGGAGCCCGATGCTCGTGCCGAGCAGATCGACCACATCCTCGTGGCCATGCGTGAACCGGGTGGTCTGCGCGTGTTCTGCGAAGTTCAGTGTCATCGCGGTCATGTGAGTGCCTCCTCGCGCCGCTGGCGCGTCGTTGACGATGCCCGCAGGCTGCGCGGCCGCGGGCGGTGCGTCGTGAGGAGTTCTCCTCAGCGTTGCACTGGCTCCAGCGTGGCGAGCATGCCGTGCTGCATGGCGAAGAGCGTCGCGGTCGAGCGACTCGACGCGCCGATCTTGCTGTAGATGCGCTCGATGTGGTTGCCTGCGGTCTTTGGCGTGATGGCGAGCTGCCGCGCCACCTGCTGCGTGGTGGCGCCGCGCGCTATCAGCACCAGCACCTCGACCTCGCGCGCTGTCAAGCCCGCCGGTGCGGAGACGTTGAGGGTGGTGCGGTGACCGGCGACGCCAAGAACCGCCTCGGCCGCCGCGGCATCGAGACGTCCGTCGTGCACCTCACCGCGCATGTGCATCACCGCCTGCTTCTCGCTCATTGCAGCGCGATAGGGGCGCTCCTCCTGCACGGCGTGATACACGTCGGCGGCGCCGATGTAGCGGCCGAGCAGCGGGATCTCGGCGCCGCGCACGCCGCGGTGGTATCCGGAGCCATCGAGGCGCTCGTGATGCGACGCAGCCACCGCGGCGAGCCCGGCGAGCAGCGCCGGGCGTCGCAGCATGCGCTCGGTGTAGTACGCGTGCAGGCGCATGCGATCGCGCTCACCGTCCGTGAGCGGGCCGGGCTTGTCCCACACGCTGTTGGCGATGGCGGTGCGGCCCACGTCGTGCAGGAGGCCGGCGCGGCGGACGGTAACGACGTCGCCGGCGGGCATACCCGCGGACGCGACCGCGCGCGAGGCGAGGTCGGCGACGCCGCGCGAGTGACTCGAGAACCACGGTGACTTGAGGTCGGCGATGTCGGCCATGACCTCCAGCACGGTGTCCACCTCGCCGTCATCCAGCGGGCGCAGCGCGCCGGGCTGCGCCGCGATGGCACGGTCCCAGGGATCCTCGAGGTCGGCGAGAATCTCCCCCGCGGACCCGCAGAATGCGCGCACCACCGCCGGCGCCAGCATCTTCCCCGAGTGACGCTGTGCCATGGCGACGGCGCCGTCGACGCCGCTCACGCGGTGGTGCACCTCCGCCATGTCCGCGAGCATCATCAAACGCACCGGCATCGGCACGTCCTCGCCGCCGACGCCGCGCGGGATGCCCTTGCCGTCCCAGCGCGCGAATGTCTTGGGCAGCGCGCTGGTGACGCCGGGGCCGAGGTCGAGCCGCTGCGACACCGCGGTCGTCACGGCGGAGTGCCCGGTGAAGACCGACTCGATCGCGCGGCCGCCGCCTCCGATGATTCCGGCGACGACACCGGCGCGCGCGAGCGGTGAGCGATCCGAGCCGGCACGGCCGAGCGCGTGGAACATCGTGGCGAACTGCGACGGGCCCACGTGATACATGCCGCTGCGAAATGCGATGTCGTCGCCGAACGCGCGAACCATCTCGAACGACTCCCCCGTGCAGACGGTCGCCAGCAGCGTCACCCAATAGGCGTCGGCTCGCGTGTTGTCGTCCACGCCGAGGCGATCGCCCGTCCGCTGCGCGATGAGGCTGGCGCGCAGCACGTGCTCCATCGGCTGGCCGAGGGCGAGGTCACTCGAGAGCGACAGCGCCGCGATGAGCTCTGCGAGGCGGACGCCCGTTGCGGTGTGCGGCATCTCCGCAGTCTGACCGGGAATCTGAGGGCCGGGGGTGAAGCCCGGACAGTTCCTGTAACGTTCAACCAAATGGTTGAGGGTTCGCCCGACACGCTGGACCGCGCCTACGGGGCGCTGTCCCATCCCATCCGCCGCGACCTCCTCGAGCGGCTCACCGAAAGCTCCGCGCGAGTCACGTCGCTCGCAAGCCGCTACCCCGTCTCCCTGGCCGCGGTGTCCAAACACGTGCACCTACTCGAGCAGGCGGGGCTCGTGTCGCGGAGCGTCGTGGGCCGCGACCACGTCATCACCGGTGTGCCGCGCGCGCTGGACACAGCGCAGGAGTGGCTCGACACGTACCGCTCGTTCTGGGACGCGCGGCTCGACGCGCTCGAGCGGATGCTCAGCGCGCCGCGCTGATCGTCACGAGTGCGCGAGCTTGATGTCGAACTCCATCGTCGCCGAGTCCTGCACACTCACGAATCCGCCGATGGACGGCGGCGTCATGCCGAACTTTTCGAACGGGAACGTGATCGACCCCGCGACCTCGATCTGGTTCGACGCGATGCGCGCCTGCAGCGGGATCGTGACCGTCTGCGTGGACCCGTGGATCGTCAGCTTGCCCGTCGCGTTGACGGTGATCGTTGCGCCGCCGGAGGCGTCGGCCGGGAGCGTCACCGGCTGCGTGAGCTCGAAGGTGGCCTTGGGAAAGCGGTTGCTCTCCAGCCCCTGATTACGGATGCGGTTGTCGCGCATCGACTCGTTGCTCGACAGCGTGGAGACGTCGACGGTGAGGCTGGCGGCGCTCACGGTGAGCGCGTCCGATGTGCCGGTCACGGTGACGCTGCCGCTGACCTGTGACGTGCGCCCCACCGCGTCGCTCTGCGCGGGCAGCGACGCGAGCTGCTCGCGAACCCGGTAGCCGGCAACGGAGCCGGAGGCGATCGACCAGTCCCCGGCAAGGGCGGTGAGCGGCGCTGCCGACGCGGCGCCGGCCGCAGCCGCTTGCGACGGGTTCGCCGTGCTCAGCGCGAGCGGTGCCACAGATGAGCCGCCGAGCACCACGAAATACAGCACGACAAACGCGCCGAGCGCGAGTGCGAGTGCGCCGCCCCCGATGGCGAGCCAGCCGCGGGCGCTGCGGGGATGGGGCACGCTTCCAGCCTGATGATGCGGGATGGGTGGCGGCTGGGCTCAGTCTGTGAGATCGCTGGGAATCGCCGGCTGCGTCTCGTCGCCGGCGTCGGGCCAGCCGTTGAGGTGCAGAACGCTGTCGTCGCGCCCGACCAGCCTCGCCGGGATGCCGCGCTCCCGGATCCACGCTGCGGCCAGCTCGCCGAGGACGATCGCCGCGGTGGTTGCGGCGTTGGCCTCCAGGCAGGTGGATCCCGTGGCGCTCGCCGTCCGCCACACCACCGGCGCAGGCGCTCCGGTGCGGGGGTCGACGATGTGGTGCACCGGGCTTCCGCCGGCTGACCACGCCCGGACCGTCGTACTCGACGTGGCCAGCCCTCCGGCTGTGATGGCGACCGTCTGGCCGGGAGCGTCCGCGGCGGCTGCGTGATCGTCGGTGACGCGCACCGGCCACCCGCCCGCGGGCGCCGCTCCGGCGACCGCGATGTCACCGCCGAGATTGACGAGGACCCCCGCGCCGGTCGCAGCGCTCGCGAGGGCCGCGGTCTCGTCCGCGGCGAACGCCTTCGAGGATGAGCCGAGATCGAGGAGCATACCTGGTTCGAGCCGCACCGTTTGCGCGGCGCGGTCGAGGTGCACGGTCTGCCATCCGGGCGCGGGGACCCCGGGTGCGACCGCGCGGTCCGTGCCGCCGACCACCCGAGCGAAGTCGCGGTCGTAGCCGATCGCCTCCATGGCCGATCCCACCGTGGGGTCGACGATACCGTCAGTCATGGCAGCAACCTCCAGCGCCGCAGCGATCAACCGCGCGAGGAGGGGAGAGAGTGCCACGACCTCACCGCTGGTGCCGTTGACCTGTGTGATCTCAGAGTCGCCGCGAAAGCGGCTCGCCGCCAGGTCGAGCCCGCCGAGCCACTCGGTGACAAGGGCCAGGGCCTCATCGAGTCGATGCGCATCGGTGACCGCGACCTGCACGCGGGTGCCGAGCGCGCTCACGCTGCCGACCGCGAGCGCGTCCTCGGCCATCCTCAGGACGCAGGCTGCGCCGAGCCCTCCGTCGCGAGCCCGGGGCTGGAACCGTCGGTCATATGCTCGAGCTCTTCGTTGGCCGACTGCAGGTCCTTGTTGGTGCTCTCCAGCTCCTCGACGGTCGACTCCAACTCCTCGTTGGTAGTCTCGAGCTCCTCGTTGGTGGACTGAAGCTCCTCGTATGCGGTCTCGAGCTCCTGGCGGCTCCGCGTCAGCTCGTTCTGGAGCCGGTTGGAGGCGCTGACGTCGTTGAACGTCACGGCCGTGCCCAGCTGCTCGCCGT
Source organism: Candidatus Dormibacteria bacterium (assembly GCA_050734185.1). GTDB lineage: Bacteria > Chloroflexota > Dormibacteria > Aeolococcales > Aeolococcaceae > JAFALX01. The sequence continues at coordinate 3,334 of JBOHUE010000150.1, read as the reverse complement.
CGGGATCGGCAAGGGGGGCGACGATCACGTCGAGGAACTGCGTGACGCCGTTTTCGAGCACGCGCTTGACGCCGGTGATCTCCAGCGCGCGGCGGTCACGCGCGGCCTGTTCGATGAGCGTGCGGAGCTCGAGCGGCCGGTACGACACCTCCACATCCTGCAGCCGGCGGCCCACGTCACGCAGGCGCACGCCGAGCGTCTGCCGCGCCCGCTCATTGGCCATGACCAGCACGCCGTCGGCGTCGACCACGATGACGGCGTTGGCGTCGGAGTCGAATGCCGCCTCCCGCAGTCGCACCTGACGACCGGCGTGGTACCCGATGATGTCGTTGTTGCCCTGCGCGACGATGCGCAGCCGCGACCGGAAGTTCGGCGACGTGATCTTCGTGAAGATGCGCTGCTTCATGTCCAGCGGCACGAAGAGATTGGCGTGCATGAGCAGCATCTCGGCGCGTCCCACGAAGAGGAACCCGCCGTCGTTGAGCGCGAAGTCCAGCCGCGACAGAACGCGTGCCTGCGTCTCCGCGGTGAAGTACATGAGGGTGTTGCGGCAGATCAGGAGGTCGATGCGCGAGATCGGTGCATCCTGGAGCAGGTCGTGGCGTCCGAATATGACCGCTCGGTGCAGGTCGCTCTGGAAGACCCCACGCTGTCCGTGGATCTCGAAGTACTTTGCGCGCAGGTCCTCGGGCACGGCGGCCAGATCCTTGAGCGTGTACACGCCCTGGCGGGCGCGCGCAAGCGCCTCGTCGTCGATGTCCGTCGCGTAGATCTTGACCCGCTGCCGGAAGGCGTCGCCTCCGAGCTCTTCGGCGAGGAGCATCGCCACGCTGCATGCCTCCTCGCCAGACGCGCAGCCGGCGCTCCAGATGCGAATCGGCTCGGCGTCCTCCTTTGCCCGCAGCATCTCGGGGATGACGTCCGCGCGCAGGAAGTCCCACGAGGCGGGGTCGCGGAAGAACCCCGTGACGTTGATGAGGATGCTGTCGAACAGCGCCGCGTACTCGTCCGGACGGACCTGCAGGTAGTCGATGTACTCGTCGTACGAGGTGAGGCCCAGCAGGTCGAGGCGCTTCTGCGCCCGTCGCATGAGTGACGTGCGTTTGTAGCCCGAGAAGTCGGAGCCGTGCGTCTCGTAGAGGAACTGCAGTAGCGAGTCGAACGGCGTCTCGCGCTCGGGCGGCGGCGTGTCGGTCACGGCAGCAGCGCCCGCATCACGTCTGGGACGCGCTCAGTGCGAGTGTCCGCCTGCCGGGGTGCCGGCACCACGGTAGTCGTCGTCGGGATTCCTCGGGCGCATGCTTGCAGGCGCAATCTGCGGCCTTTCGCTGGCCAAGCGTCGTCTGTTAATTATCGTCAATTGGACCGGTTGGCGGCGCCCGCCGCGTGGCGCGCCTCGGCCACGCCGGCGTGCGTCAGGCCGCAGGGAACGACATGAAGATGGCGGCGCCGCCACCCGGCGAACCCTCGGCTCGGGCAGCGCCGCCGTGGCGCCGCACGATGCGGTCGACGGTGGCGAGGCCGATGCCCGTCCCGGGGAACTCCGCAGGCGAATGGGCGCGACGAAAGGCCTCGAAGATCTGCGAAGCTGCCGCCGAATCGAATCCGGCGCCGTTGTCGCGCACCGCGACCTCCAGCGCGCCGTCTCGTTCATCCGCGGAGACGGTGACCCGCGGGTCCGCGGTCCGCGCGGTGTACTTCCACGCGTTGCTCAGCACGTTCTCCATCCCGATGCGCAGGAGGCCGCGGTCGCCACGCACCCGGATCGCGGGCTGCACCTCGACCTCGACGGCGCGGTCGGGAGAGCCGGCGCGGAGATCGCGCACGATGACTTCTGCCATGTCTGACAGATTCACCGTCTCCAACGTGAGCTCGGCGCGGGTGACGCTCGAGAGCTGGAGCAGCGCGTCGATGATCGTGCCCATGCGCGACGCTGCGTTGCTGATCGCCACCGCCCCGGCGCGCATGCGATCCGGTGGCAGGGCGTCGTTCGCCATCATGTCGCTCCAGCCACGCAGCAGCGTCAGGGGCCCGCGGAGGTCGTGCGCCACCGAGTAGCCGAACGCTTCCAGCTCGTGGTTGGCCCGCTCCAGGGCATGCGTTCGTTCCTCGACGCGGCGCTCGAGGCCGGCGTACAGGTCGACGTTCTCCAGGGCGATCGAGGTGCTGTCCGCGAGCGCCTGCAGCACCGCGAGCTCCTCCGGAGTCGCCCGGTGCTTGTGCGCCCAGTAGTTGCCGATGGCGCCGATGGGGTCGCGCGCGCGGATGGGCACCACCACCAGGCTCTTGACGAAGGTCGGCCGGTACGCGTGGAGCGGCACGCGGTCGTCCACCTCGATGTCCTCGATGACCGCGGGCTCGCCGTTCTCCATCGCCCACCCGCTCACGCACTCGGAGCGCGGAAAGCGCTGCCCCTTCCACAGCGGACCAATCGCCTCCTCGTCGACGTAGTGGCACTCGTCGCCGTCGCAGAGGATGAACGTGGCGCCGTCGGCGCCGGTGAGCTCGCGAGCGCGAACTCGCACGACCTCGACGATCGCGTCGAGGTCTCGCGCCAGCGAAAGCTGCTGCACGGCCTCAACCAGTGTGGCGACGCGCCGGCCCGGAATCGCATGCGCCATCGAAGCGTGCTTGACCATAGCATCGGCCGGGGAGCGTCGTCTTTTTGCGCGCGCCTAACCCTGAGAGAACAGCGGACCGACGAGGCCGATGATCCACGCGGTCGCGACGCCGGCGACGACAAGCGCGAGCGCGACGACCTGCAACCACACGAGCACGCGATACGTGCTCATGCCGGACGTCCCGCCGGGTCTTGCGGTTGCAGCGGTCCCGTGACGGTGGGATTGCTGAAGTCCACGTGCTCGCCGAGGTACAGCTCCGGGGCACCCGTGGCCACGTGGATGCCGTCGATCCATTTGATGTTGGACTCGCCCACGGTGCCCGGGATCATCAGCCGCAGCGGGTACCCGTGATCGTCACTGAGGCGCACGCCGTTCACGTGTGTGCACAGCAGCGCCCCCGCGAGCATCAGGTCGGAGCGCCGGTGGTCCCAGTGATAGCCGCTCGTGGAGCGCACGTCGGCGTGACCCCAGTCCGCGTTCGCGCCTGCCATCGACAGCAGCGTCGCGACCGGGACGCCGCGCCACGTGCGCGTCGCAGACCAGCCCGTGACGCAGTTCAGCGCATACGTGTGCTCAACCGTCGCGAGCGCGAGCACGTCCGGCTCCGACAGCTCGAGCGGGTGAGCGACATCGCCTGTGACGCGCAGCAGCCACGCCGACGCGTCAACGCGCTGCCCGCCGCCCTCGTAGTTCATGACAGGAAAGTCAAGAGC
>JBOHUE010000149.1:0-13518 GCA_050734185.1 Candidatus Dormibacteria bacterium | reverse complement strand
ATCGCCGCCAGCGCGGCGTCTGCGTCGCGCAGACTCAGCGATCCGCCCGACTGGCCAGCCAGGAGCTCGGCGGTGACGTCGCCGAGGTCGGCGTGCCGCCGCCAAGCCGCGCCGATCGCGTCCTCGTCGGCGCCCGACAGCTCACGCAGCGCGGCGCTGAACGCTGCGCCGCCGACCTTCAGGGTGCGCGGGTCGCCGACGGGGAAGACGGAGCCCGCGAAATAGCGCGTCGCCAGGGCGAGCTCGTCGGTGTCGCAGCGGCGCAGGATCGCGGCCAGCAGCTGGACCTTCTCGCGCTTTGAGGAGGTGGCCGCGATGGCGCGGGCCGCGCCGGCCACATCGTCGATCGACACCATCCGGACGATGATGACGCTGGAGGCCTGGATAACCCTTTCACAAGCCCCGATGCCGTATAAAAAAGACGCCGCCGGTCAGCAGCGGCAGTGCTTCTCAAACGGAGGACGTGGCCATGACTGACATCCGTGGCTGGGCCGTCGCGCAGGCCGATGACGACGACGACGAGGACGACGAGGACGACGAGGAGCTCGAGGACGACGACGAGTAGCAGCGGCGACAGCGCCGCGCGCTTCAGCGAAGTCAATCTCATCGCTGACCCGCTGTACGGCTACATCGAGATCACCAAGGATCGGCCGGGTCAGGCGAGCGAGAGCGAACTGCTGGACACCCCGTGGCTGCAGCGGTTGCGCCGGGTGCACCAGCTGCAATCCGCGTGGTGGGTGTTTCCCACCGCCGAGCACTCGCGCTTCGTGCATCTGCTGGGCGCGATGCACCTGGCCAGTCAGTTCGCGCGGCGCATCGACGAGTCGCTGCGAGCTGCCATTCCGGAGACGCCGTCGCCACCACTGGTCGAGGAGACGTTGCGCATCGCCGGGCTCCTGCACGACGTCGGCCACGGCCCATTCGGACACTTCTTCGACCAGGAGGTGCTGTCGCGCTGGCACATCGATCACGAGGTGATCGGACGTCACGTGGTGACGCATCAGCTGGCCGACCGCATCGCCTCGCTGCGCTGCAGCCCAGCGGGTGCGTTCGCCGCCGGCGAGCAGGTGGACCCGATGTGGGTCGCATGGGTGATGGCCGACGCGGACATCGAGGGCTACGAGCCGCCGCGCTGGCTGCGCACGCTGAAGCCGGTGCTGTGCGGCCCCGCGACGATCGACAATCTCGACTACGTGCCGCGCGACGCGTACATGTGCGGCATCAGCATCGGACCGGTCGAGGTGCAGCGGCTGATCCACTACACGTTCGTCGACGGCGACACGCTGGTGCTGCACGGCCATGCCACCGCCGCGCTCGAGATGTTCCTCGCGTCGCGCCTCTACATGTACCTCAATGTCTACCACCACCGCACCGGACGCCGGTTCGACCTGTCCATGCGCGAGGTCTTCGCCGACACGGTCGACGAATTGCTGCCGGGCAACCCGCTCGACCACATGGACGAATTTCTCCGGTTGAACGACTGGTCGCTGCTCGACGCCGTCCAACGCTGGCAGCGTGAACCGCTCGGTTCGAATCGCCGGCGGCTCGCCGGCGAGTGGGAGCGCATCACGTCGCGTGACCTCAACTGGCACCTCGCGTACGAAACCGTGTCGGACGCGGAGATGGACACGTCGCAGCTGCAGGAGCGCATCGAGGCGCTCCTCCCCGCCGGCGCGCGCTCCGCGCGGCTCGAGGTCGACGTTGCCACCACGCGCGTGGCGCCGCAAAACCCCCTGACCGAGCACGGCTTTGTGCACATCTACGACCCGCTCGAGCGCACGATCCAGGAGCGGCGCGTCGCCGAGCTGGTGTCGCGCCTGCCGCAATACAACCGCATCGTGCGCGTGTTCACCGACGACGTCGATACCGTGCCCGCGATTCATCGCGCGGCGAGGGAGGCGCTGGAGGCGTAGAGCCTCGCGCGTTTAGCGACGCGCGTCTGTGGACAGCGAGGCGCTGCGCTGCCGGAGGTACTCGTCCACCCCCTCGCGCCACGGAGGCAGCGGCGGATGACCGATCAGACCCAGCACGCGGCAGTCGAGCACGGTCTGGCGAGGACGTCGCGCCGCTGTTGGGTACTCCTCGGTCCGCAGCGGTCTGACGGCCACCGACAACCCCGCACTCTGCATGACGGCTTCTGCGAACCCGTGCCACGAGGTCTCGCCGGTGCCGGCAACGTGTACGACCCCGCGCATCTCGGCGGCGAGCAACCGCAGCAGCGCCGGAGCAAGATGCCCGGTCCACGTTGGCGAGCCGTATTGGTCTGCAACGACGGCGAGCTCGCGACCCTCGGCAGCGCGCCGCAGCATCGTCAGGACGAAGTTCGGTCCCTGAGCGCCGAAGAGCCACGAGGTGCGCACGATCAGATGGTCGGGGCAGAGGCGCTGCACCTCCAGCTCACCCGCGAGCTTGCTGGCTCCGTACACGTTCACCGGGTGGGGAGCTTCCCATTCGTGATACGGACCGTCCTTCTCGCCATCGAACACGTAGTCGGTGCTGACGTGACAGAGGCGGACGTATGCGTCGCTGCATTCCGCAGCGAGCACACGAGCACCGAGCGCATTGACCCGATACGCATCGTCGCCGTGCGTCTCGGCTTCGTCGACACGCGTGTACGCTGCGCAGTTCACGAGAACGTCGGGTCGCGTTTCGCGAAGCATTGATCGCACCGCACTCGCGGATGCGATGTCGCAGTCGAGGTCGACGGCGACGACTTCGTGTTGCTCCGTGGCAAGCAGCGTGCAGAGCTCCTGCCCGAGCTGGCCCGCAGCGCCCGTAACCAGAACCCTCATGTGTCGCGCTCCTCTCGCCACCGCGGACGCCCGGTGACCATTTCTGATCGCAGCCGTTCACCGGCGCCGCACCGTAACAAGGTCACGCACACGGCCCGCTGCGCATCTGACTGTCGCACATCACGAAGAGAGGCGATCGAGCACCATGACGCACCGCGCCGTTCGGTCTGCGACGAGGTCGACAAGCTTCGCCGGCAGACTGCGCGTGAGTGCGCGAACCTCGGGAGCCCCGGCTGCCTCGGACAACGCCTGAGGGAGTGAGGAAGCGAGTTCGCGAACGCGGGCAACGATACGATCCGCATCCACGCCCAGATCTCGTGCCGCGTCGGGCCACGTGTTGTGCTGCGGGAAGACGCGATAGTCGCCACCAATCTTCATGGCGAATCGGAGCCGTCTCTCGTCTGTACCGTACGGCAGAGATGACGCAACGTCGTACAGCGGCGCCAGCCTCACCTGATTACCAGCCAGAAGCAGCGAATAGTTTTTCGCGTGCGCATCGGTGCCGGCGATGAGCCAGTTGAAGATGAGGGCATCGGCGAACTGCCAGACCGATGCGTCGGCAACGGATGGCTTCATGGTGCGTCGCAGAAGATCAGCGATGTCCCGCGGCCCCGGACCGCCCTCGTTCTGGTACTTCTTCGATGGCTGAATGCCAAGCGCCTGACAGACGTCCTCCTGGTGGATGCGACGTATGTCACTGCCCACGATCGTGCGGTCGTAGCGGTCGACCACCAGAGCACTTTCACGACCAAATCGGAGCACGCGCGTCCGCACGGCGAGGAGCCCAACGCGTCGGGCGGTCGAGAGGCAGAGATGCTCATTGAGATCGTGATCGTCGAAGCCTGCGGTTGCCGGCTTGAGGATGTGCGTGGTGGGAGTCGACCCGGAGGGGACTCCCCAGCGACCTTGTCGCAGAAGCAGCGCGGTCTTGGGTTGCACGCCCGCCAGGCTGAATTGTCCGGTGAAGGATCTCCCGAGCCATGCGGTGGAATCTTCGCGAAGATCGCGCAGTCGCGATGCGACGCCCGCCTTAGTCAGCGAGTCGACGGCGCCCGGGCGCTGCAGGATCCGCTCAAGCTGATGTGGTGGAGCGAATCGAACAGCGCCTGCGCAGTCTTCGCCAACGGGTGTCCCCAACAGAGCGAACGGCGAGGACGTCGAGATATGAAAATGCCGAGCCCACCTGCTGATGACCGCCTCGTTCTCGGGGAGCAGACCTGCGAGCCACGGTCTGATGACGTGGTCGGCGTGCGAGGCCACCTGGATGGGCATCGAAAGAGAAAGCGGAGTGGCGCCCGCTCGGCCCCCGTATGACGGGTCGTAGTCAAAGCGCAGTCGGCCTTGCGGCAGGCGGCTGACGATCCCGGCAACCTGATCGTCGAGGACAACGGTCAGCGCATCGGTCATCGACGTCGGTAGTCGTCCAGGAGGGCATCGAGGTCGACAGACGGTCCTGCGTCGGATGCGACGGCGTCGATGTCATCGATGCTGAGGCTCAGCCCCAGGGCGTCGATCAGCCTGATCACGTGCCCCAGCTCCACGGTCGACTTGCCGGCCTCGAACGAGTTGATCCAGTCGCGAGAGACCCCGGCTCGAGCCGCCAGCTCGCGTTGGCTCAGGCTTAGGGCGAGGCGCCGGCCACGAACGGCCGCTGCGAGGTCGGCGATCGAGTTGACGCGCGTGGCTGTGCTCCTGTCGGCGTACGCCGATGAGCGTACTATGTCGGCGTTCGCCGACTACCATACCATGTGGGCGAACGTCGGCTATCAGATGCTAGCGGCGTTCGTCGACATTTCCCATGCTTCTTGGCTTCGTGATCAGATCTGCGACAGCACCCAGTCCACGGCTTCGCGCGGCGTGTCGACGCGGTGCAGCGCCGCGTCCGGCACCTCGTCACCCGCGCGCCGGATGTCCCATGTGCGCAGCGCCGCGACGGGCCGGCCGAGGCGAAGCGCGAACCCGATCTCGCTGAGTGTCCCGTAACCGCCGCCAATGGCGATCATCGCGCGCGACGTGTGCGCGATCAGCGCGTTGCGCATCTCGCCGAGTCCGGTCGGCAGCGCGACGGTGATGTCCTCGCAGGCGTCGTTCGCGTCGTCGCCCGGTAGCAGCCCGATGCTGCTGCCACCGCCGGCGCGCACACCACGCGCGACAGCCGCCATCACGCCCCCGCGACCGCCACACACCACGACGGCGCCGCGTGCAGCGAGCAGCGCACCCACCTCTTCGGCGTCACGCATCGCGCCGGGCTCGTCGAGGGACGTGCCGCACACCGCGATCAATGGCGGACGCTGCACGTCAGCGATCCGGGGTGAAACGCTCAGCCGGCGAGACGCATGCGCGGGCCCGGCATCTCGGGCGGCGCAGCAGCCGCGAAGTTCTCCTTGCTGACCTCGGCCGCGATGTGCGACGCCACATCCTGGAACACGCGACCGACGGGAGTGTCGGCACCGTGCACCATGAACGGTGCGCTGTTGTCGCCGAGCCGGATGCGCGTGTCGAGCGGTATCGCCCCCAGGAACGGCAGGCCGTAGTTCTCGGCGAGCTGGCGGCCGCCGCCGCTGCCGAAGATGTCGGTGCGCTCGTCACAGTGCGGGCAGACGAAGCCGCTCATGTTCTCGACCACGCCGAGCACCGGCACGTTGAGCTTGCGGAACATCTGGATGCCGCGGCTCACGTCGGCAAGTGACACGTCCTGCGGCGTGGTGCAGATCACCGCCCCGGTCATGGGCATGCTCTGCGCGAGGCTCAGCTGCACGTCGCCCGTCCCGGGCGGGAGATCGATGACGAGATAGTCGAGCTCGCCCCACGCCACCTCGTAGAGGAACTCGCGCAGCGCCTTGGCGAGCATGGGACCGCGCCAGATGACGGGTTCGCCGGGCTTCAGAATCGTGCCAAACGACACGACTTTGAGACCGTGCACCTCGAGCGGCAACATCTTGCCGTCCGCATTTGCACGCGGCGGCTCGGTGAGGCCGAGCATCAGCGGCACGTTCGGGCCATACACGTCTGCATCCAGCAGTCCGACACGCGCCCCGGACTGCTGCAGAGCAAGCGCCACGTTGACGCTGAGAGTCGTCTTGCCGACACCACCCTTGCCGGCGCTGATCGCGACAGCGTTGCGGACGCCTGCAATCTCCTGACGGCCCGGCAGCCCGCGTGTGGAGCTGACGTCGGAGTCCCACGTGACCTGAACGGCGCGAACGCCCTGCACCGTGCCGATCACCGCGGCATCGATGTCGGCCTGGATGCGGTCCTTGAGTGGACACGCGGGGGTCGTCAGCACGACGCGCAGCGAGGCGACGTCACCGTTGACGGCGAGATCACGAAGCATGCCGAGCTGCAGCATCGGCCGGTGGAGCTCGGGGTCCATGACGGTCGCGAGGGCGCGCTCAAGCGCCTCGACGGTCACTGCGTCACCCATTGCAATTGAGTATACGCAGGCTGCTTCGGGCGCCCTCCGGCGCAGTGTGCGCCCGCCGTCAACATAGAATCTGCGCCCAGTGCTCGAGCGAAGGGTGATTCGCGATCTCGAAGGCCAGGTGGACGCGCCGCACGTGTACACGCGGCCAGCCGACCTCGCTGCCTACGCCTACGACGCCTGGGGCGCCTCCGGCGAACGCCACCTCCCCGACGTCGTCGTGTTTCCCTCCACGACATCGGAGGTTGCGGGCGTGCTCCAGGTCGCCGCCCACCATGGCGCGCCCGTGATCCCGCGCGGTGCGGGCACGGGATACGCGGCCGGCGCCGCCCCGCGACACGGCGGCATCGTGCTCTGCCTCACGCGCATGAGCCGCGTGCTCGGGCTCGAACGCGACGCCCAGCGGCTGCACGCCGAGGCGGGCGCGATCACCGGGTCGATCAGCGCCGCCGCTCACCGCGCCGGCCTGTACTACCCGCCTGACCCCGGCTCGAGCTCCACCTGCACCATCGGCGGCAACGTCGCGTGCAACGCGGCCGGACCGCACGCCCTGCGCTACGGCGTCACCGCCGATTACGTGGCTGGTCTCACCGTGGTGATGGCCGACGGCAGCGTGGTCCGGCTCGGCGAGGGCGGGGACGGGTCGGGGCGTGGCCTGCTGGCGCTGCTCGCCGGCTCGGAAGGCACGCTCGGGGTCATCACGGAGGTGCTGCTGCGCCTGCTGCCCGCTCCCGAAGCGCGGATGACGCTCGCGGCCACGTACAGCAGCATGGATAAAGCGGCTGCCGCGGTCGCCGGAGTGACCCGTGCCGGCGTGGTGCCGGCAGCGCTCGAGTTCCTCGACCGCGGCGCGCTCGCCGCGGTGCGCGCCGCTGGCGGGGGCACGCTCGGCGGCGACGCCGAAGCCCTGGTGATCTTCGAGGTGGAGGGCAGCGCGAGCGGCGCCGCGACCGAGGCGGAGGCCGTGCGCCAGGCTGCCGCGGCGGCAGGTGCCGACTCCGTCGAGACCGCAAGTACCACGAGCGAGGCCGACCGCCTCTGGCAGGCCCGCAAGGCGGTGAGCGCCGCCGTGGCCAAGGTGATGATCGGCAAGGTGAACGAGGACGTTGTGGTCCCGCGCGACCGAGTTGCCGAGCTGGTCGCCTTCACCCACCAGATCGGGGAGCGCCATCAGCTGCCGGTGGTCAACTTCGGGCACCTCGGCGACGGCAACCTGCATGCCACCTTCCTCATCGACCCCCGTGTGGACGGCGAGCGCGAACGCGCCGACAAGGCGGCCGCAGAGCTGTTCGAGCGAGTCCTCGCCATGGGCGGCTCGCTGTCGGGTGAGCACGGCGTGGGTCAGGCAAAGGTCGCGTACGTGGAGCGCCAGCTCGGGCCCGGCGGCATCGCGCTGATGCGGCGCATCAAGAACGTTTTCGACCCGCACGGGACGCTCAACCCCGGCAAGAAGGTGCCGCCGCTTGCCGGCGTCGAGGTGCCCGTCGAGCGCGTGCCGGCGCTCGCGGCGCACTAGGAGTCCAGGCTCTCCAGCAGCGAGCCCGCGTAGTCGGTGCCGTCGATCAGGCTCGCCAGCTCCTGGCCATCGAGCGGCAGCTCCATCGAGACGTCGTAGATGAAGCTGTACACGTTCTGGAGCGTCCAGGCGCCGAACCCCGTCCGGTCCAGGGCTTGCGCCAGCCGCGTGTCGACCATCCCGGCCTCGTACGTCTCGCTGGTGGCGCGATACAACGCACTGAGGTTGCGCAGCTCGGCCTCGTACTCGCTGATGAGCGTAGGGTCGGCGTCGGTCTCGCGCATGTGAGCCAGCTGCCCGGTCAGCTGTTGGATCTCGAGCTTGTACTCGTTCACGGGCTCAGCCGGCGGTGCGCACCCCGACGGCGGTGCCGATGCCGTACGTGACCGCTGCTGCCACGGCGGCGATCGCGAGCTGGCGCAGTGCGGAGCGAATTCGCGAGCGGTCGGTGAAGACCGCGACCGTCCAGCCGATCGCCAGCGCACTCACCGCTCCGAGGACGACCGAGGCGATGACCGCCGCGCTGCCGGAGGTGAAGAACCACGGGAGCAGCGGAATGACCGCGCCGAGCGCGAAGCTGAAGAACGACGAGATCGCCGCGGACAGCGGCGCGCCGGTCTGGCTGGGGCGGATCCCGAGCTCCTCGGCGGCGTGCACCTCGAGCGCGACCTCGGGGTCGAGCATGATGGTCTCGGCGATGCGGCGTGCGTCGGTGTGATCCAGACCGCGGCGCTCGAACGTCGCCGCCAGCTCGCGCGTCTCCGTCTCGGGATTACGCTCCAGCTCGCGGCGCTCGAGTTCGAGCTCCCGCTCCAGCAGCTCCTTCTGCGCGGACATGGACACGTACTCACCGGCAGCCATTGAGAACGCGCCGGCGACGAGCCCGGCAAGGCCCGCAAGGCGGACGATGCCGCCGCCCGGGGATGCCCCGGCAACCCCCAGGATGAGCGAGACGTTGGTCAGCAGCCCATCGCTGATGCCGAACACCGCGGCGCGCGCGGCGCCGCCCTGCACGTCGCGATGATGCTCGCGAGGGGGCGTGTGGTGGCCCGTCGCGTCGTGGCTGACCACAGGGCGAACTTCCATACGAATCAACGATACCCGGCCGGCGGGAGTCTGCCTGCTAGTAGAAGAGGTGGTGGATCGCGATCGTCGGCGCGGCGAGGATCGCGATGATGTTCATCACCTTGATCATCGGGTTGATCGCCGGGCCCGCCGTGTCCTTCTCGGGGTCACCGACGGTGTCGCCGGTGATCGCCGCGGCATGTGCGTCGGTGCCCTTGCCGCCGAAGTTCCCGTCCTCGATGTACTTCTTGGCGTTGTCCCAGGCGCCGCCGCCGGTCGTCATCTGCAGGGCGACGAACAGTCCCACGACGATCGTGCCGAGCAGCATGGCCCCGAGTGCCTGCGGCCCGAGGACAAAGCCGACGATGAGCGGTGCGACAACCGGGAGCAACCCGGGGATGATCATCTCGCGCTGTGCTGAGGCGGTCACCAGCGCCACCGCCTTCCCGTACTCCGGCTTGGTGGTCCCGGCCATGATGCCGGGTATCTCGCGGAACTGACGGCGCACCTCGGTGACCACGCCGCCGGCGGCACGGCCGACCGCGAGCATCGCGAGCGCGCCGAACAGGAACGGCATGATCCCGCCGATGAAGAGGCCGACGATGACCGGCGGCTGGGTGAGGTCGAAGAAGCCGATGCCACCACTGCCATGCTGCTTGAGGATGTCGGTGTAGCTGGCGAACAGCACCAGCGCGGCGAGTCCGGCCGACCCGATGGCGTACCCCTTGGTGACGGCCTTGGTGGTGTTGCCGACGGCGTCGAGCGGGTCGGTGACGTTGCGCACCTCCTGCGGGAGGTCAGCCATCTCTGCGATGCCGCCGGCGTTGTCGGTGATCGGTCCGTACGAGTCGATCGCGACGACGATGCCGGTCATGCTCAGCAGTGCCATCGCCGCAATGCCGATGCCGAACAGGCCACCGAGCGCGGCGGAGACCAGAATGCCGATGCCGATGATGAGCACCGGGATCGCGGTGCCCTCCATGCCGATCGCAATGCCCGAGATGATGTTGGTCGCGTGTCCGGTGACCGACGAGCGCGCGATGGTGCGCACCGGCCAGAACTGTGAGCCCGTGAAGAACTCGGTGACTGCGACGAGCAGGATCGTGATCACGACACCGACCACGCCGCACCAGAACAGGTTGAACGCCGGGTGGTCGAAGCCACTGAAATAGCCACCGCCGTCGAGCACCGCGGTGACGGCAGCGAACCCGATCAGCGCGAGAACGCCGGAGACGATCAATCCGCGATAGAGCGCGCCCATGATCCACGTGCCGCGGCCCATGCGCACAAAGAACGTGCCGACGATGGACGCAATGATGCTGATGGCGCCGAGCAGCAGCGGATAGATGACCAGCGTCGTCTGTCCCTTGTAGAGCAGAAAGCCGAGCAGCATCGTTGCCACCGCGGTGACCGCGTACGTCTCGAACAGGTCGGCGGCCATGCCGGCGCAGTCACCGACGTTGTCGCCGACGTTGTCGGCAATGACCGCTGGGTTGCGCGGATCGTCCTCGGGAATGCCGGCCTCCACCTTGCCGACGAGATCGGCGCCGACGTCGGCGGCCTTGGTGTAGATGCCGCCACCGAGACGGGCGAACACGGAGATCAGCGATGCGCCGAACGCAAAGCCGACGAGCGCATTGAAGTCATCAAAGATGCCGTACGCGACGACGACCCCGATCAGGCCGAGGCCCACGACGATGAGCCCCGTGACCGCACCGCCGCGGAACGCCACCAGCAGCGCGGCGGGAATGCCATTGCGCGCGGCCTCAGCCGTGCGGAGGTTGGCGCGCACGGAGATGTTCATGCCAACGTATCCCGCGGCGCCGCTCAGGACTGAGCCGAGCACGAAGAGCACGCCGGTCTTCCAACCGAGGGCGATCGACAGAAACACAAAGATCACGGCGCCGATCGCCGCGATGATCGTGTACTGGCGATTGAGGTAAGCCTGCGCACCCTCTTGGATCGCGCGAGCGATCTCCTGCATCCGCTCGTTCCCCGGCGGCAGCCGCAGCACCCACAGGCTGAGGGCGACCGCGACGATCAGGGCGAGCACGCCCGAAAGGCCGATGGGCACGAGCACAGCGCGATCGAGGTGGGACATGCGGTCTCAGTGCTCCACTGTGCAAACGGGGCGGGGCGCGTGCCGTTCGCGGCGAGCGCCTCCGGGGCGGCGGAATTGTACACGCGGGGGGCACGCCCCCCGCGCACCCCCCAGCCTCTGTTCGGGGCAATCCACGCCTATGCTGCGGGCGTGATCCGCCCAGCCGATCGGGCCGGCCCCACGGTGATCATCGCGGTGGGCGACGAGATCCTCTCCGGATACACCGTGGACACGAACTCGAACCTGCTCGCCAAAGCGCTGTTCGCAGCCGGCTATTCGGCGCGACGGATCGAGGTCGTCGCCGATGATCGCGACGCGATCGCCACGGCGGTGCGCTTCGCGGTGGGCGAGCCGGACGTGCAGCACATCATCGTGAGCGGCGGCATCGGCCCAACTCCCGACGACGTCACATTCGAGGGCGTCGCGTTCGCGTTGCAACGTCCGCTGCAGCTGCACGCCGCGGCGTTCGAAAACATCCAGGCGCTGGTGCGCCGCATGCATGACGCCGGCTGGGTGAACACGAGCGAGGTCAGCGCAGCCAACCGGCGCAGCGCGATGCTGCCCGAGGGCGCCGACCTGATTCCCAACCGGCGCGGCATGGCGCCGGCCATTCACCTTGCGGTCGGCGACCGCCACGTGTACGTGCTTCCGGGGATTCCGCGCGAGTTCAGCACGATCGTCGAGGAGGAGTTGATCCCGCATCACTTCAGCGAGGGCGCGGCGCCCACCGTGCTCGAGGTCCGCTACAGCGCGGTCCCCGAGGCGGAGATGGACGCGCCCATGCGGCAACTGGCGGCGGAGTTTCCCGATGTCACCGTTGGCTCCTACCCACAGACACAGCGCCGCGAACTGGTAATGCGTCTGCGCGGGCTGGACCCGGCACGTGTCACCGCGGCGGCGGATCGGCTGCGCCAGCTGCGAAGGGACGCGTAGCCCGCGGGCTAGCTCGCCTTCTGGAGGTTGCGGGCGCGCGGCCCCTTGGGCGAATCGACAACGTCAAACGTCACCGGCTCTCCTTCCTGCAGCGTGTCGAAGTCCACTGTAGTGAGCTCGGTGCGATGGAAGAACACCTCATTTCCGTCATCCGCGCGGACGAATCCAAAGCCTCGATCCGGGATGATCTTCTTGATGCGGCCAGCAGCCACGGCGCGGTCCTCCAGGACTTTGTGCTGACAACGGTCCGCATCCATCGTGCGCTTCCCGTACCGATCTTCCCGTGTCAGCAGCGAGAAATCGACAAGGGTTTGATGGAGACAGCGATGGAGGCGCAAAGGGGGGTGTCGCACACCGCAGTCCGTAGTCAGCATAACAGGCTACTCGTCGCCGAGGCGTTGCCACGCGACGTAAAGGTCGTCGATGCTGTGCGGCAGATTCTCGTAGTAATCCGACGCGTCCAGCGAGTCCGGCCACGGTCGTGGTAGTTGCGTTGCGCCGCTAGCGGCGGCGGCGCGCAGCAGTCCGTCGCCGTATGCCGTCGGCGATCCGTTCGTGTCGACGACGCCGCGTCGTGCGAGGTCCGCATGACGGTCAAACGGCGGGTCGCCGGCGATTCGCTCGGCGCAGTCCGACCAGTGCAGCGCGTGCACGCCCTCGCATCCGACGGCCTCCGTACGGTCGACAACGTCACCGCCGAATCGACGAAGCGTGTCTGCGTCCGGAATCGCGCCGTCCCGGCAATCGACGTGCGCGTGTAGCGGCACAGCCCCGGCGAGTCGCATGCCGAGTTGCAGAAGGAACGACACCGCGCCCGCGTCGAGCTCGGACCGCGCGAACGCCAGCGCCGCAGGATCGACGGCGATCCCGAGCACGTCGACGGACTCTGCGACGACATTGAGCCGCACACCACGCGCAGTCGTGATGTCAGCTGCGCCCAGCGTGAGCGTGCAGCGTTCACCGGCGTCGTGAATGCGCGCCGCGTGCGCCGCCGTCCACGCACGCAGCTGTTCGACGCGCCGCGGGCGCACCGTCGTCGCGGGATCGTGCCCGAGATCCCACATCTCCACCACGCGGTTGCCGGCGAACTCAGCGAGCATGCCCTCGAGCCAGCGCTGCTCCGCCTCGGCCATGCGCGAGTCCGTGTACTGATCGCGCGGCCCGCCGGGCTGCACCACCCCGCCCGTCACCGTCCGAACGCCGGGCCACGGCGCATCGACGTCGATCGCGTACGGCGGGAGCATCACGCAATCGCCCACCGTCTGCGCAAACAGCACCGGAATCACCGACAGGTCGAGGCTTTCCGCCGTTGCAAGCAAGGTCTCGAAATCGCGCAGCGCGGTCGCGTTCACGCGTGACACGGTGGGCATGAACACGTCCCACGACAACAGTGTGCGCACGGTCCGCAGCCCACTGGCCGCGATCGCACGGAGGTCGTAGCGCGTGCGTTCGGGATCGAAGTCGTGCCACACGTATGGCCCGAGGTCGCGCGCCCAGTACGTGACCCCGGTGAGCACCGGCTCACGCGCGCTGCTCACGCGAGTGCGTCAGTAGACGAAGAGGTCGATGCCACCCGCGACCGTGATGACCTGACCCGTGATGTACCGCGCCTCGGGCGAACAGAGGAACACGATGGTGTGCGCAACATCCTCGGGCTCACCCGCGCTGCGCACCGCGGTGCGCAACACCA
>JBOHUE010000148.1:0-13214 GCA_050734185.1 Candidatus Dormibacteria bacterium | reverse complement strand
GGCCAGGAGCACGCCGCGGAGCCGGCGCATGCTGCCGGCATACGGCTCGGGGCGGCGTCTCACGGACCGGGCCGCCGGCGCGGGCGAGCGGGTGCGCCACAGACACGAGCGACGCAGCGGGCATCCCGCGCAGATCGGTGTGGCCCGGCAATGCAGCGCGCCCGCGTCGAAGAGCGCGAAGGTGTAGCTGCGGCGGTCGAGGTCCCGCGGTCGCCCGCTCTTCACCAGCGCCGCGAGCTCGCGCGCTCCGATCTCGTCCGGCTCGCATCCGCCTGCGGCCCGCGATGCGACGCGCGCGATGTTGACGTCGAGCGGCGGTGGGCAAGCCTCGTCGAGCGCCAGCGTGAGCAGAGCGCGCGCCGTGTATGCGCCGATCCCCGGGAGCGCGCGCAACCCAGCTTCGTCGCGGGGCCACCCGCCGGTCGCGACGCGAGACGCGGTGTCGTGCAGCG
The DNA here is from genome assembly GCA_050734185.1 of Candidatus Dormibacteria bacterium. Classification (GTDB taxonomy): domain Bacteria; phylum Chloroflexota; class Dormibacteria; order Aeolococcales; family Aeolococcaceae; genus JAFALX01. Next base: position 12,762 of record JBOHUE010000148.1, on the reverse strand, counting down.
CCACCGCCCGCCGTGGGTAGCCGAGGCCCTGCCACTCGCGGAGGACGTCCGTCAGCGGCGCCGCGGCGAACATCGGGTGGTCGGGCCAGAGCTCGAGAAACCGCTCCCAGTAAGGGAGGACGCGTGCCACCTGCGTCTGCTGCAGCATCACCTCGCTGACCAGCACCGCCCACGGATCGCGCGTCTGACGCCAGGGCAGCTCGTGACGCCCGTGGGTGCGGTACCAGCGGGCCAGGCCTGCAGTCCACGCCATTCAGAGCGAGTGTGCACCTCCACGCGACGGCCACGTTGCCGTCGCTCGCCGCTACGCTGTCCGGGCCATGGCACAGCACACGATCACGTTGATCCCAGGAGACGGCGTCGGCCCCGAGGTCAGCCTCGCGGCGCAGCGCGTCATCGACGCGACCGGAGTCGACATCGCGTGGGAGACCCACGACGCCGGCCTCGGCGTGATGGAGCGGTACGAGGGCGACCCCATGCCACCACACGTGCTCGACTCCATCCGGCGCAACCGCGTGGCCATCAAGGGACCGCTCACGACACCCGTGGGCACAGGCATCCGCAGCGTCAACGTCGCGCTGCGCCGCGAGCTCGACCTCTACGCGCTGGTGCGCCCATGCAAGTGGTACCCGGGCGTTCGCAGCCACTTTCGCGACATCGATCTCGTGGTCGTGCGCGAGAACACGGAGGACCTCTACGCGGGAATCGAGTTCCCCGAGGGAGCGAGCGACACGCTGGAGCTCATCGACATGCTGTCACGTCTCAGCGGACGCAACATCCGCAGCGACTCCGGCATCAGCATCAAACCGATCTCAATCTTCGGCACCGCGCGCGTGTTCCGCTTCGCGTTTCGCTGGGCTCGTGACAACGGCCGCCACAAGGTGACCGCCGTGCACAAGGCGAACATCATGAAGCACACCGACGGGCTCTGGCTGCGCGTCGCGCGTGAAGTGTCGGAGGAGTTTCCGGACATCGAGTTCGAGGACCGCATCGTCGACAACATGGCCATGCAGCTGGTGCAGAAGCCGGAGCTCTACGACGTGATGGTGATGCCCAATCTGTACGGGGACATTCTCAGCGACCTGGGCGCGGGACTCATCGGCGGGCTCGGCCTGGCGCCGGGGGCCAACACCGGCGACGAGATCGCCGTTTTCGAGGCCACGCACGGCAGTGCGCCGAAGTACGCGGGCCAGAACCGCGCCAACCCGATGGCGATGATGCTGAGCGGCGCGCTCATGCTCCGGCACATCGGCGAGCGCGATGCCGGCGATCGCCTGGAGCGCGCCGTCGCGCAGGTGATCGCAGACGGGCGCAGCGTCACCTATGACATGAAGCCCGACCGCGACGACCCAACGGCAGTCGGCACATCCGACGTCGCCGACGCGGTGATCGAGGCGCTCGCCTAGCCTCTTCTCTATCGGAAGGTCAGGCCGCCTGGCTGGATGATCATCAACAGGACGATCACCACGAACTGGACGGTGAGCGCCCCGCCGAACCGCTGATTCGACAGGATCAGCGGCAACAGCTTGCCCATGTCCGGCGGGCTGTCGCCCTCGACCAGCTTCACCATCTTCTGCGTGTTCGGCAGAAGCACGCCGAACCCGATGGCCAGTGCGACGAGGTAGAGCGCCACGCCGACAATCAGGTATGGCGTGGTGAAGAAGTTGATGTTCGCCGTCCAGATCAGGCCGGAGCCGCTGATCAACATGGTCGCGCCGATGGGCAGCACCAGGCGCGACTCGATCGCGTGGTTCACCTCGACGGCAAACGAGATGTGCTTCGGGTGCTTGGCGGCCAGGGTGCCGACCACCGGGAAGACGAAGATGGGGCCGAACGCGATGATCGCCGCCAGGATGTGCAGCACGATCCAGAACAGAAACCAGTTCATGCGGATCTCCTCTCCATCAACGTCGCGCTTGTCGTGTTTCGTCCCACGAGTGTTGGCGGGCCCGAGTATAGATCAGCGCTGCGGGCGGTCACTGGCTCAGCCACGCGCGCAGAAAGGCGTTGCTCACCATCCAGCGCCCGTCGCGGCGTTGCACCAGCTCACGCCCCTGGAGCACATCGAGCGCGGCGCGCACCGAGTTCGGGTTGCTGATGTCCGTATCTCGCAGGAACGCCGCTGAGTACACGGCCGTGGTGGGCTCGCCCGCGAGCGTGCGCAGCACCCGCTGCTGCGTCGGGGCGAGGCGCTCGTAGAGCTCGCCGTAGTCCGTGGACTGGTGGCTGACGATGCGCTGCATCGCGATCGCCACCACCTCCTCGTCGATGGCGCCCGCTCCCAGCTGGAACGCCTCGAACGCCAGCCGCTGCACATCGTTGGGGATGCCGTCGACGGCTGCGTAGATCAGCGACGCCACCTCGCGCGACATCGGCTTGCCCGCGGCCGCGGCGCGCGCGACCAGGTAGCGGGTCAGCTCCTCCTCGGGGACGACGTCGAGGACGATGCGCTCGCCCATGCCCATCAGCGGTGCGCCGGGCCCGCTGGCCAGGCGCTCCATGAGGTGCAGCTTGCTGCCGGCGAACACCAGGCTCGTCGTGTTCAGCTCGTCGGCGATCGCCTTGAACACGCCGCCCAGGTTCGCGTCGATCTCCAGGACGCGCTGAAACTCGTCGAGCACGAGACTCGTGGCGCGCTGCATGCTGCGGCGCGCAAGGAGCCGGAGCGAGTCCGCGAGGACCGTGTCCCAGTCGGCCGCCGCGGTGCCGGCGGCGAAGCTAAGCGTGAAACCGCCCGTGGCGTCGACGCCCAGCACCGGCGCCACACGCAATTCGCGCAGCAGATCCTTGAGGTTCTCGCGGCGCCGGGTCAGGGCGCTGAGCGGGCCGTTGAGAATTCCCGACGCGACGGCCTCAGCCACCTCGCGCCGGCTGGAGCAGCGGATCAGTGTGATGTAGCCGCTGGCGCCGCCCTTGCGCCGCACCCGGTCGATGGTGCGGAGCAGGAGCGACGACTTGCCGTACCGCCGCGGCGAGAGCAGCACCACGTTGTTGCCGGAGAGCATCCGGGCCTCGATGGCCGCCAGCTCCTCGTCCCGGTCGCAGAAATGGTCGGCTCCGGCGGGGGAGCCGTAATGAAACGGATCGGGTGGACGCTTCGGCGGCATGTAAGCGCGCGTTATAATAACGATCGTTGCAACGAGCTGAAGGGGCTGGTTCACCCGGGCATCCGGCGCGATACTGAGGGCCTTGATCGCGGTTCAGGCTTTGGAATGGGCGGTTGGTGGGGTTTTTGCCCTGCTGGTCGTCCTGATCGCGTACGAGTGGCTGCGTTTTCGCGATCGTCCGCGGCGCTGGCTGGCAGCGTCGGTGGTGCTGCTGGGCAGCGTCGCGTGCATCGATGCCGCCTCGACGGCGCTCAACTCGAACAACGAGATCGTCACCGACATCCTGCTGGTGCTCTTCGCGCTGTCCGGCTGGGCGCTGATCGAATTCCGCAACGACGTCCTTCCGCTCGAGCGGCGTTTTCGCATCGTCGCCGCCGTGGCCGTGCTGGGCACGATCGCCTTCCTCCTTGTGGCGTTCGTGCCGGCTCCGTCCGCCGCCGCGGTGACGAGCCCGAAGGGCACGCCGCTGAACACGCTGCAGGCCGCCGCCTCGCTTCTGCTCCTCGCCGTCTGGGGAGCGTGCGTGCTCGAGCCGGTGGCGAGCTTCTGGGTGCACTCGGGGCGGCTGCCGGCGGTGCAGCGTGGCCGGTTGCGCGCGCTGACGGTCGGGTATGCGGGCATCATCGTGATCCTCGCGATCAGCGTCGGGACCGGGCTGGCCGGCGGCGGCAGCCGCCTCAGCCTTGCGACCACGAGTCTGGCGCTGATCGTCGCGCCGTTTTTTGCGGCGACATTCGCGCCGCCCAAGTGGCTGCGGCGCGTGTGGCGCGAGCGCGAGGAGGAGGAGCTTCGCAACTCGTTGAGCGAGCTGCTGCTCGTGTCGCCCGACCTGGCGACGATGGCCACGAGCGCCGCGGAATGGGCCGCTCGTCTCGTCGGCGCCGACGGCGCTGTGATCGGCACCGCAGAGGAGCCGACGCTTGGGGTGTACGGGCTCGGGCGCGGGGTTGCAGAGCGGATGGCGGTCGACCTCGTGTGGCTGCAGGAGCCCGGCGCCACCGCGGCGGTCGACGTCACCGGGAGCGCGGTGCGCGTGCCCCTGCGCTCCGAGGTCGAGGGTGCGTTCATCACGGTCCGCGCAGGCCCGCTGACCCCGCTGTTCGGCGAGGGCGAGCTCGCCCGGTTGCGCGAGTTCGGCAGCGTGCTCGCGTCGGCGATGGACCGCGTCGTGCTCTTCGAGCGCGTGCGCCGCAACGCGCAGCTGCTCGACCTCGCCTACGACGCCATCCTCACCTGGAGCCTCAAGCACAACGCGATCACCTACTGGAACCATGCCGCCGAGGCCCTGTACGGCTGGAACGCCGACGAAGCGATGGGCAAGGTGCCTGAGGTGTTGCTGCAGACGCTCCTGGAATCGCGTGAGGCGGTGATGGATCAGCTGCTGCTCACCGGCCGCTGGGAGGGCGAGTTCGTGCAGATGACCAAGGACGGCACGGTCATCACCGTCGGCGCTCGGTGGGCACTGCAGCGCGATACCGACGGCAACCCCGACACGGTCATCGAGATCAACCGCGACATCAGCGGCACCAAGCTCGCCGCCGAGCAGCTGCGTCACGCGCGCGATGACGCGGAGCGGGCCAGCCAGGCCAAGAGCGAGTACCTCTCGCGCATGTCGCACGAGCTGCGCACGCCCCTCACCGCGATGCTCGGCTACGGCGACCTCCTCGAGATTCGCGACCCGCGGCCGGATCAGCTCGAGGCGATCGAGGCCATCCAGCAGGCGTCAGGACACCTGCTCTCCCTGGTCAACGATGTGCTCGACATCGCCCGGATCGAGTCCGGCCACGAGCGCCTGGCCCCGGAGCCGGTCTCGATCGATGCGACGGTCGACGAGTGCGTGACCCTCGTAGCGCCCGCGGCGATCGAGCGCGGCATCAAGCTCACCACCGCGCTCGGCCACGGTGCCGGCAAGTTCGTCGAGGCGGACCGGCAGCGTCTGGTGCAGTCCCTGCTCAATCTTTTGTCCAATGCTGTCAAATACTCAGGCGAGGGCGCGTCCGTGACGGTGATTGCGGAGACGCGGGGCACGAAGCTGCGCCTCTCGGTGGCGGACACCGGCCCGGGCCTGACGGTTGAGCAGCAGCAGCGGTTGTTCCAGCCGTTCGAGCGCCTCGGCGCCGAGCGCACCACGGTGCAGGGCACCGGCCTCGGGCTGGCGCTGACCAAGAAGCTGGTGGACGCGATGGGCGGCACCCTCGGCGTCGACACGGCACCCGGCGCCGGCAGCACGTTCTGGATCGAGCTCACCCGCGCCGCCGCCGAGGTCGCCCGGCCAGCCGCGGGCCGCGATCTCGACGTGGCCAGCCCGGTGACGACGCGCCACACCGTGCTCTACGTTGAGGACAACCTTGCCACGATCGCGCTCATGGAGAAGATCTTCTCCATGCGTCCGCAGATCCGGCTGATCACCGCCATGCAGGGTGGCCTCACGCTCGACCTGGCGCGCGAGCACAGCCCGGACGCGGTGATCCTCGACCTGCATCTGCCCGACATTCCCGGCGACGAGGTGCTGCGGCGGTTGCGCGCCGATCCGCGCACGTCGCAGATTCCGGTCGTGATGTTCAGTGCCGACGCCACCGAGCGTCAGATACAGCGCCTCATGGCCGCCGGCGCGCGCGCATACCTCACCAAGCCCGCGAAGGTGATGGAGTTCCTGCGCACGCTGGACTCCGTGCTGGCCGAGCCGCGGGCGGTGGCGGGCTGAGCGCGCAGCCCTCGATCGACGTTCTCTACGACGCCGGCGCGGCGGCGCCGGGCGCAGGCCTCACCGCGGCGGAGCAGCGCTACGGCGGACCGCTCCGCTTCCCGGATCAGCCGGCGCCGTATCTGGTCACGAACTTCGTTGGCAGCATCGACGGCGTCGTATCGCTGGGCAAGCACGATGGCACCGACGCGTCGGGGATCAGCGGGTACTCGCCTGCGGACCGGTTCGTCATGGGCATGCTGCGCGCGGCAGCCGACGTGATCGTCGTTGGCGCTCGCACGCTGAACGACAGCCCGGGACATCAGTGGACGCCGGAGAAGGTGGCACGCGGCTTCGGCGATGAGCTGTACGCGTACCGGCGTGCGCTGGGCCGCCCCGAGAGTCCCGCGCCGCTCGTGATCGTCTCCGGCCGCGGGCACCTCGAGGATCACGTGGCGCTCACCGACCCTGCCGTGCCGACCACGGTGCTCACGTCACAGGCTCGCGCCGGCCTGGAGCGCGAGTTCCCCCGTGCTCGGCAATTGGTGGCCGGTGGGGAAGGGCGAATCGACGGCGCGACGCTGATGCAGACGCTGGCGCGCGAGTTCGGTGCTCGCCTCGTGTTGTGCGAGGGCGGCGCGGCGTTGATGGGCTCACTGGTCGGCGCCGGCCAGGTGTCCGAGCTTTTCCTGACCATCGCCCCGCGCCTCGCGGGACGGGACGCCGCCAGCGAACGGATTGGAATGGTGCAGAGCTACGCGTTCGAGTCGACGGAACTTCAGAACTACGCGGTGGTGTCGGTGCGGCGCGAGGACTCGACGCTCCTGCTGCGGTATCGCCGCGGCTGAGCCGCGAGCACCACGAGCCGCGGCGGCCTGCCCAAGGCAACCTCGGAGTGGTGCTCAGCGGCTGTCGCGCGCACGCGTGCCACGGCGTCGAGCAGGAGCGAGTCGACGCTGCGCCCTGTGTTGACGGCCGCCTCAACGGCGCACGCCATCAACTCCGGGTTGGTCCGCGCGAAGCGGAGCGACACGTCGACCACCACCGCGGGTGTGCTGCTCATGGGTGGCAGCGTGAACGGCCCCGGCGACAGGAGCCTGTCGCGCTACTGCCGCTTCACCTCGGCGAGCAGCTCGTCGATCGACTTGCGCGCATCGCCGAACAGCATCAGCGTGTTCGGCTTGTAGAAGAGCGGGTTGTCGACGCCGGCGAACCCCGGCGCCATGCTCCGCTTGAGCACCACCACGGTCTTCGCCTGGTCGGCGTTGAGGATTGGCATCCCGTAGATGGGGCTGTTCTGCTGGTTGCGCGCCGCCGGGTTCACGACATCGTTGGCACCGACGACGATGGCCACGTCGGCTCGCGGGAAGTCGGGGTTGACCTGCTCCATCTCCTTGAGCTGGTCGTACGGCACATCGGCCTCGGCCAGCAGCACGTTCATGTGCCCGGGCATGCGCCCGGCGACCGGGTGGATGGCGTACTCGACGCTGACGCCGCGGCGCTCGAGCTCGCTGGCCAGCTCGTGCAGGTCGTGCTGCGCGCGCGACACCGCAAGCCCGTAGCCGGGCACGATGACCACGAGATTCGCCAGGGTGAGCAGTGGAGCCAGATCCTCGACGGTCGTGGGGTGGATGCTCCCGCCCTCTTCCCCGGCGGCAGCTCCGCCTGCGACCGCGGCGCCGAACCCGCTGAACAGCACGTTGAAGAGTGAGCGGTTCATCGCCTTGCCCATCGCGACGGTCAGGATGGTTCCCGACGCACCCACCAGCGCGCCGCTGACGATCAGCACGAAGTTGTTCAGCACGAAGCCGGTGATCGCCGCGGCGAGCCCGGTGAACGAGTTGAGCAGCGAGATGATCACCGGCATGTCGGCGCCGCCGATGGGAACGACGAAGAGTGCACCCAAGGCGAGCGCGAGCAGGAACATGAAGATGAACGCCACCGGGCTCGGCCAGAAGATGCCGATGACGGCCAGAACCAGGATCGCGACGAGGAGTCCGGCGTTGATCTCGCGTTGGAACTGGAACAGGATCGGCCGTCCGGGCAGCAGGCTCTGCAGCTTGCCGAACGCGATCATGCTGCCCGTGAAGCTCAGAGAGCCGATGATGCAGCCGGCCATGATGGACCAGGTCAGGTCCGGGGTCGCCGCGTGCGCCACCAGCGCGGAACGGAAGTCCTGCGTGGCCACCAGCGCGGCGGCGCCGCCGCCCATCCCGTTGAACAACGCGACCATCTGCGGCATCGCGGTCATGCGCACCGTCCGCGCCGCGTAGACGCCGGCGCCGGTGCCGACGATCAGCGGCGGGATGATCAGCGGCCAGTTGTGCGACCCGGCGATGAGGCCAAACGTGATCCCGATGATGAGCAGCATTCCGGCCGCGGCGATGCGGTTTCCCGTGAGCGCGGTCGACGGCGCGCGCAGCAGGTAGACGCCGGACATGAAGCAGATGACCGTGGCGGTGTAGCCGAGGATCGTGAGGCCGGAGGGCAGCACGTCAGCGACCCTTCTTCTTGCCCTTGAACATCTCGAGCATGCGGTCGGTGACCACCCAGCCGCCGACGACGTTCAGTGTCCCGAGCAGCACGGCGAGGATCGCGATGATGTATCCGAGCGCGTCGTTGGCACTGGCGGCGACGGTGAGCGCGCCGACGAGCACGATGCCGTGGATGAAGTTGGTGGCCGACATCAGTGGCGTGTGCAGCAGCGTCGGCACACGCGAGATGAGCAGGAAACCCACGAACACGGCGAGCACGAAGATGAACAGTCCCAGTGCCAGGGTCTGTCCCGAGCTCATGCCGTGGCTCCGGAGAGCAGCGACGTCATCTGCTCACCCACGGGCTCGCCGTCACGCGCGATGCACGTCCTGGCGATCACCTCGTCGTCGAAGTCGAGCGAGATCTGGCCATCCTTGACGAATTGCTTGATGAAGCGCGTCACGTTGTTGGAGTACAGCAGGCTCGCCTGGCCCGGGATCGCGGCGGGCAGGTTGGTCGGCCCGAGGATGAGCACGCCGCCACCGGTCACGACCTCCTCATCGGGTTGCGTGAGCTCGCAGTTGCCGCCGCCCGGCGCCGCCAGGTCGACGATGACCGAACCGTTGCGCATGCCCTCGACCATATCGGCCGTGATCAGCTTCGGCGCGGGACGTCCCGGGATCAGCGCGGTGGTGATGACGACGTCGGAGTCGCGAACATGCTGGCCCAGCACCTCGTGCTCGCGCTGCTGCGCGTCGGCGGTGAGCTCCTTCGCGTAGCCGCCGGCATCCTGATGCGCCTCGTCCTCGATGCCGACCGCGACGAAGCGTGCGCCCAGCGACTCGACCTGCTCGCGCACCGCGGGACGCACGTCGTATGCCTCGACCACGGCGCCGAGTCGCTTGCACGTCGCGATCGCCTGCAGACCTGCCACACCGGCGCCGAGCACGAGCGCGCGCGCCGGCGTGATCGTGCCGGCGGCGGTCATCAGCAGGGGAAACAACCGTGGCAGGCGGTATGCGGCGAGCACCGCCGCGTGATAGCCGGCAATCGTCGCCATCGACGAGAGCACGTCCATGTCCTGCGCGCGGCTGATGCGCGGCAGCGCCTCCATCCGGAACGCGGTGACGTTGCCGTCGATCAGCGCCCTGAGCGGTTCCGGGTCGCCGCCGGGATCGATCATGCCCACGAGCACGGACCCGCTCTTGAGCAGGCGGAGGTCCGAGATCGCCGGGCGGCGCACCACCACCGTGACGTCAGCCCCACCAAGCAGGGTCGCGCGCGTGCTCTCGACGGTGGCGCCCGCTTCCGTGTACGCCGAATCCGCGAATCCGGCGGCGGTGCCCGCGTTCGCTTCAATCACGACGGAGCCGCCGGCGCTGATCAGCTGCGCAACGGACCGCGGGACGATGGCGACACGGGTCTCGCCGGGCACGTTCTCAGCGGGAACTGCGATTTGCACGCGGCACGACTCTACGCAGGGAGCCCTTGCCCCGGCCTAGACGTGCGCACGCGGGGGCAAACATACACAACTTTGCCACTTCCCTTCTGGCGTCAAGATCTTCACACTGTGCGAGTCGGAGACCAGGGAACTATTGGGGGCGGTTTCGCCAGCGGCGAGGACGGTCCGGCGGGGTCCGCCCTCGGCGCGGCGACCGAACGTCGTGTGCGATCCCAGCTCGCACAGTTCAAGGTCGCGTATACCGAGATCGCGTGCGACCCCGAGTTCGCTGACACCGCCACGTTCTGTGAGCACTACGGCTACCCGCTCGAGATGTCGGCGAACACCATCGTGGTCGCCGCGCGCAGGGAGCCCGGAATCGCCTGCGCCTGCGTCGTTCTCGCGACACAGCGGCTCGATGTCAACCACACCGTCTGCTCGTTGCTCGGTGTGCGCAAGGCGTCGTTCGCGCCGGCGGAGCTGACACGCGAGCTCACGGGCATGCTCATCGGCGGCGTCACGCCGTTCGGCCTGCCACCCGAGCTCCCGCTGTACATCGACCCCGCGGTGATGCAGCGTGACCAGGTGATCGTCGGCGGCGGCAGCCGCTCGCTCAAGCTGCAGCTGCCACCGGTGGGTTTGACCGCTTTGCCACAGGCGAAGGTCGTGCCCGGCCTGGCGCAGGTTTGATCGTCGCGTGCGCCTCTGCTAGGGTCTTGCACGAGATGCTGAGCAGGCTCGCCCCGCTCACCCGCCGGCTGTGGCTGGACCACGGCTGCTGCGGGACCGCGATCTGTCGCGGTTAGCACTCCTCGAATCACTCACTGATTCGCGTCTCGGGCCGCGGTGGGTAGCGCGGCCGAACGGGTCAATCTCAGGAGGTGGAATGCATGTCGACCACGGACAAGCTGCTGGCCAGCAATCAGGAATATCAGAAGGGCTTCCAGGACGGCAACAAACCGATGCCGCCGGGACAGAAGGTCGCCGTCGTGGCATGCATGGACGCGCGGCTGCACCCCGCCCGCGCGCTCGGCATCGACGTCGGTGACGCGCACATCATCCGCAACGCCGGCGGTGTCGTCACCGACGACGTCATCCGTTCGCTGCTCATCTCGCAGCTGCTGCTCGGCACGGAGGAGGTCATCCTCATCCATCACACCGACTGCGGCATGCTCACGTTCAAGGACGACGACGTGAAGCGCACCGTCCAGGACCAGACCGGCCTCAAACCGCCGTTCGCGCTCGAGGCGTTTCCAGACCTCGACGAGGATGTGCGTCAGTCGATCAACCGCGTCAGGTCCAGTCCGTTCGTGCCGCGCAAGACGTCAATCCGCGGTTTTGTCTACGACGTGAACACCGGCGCCATGCGCGAGGTGGTCGCCGAGCCGGCGCTGGCCGGCGCCTCGACTCGATAACCGACTGCCGGCCGCGGGGCTGAACTTTCGCCCCGCGGCCCTTTCTTTTCTCCTGGGTGCATGCTGTGCGCGTGGACGCGGTGGGCCGGCGCATCGTCAAGCTCGATCCGGCGTTCAGGGAGATCGTTCAGCGGATCGGGCCGCTCGCGCTCCGGCCACCGTCCGAGGACCCGTTTCAGGCGCTGCTGCGCGCGATCGTGTACCAGCAGCTCGCCGGCGCGGCGGCCTCCGCGATCCACGGCCGTGTGCTCGCGCTCTTCGACGCGTCGCCCACGCCGCGGGCGCTGCTCAAGATCGAGCCTGAGCGTCTGCGCGGGGCGGGACTCTCAGCCAACAAGCTGCTCGCGGTGACGGACCTGGCCCGCAAGTTCAGCGACGGGACGGTTCCGGTGGATGACATCGACTCGCTCGACGACGAGGCGGTGATCGCGCGGCTCGTCGCCATCCGCGGGATCGGGCGCTGGTCTGCGGAGATGTTTCTGCTCTTCCAGCTGCGCCGTCCCGACATCTGGCCGGTTGACGACCTCGGCGTGCGCAACGGCTGGCGCAACATCCACGACCTCGAGACTGCGCCGACGCCGAAGGAGCTTGCCAAGCTGGGGGAGCCGTTCGCGCCACACCGCAGCGCGGTTGCGTGGTACTGCTGGCGCGCGGTTGCCCCCATCGCCGTTCCTTGATCCGTCACCCATTCCGATGACGACGCAGCTGCTGATCAGCCGGCCGAACGCGCGCTACCAGCAGTGGCTGGCACTCCTCGACAACCGACGCAAGCGCACTGCACTCGGGCAGATCGTCATACAGGGTGTGCGCCCCATCGAAGCGGCTGTGACGCACGGGTGGCACGTCGAGGCAGTGATCTCGTCGATCGATCGTCCCCTGTCGCCCTGGGCGCAACGAATCCTCGAGCTGAGCTCGCCCGCGTATCACGTCGCGATGGAGAGGGAGCTTCTGGCAGCGCTCGACGGCAAGGACGACCTGGCGGAGGTGGTGCTCGTCGCGACGCGCCGGGAGTGGTCGACCGAGGAGCTCCGCCTCGGAAACGACGCGTTGACGCTCGTCGCGGACCGCCCGGCGAGTCCCGGGAACCTGGGCTCCCTGGTGCGGTCGACGGACGCTCTCGGCGGGCACGCGGTGTTCGTCGGCGGTCACGCCGTCGACCCCTGGGATCCACGCTGCATCCGTGCATCGCTCGGCGCCGTGTTCACGATCCCGGTCCTGACGGTTGCGTCACCAGAGTTCGTCGATTCGCTGCGACCTCCGTCCCACGTGGTCGGGCTGACGCCGGACGCAACGCGGTCGCTGCACGAGGCTGACCTCACCGGCGCGTCGATGCTCGTTGTCGGCAATGAGCGCGCGGGTCTGTCGGCAGCGTGGCGGGCGCGGTGCGACGAGCTCGTCGCCATTCGGACGTCGGGCGACGTCGACTCCCTGAACAGCGCGGCCGCAGGCGCAATCGCGCTGTACGAATCCCGGCGGCAACGGGCGTAGCTCGCGGACGGCAAACCAGCGCGTGCGTATGATGCCGCGGTGCAGCGGGTGAGAGGGAGGCTCGGCGGAGCCGCGGTGGTCGCCGGCGTGCTGGCCGGTGTTGCGGCGTGCGGCGGTGGAGGGAGCGCCACCCCCGGCGAAACGGCCACGCCC
>JBOHUE010000147.1:0-22419 GCA_050734185.1 Candidatus Dormibacteria bacterium | reverse complement strand
GCGAGTGGTGGGCGGAACAACGCTCTGACCTTGCCGAAATCGCAGGCGAAACCGCCCGTACCTCCGAACACGCGGTCGCTCAGCTCTCGCCGACCCTGCTCGCGTCGAAGATCAACGCCCTGCTAGGCGTTGCAGCGGGCGCTGAGCTAGACTGCCGCGCGCTCGAACGACACGCCGAGGATGTCGAGCATCGACGCCATCACGTGACCGCCGCCGACAGCCGCCGTGTTCGATGTCGCGTGCCCTGCGCTCAACGCGGCTGCGGCGCGGTCCGCGACGCGCAGCGCGCCCGGCGTGTCCAGGTCGTCGTCGATGCGCTCGAGGAACTCGTCGCGGAACTCGCGCGCCGCGCGCTCATCGAGCACCGTCCCGGACGCGGCGGCCTGCGCGTACACATCGCGTCGCGCGGCGGCGGAGCCGAGCTCGACCGCCTCGTACTCCCACGCCGAGCGATAGTGATGCGCAGCGAGCAGCAGCCGTACGGTGGCACTCGAATGCTGCGCAAGCACATCGCGCACGAAAACGAGATTGCCCAGCGATTTGCTCATCTTCTCGCCGTGATAGCCGACCATCGCCACGTGGACCCAATGGCGCACGAAGGGCTTGACCCCGACCGCCTCGGCCTCCGCAAGCTCGCACTCGTGGTGCGGGTAAATGAGGTCATCGCCGCCACCGTGGATGTCCACGGGGACGCCGAGCTCGCCGGTCGACATGACGACGCACTCCATGTGCCAGCCCGGACGCCCCTCGCTCCACGGGCTGGGCCAGCGGGGCTCGTCCTTCACCGACCGCTGCCACAGCACGAAGTCGAGCGGATGTCGCTTGCGCGGGTCGTCCGGATCCGCGCCGCGCTCGCGGCTGAGCGCGATCATGGAGGGGACGTCCAGCCGGCTCAGCGCACCGTAGTCGGGAAACCGCTGCGTGTCGAAGAACACCCAGCCGTCGCGCTCGTATGCAACGCTGGCCGCGACGAGTCGCTCCACCCACTGGACCATCTCGGGCACGTGCTCGGTCGCCTTCGGCGCCGACGCCACCGGCAGCAGATCGATGTCGCGCATGTCGGCGTCGAAGAGCGCGACCTCGTCCGACGCGAGCGTGCGCCAGTCGACGCCACGCTCGTGGGCCACGCGCAGGATATCGTCGTCGACATCGGTGACGTTGCGCACACTGTCCACTGCAATGCCATCCGCTCGCAGGCGGCGCGTCATCACGTCGTAGACGTGATACGTGAAGGCGTGGCCTACGTGCGCGGCGTCGTAGGGGGTGATGCCGCAGACATAGAGGCCGGCGCGGTTGCCACGCACCTCGAACGGCACCACCGCCTGCCGAGCGGCGTCGAACAGGCGCATCGTCGTTGATTCTATTCGGTGGTCGTGGCGGTCCCGGACTCCAGGAGGCGTTGCGCCTGCTGCAACGCACGCACCGTGTCGTCGAAGCTCGCCTGCTGTGTCGCCTCGGCGAAGCTCAGCCACGCGGCGTCGGCGATCTCCGATTCCTGCGGTGTGAGCACCGAGTTCTCCGGCGCGGCCATCAGGTACTGGTGCACGCGCTTGAACATCAGCCGCCCGCTGCCGCGCTCCCGGTACACGTACTCCGACGGCTGCAGCTCGGCGACGATGCGCAGCGTCGCCCGGGCGATGCCGGTCTCCTCGGCGACCTCACGCAGCGCGGCGTCGGGCGGCGTCTCTCCGTGCTCGACCCTGCCCTTGGGCAGCCCCCAATTGCGGCCGTCGCTGACCAGGACCACCTCGGGGCCGCGCACTCCGGGACGCACGACGACCCCTCCCGCCGACACCTCGTTGGGCTGGAAGGGACGGCGCGCCACAGGGGGTCACGCTACTCCCCGGGTATCATCGAAAGTCGTTCGGCCCCGTGGTGTAGCTTGGCCTAACACGCCACCCTGTCAAGGTGGAGATCGTCGGTTCGAATCCGATCGGGGTCGCCAGTCTCGTTTAGGCTGGCGCGCGCCATGCGGCGCCCTACTGCTCGTCCTCCGATGCAGGAACGAACAGCACCTCCTTGGGATTGACAAACGCGTTGCCCAGCGGGCTGACGACGCCGGTGTGCAGATTCAGGGTCCCGATGAGCGGGTTGTTGTTGTCATTCGGCTCGCTGACGAACACCGTGCCCGCGCCCCATCCGTCGGTGTGCAGCGCCGTGATCGCGTGCGCCGGGTCGCTGTGATCAACGACGTAGAGCGTGCCGCTGTCGGCGGTCGCGACCGCAAAGCCGTCCAGGGGTGGCGGGCTCCCCGTCCCGTCGTTGAGGTTCAGCACCGTCAGCGAGGGATCGGTGTCGCGCGACGCAAAGATCATCTGCCCGTCGCCCTGGCTGATGAGCACGAGCTGGCCGCCGAACCGCGGCGCGACCGCCGGAACGACCGCATCGGTATCGGGATCGGTGAGCATGAGGGCGCTCGATGCTCCGGTCACGGCGTCCGTGGCCGTGCTGTCGTCGGAGAACAGCGCGCTGAGATTCGCGTGATGGGTCGTCCAGTCGAGCGTGGCGTGGTACACCGCGGCCGCCGTGAGGGCATCGGGGTTGGAGTGCGCGATGAACATCTGCCCGTGCCAGAACGCAATGCTGTCGGTTCCGCCGTTGCCGTTAGTGGACGCCGGGTCCGGGCTGTACGTGAAGTTCGTGACGCTCCCCGTCGCGACGTTGATCACGTTGAGCGAGGAGTCCGAGTCCTCGTTGACGGTCGCGATCAGGCGGTGGTGCGCAGTGTCTGCGCGCAGGCCGTCGACCTTCCCGGTGACCGCGATCGTCTTCACGATGGTTCCGGTATCGGCGTCGTACCCGGCGACGGTGCTGGTTGCACTGCCATCGGTGCCATCGGGGGGAAGCCCGTTCTGGAACGCGGTCCAGATGACCGGGCGACCGTGGTCGAGCCCCGCGGCCGACAGGAGCGTGATGTCATCCGGACCCGAGGCACCCTGCGGCGCCGCGCCCACGAACGTCGATGCGCGGAGAGTGTGGGGACCGCGGTCCGTGTCGGCGGCCGCGTGCCGCGACTGAAGTGGGACCAGCGCAACGCCGGCCAGCGCGATCGCGCCGGCCATGAGGAGATGACGGCGTCGTGGATGTCTCTGCTGCAAGATGAAGGTCCTCCGATCTATCACGAGCGCCAACCACCTGACGGCAGTGCGCAACCCTTTGCGGCCAAAAAAAGATAGGCGCCGGTAGGTGAAGGACTGATTAACCCGGGGTTGAGGAACGGGATATGTCGATGACCGCGACCGACGTTCAGCAGCAGCTCGGGCTGTCACGCATGGCCATACGCCCGTGGGTCGGCGAGGACGCCCGCGCGCTCGGCAACGCGATCGGCCAGAGCCTTGACCACCTGCGGCCGTGGATGCCCTGGATCGCCGTCGAGCCGCGGTCCCTCGTCGACCGGCAGGCCATGATCCAGCGCTGGGAGACAGAGCGGCGCGCGGGTGGCGACCTCGTATTCGGCATGTTCCGCGGTGCCGGTGTGGTTGGCAGCTGCGGGCTGCATCACCGTGTGGGGCGGCGCGGCCTGGAGATCGGGTACTGGGTGGCGGCGGCACACACCCGGCGCGGCTACGCGACCGGCGCGGCGGGAATGCTGACCTCGATCGCGTTCACCTACCCGGCGATCGAGATGGTCGAGATCCGCGTCGATGCCGCCAACCACGCAAGCGCGGGAGTGCCGCGCAAGCTCGGCTACACGCTGGTCGACCGGGTGTCGGTCCCGATGCAGGCGCCCGCCGAGACCGGCACACGCGACGTGTGGCGCGTTCACCGCGCCGAGTGGCTGCGCTAGGCGTAGAAGACGGCGGCGCGAATCGCCGCGGCGGCCTCGGTGGGCTCGAGCCGCGCCAGATCCGGCAGCGACTTCCTCATGTCGGCGACGAGCGAGTCGGCCACGTGATATCCGGTGCGGTGATGACCCTCGACGGCCCCGGAGCCGAACATGTTGCCGATCTTCCCCGGATCCTCGAGCGCGTGCTTGAGGCGGTGCTTCAGCTTGCCGGCGTTCTCGACGCACCACGCCGCCCAGCCGTCGAACCCCTCGAGGCCGTACCAGAAGTACTCCTCGTCGGGCCGGTCCGGCACCACCGCGCGCGACGTCTGCACCGCCAGCCCCTCCTCGAACACCGGCCAGCCGGCGTCGTCGACCGGCGCGGGCCCGCTCAGATGCATCTCGTGCCACCCGTGCGCCGTCTCGTGCGCGGCGGCGACGCGCGCCGGTTCCGGCGCCTGGAACCACTCGAGGCTGTGGAACACGGCCATCTCATCACCGAGCCGGCCGACGACCGCGTTGGCCCCGGCGGTGCCGACGAGCATCACGTGGACGGGGCCCTCGCCGGCGTCGAAGCCGAGCGCGGCGCCGACGGCCGCGTCCACCTCTTTGATGATCTCGGGCAGCGCGGCCGCCGCCTGCTGCGCGTGCAGCCGCACCCGCGACAGGTTGTGCAGCATCCCGGCAGGGCGGTCGCTCGTTCCCTGCGCGGCGTAGAAGGCGTCGAACACCGCGCGATAGCCGTCCTCGTACTGCTCGCGCCAGCGCATCTCACGGATGAGCGGCGTCTCCAGCTCGACGCTCGCCGCGAAGGCGTCGAAGGCCTGCGACGTGTCGATGATGCGCGGCACGGCGTCAGTCGAACTGCTGCCGCAGCGGCGGCACCAGGTTGTCGGCACGGGCGCGCAGCGCGACCGCGGAGGCGCGATGTTCGGCGCGCTCGCTGCTCTCAGCCAGCGTCCGCAGCAGGGTTGCGGCCATGAGTGGCATCAACCGATCCATGTTCACCGCCTTCCCGACCTCGATCGACTCGTCGACCTGTCCCAGGATCGAGAGGCAGATCGCGCGCGTGGCGCGTGCGTGCTCGGGGCCGAAGTAGTGACAGAGGACCTCGCGCTCCATCCCCAGGTTCGCCGCCGCGTCATCGGACTGCTCGAGCAGCGCCCGCGTGGTGCGCTCGTCGCGCCCCAGCGCCGCGGCCTGGGCCAGGTGCAGCCCCGCGCAGCCGAGCAGGGTGCAGACGTCGTCCATGCATGAGTTGTCCGCGATCATGCCCTGCGCGACCGCCAGCGTGCTCTTGAAGTGCAGCTCGGCGGCGCCGAACCGCCCCGCCCGGAGCCCGGCGTGCACCGACGTGGTCAGCGCGGCAAGCCGGTGGAGGTCGTCGCAGTTGGCGGTAGGGTCCGTCACCATGTCGGCGAGGGCGCGACCCGCTAGGAGCAGGTCCTTGGCCGTCTCCGCGGTGACCATGCCGACGATCACGTCGAGCATCGCCAGCTCCACGGTGGCGTTCGCCGCGTCGGTCGCCTCCATCGTGGGCAGCTCCTCGCGATAGAACTCGTGGGCCAGCCGCAGGGCCCGGGCGAGGTCCGCCAGCATCCCCTCGCGGTAATGCGTCCAGCAGCGTCTGAGCTGCCCCGCCAGCGCAGGCATCTCCTTATGACACCACGACTCGGCACCCGAGCACAGCCCCGGCCTCAGGGAATCACCACCCCGTCGAGGTTCGGCGGATCGGGGTAGTGCGGGTCCATCTCCCTCAGCGCCTCTTCCAGGACCACGTCCACGGCCCAGTCGCGGTACCACTTGTGGTCGGCCGGGATGACGTACCAGGGGGCGTGCTCCGTCGAGGTGGCGGCGATGGCGTCCTCGTAGGCGGTCTTGAACTCATCCCACCGGCGGCGGTCGTCGAGGTCGGAGGGCGCGAACTTCCAGCGCTTCTCCGGCTGCTGCAGGCGCTTTTCGAAACGGCGCTTCTGCTCGTCCTTCGAGATGTGCAGATAGAACTTGACGATCGTCGTCCCCTCGAGCCCGAGCGAGCGCTCGAACTCCGCGATCGAGCGGTAGCGGTGCCGCCACAGCGACTCCGGGACGAGCTTGTGCACCCTTGCGACGACGACGTCCTCGTACTGCGAGCGGTTGAACACGCCGATCTGGCCCCGGCGGGGCAGGGCGCGCTGGATGCGCCAGAGGAAGTCGTGGTCCAGCTCCTCGCTGGTGGGCGCCTTGAACGCCGTGGCGTGGATGGCCTCCGGGTTGAGGCCCTCGAACACGTGCCTCACGGTGCCGTCCTTGCCCGACGCGTCGATGCCCTGCAGGACGACGAGCAGCGACCGGCGCGCCTCGGCCCAGAGCCGGTCCTGGAGCGCCGCGAGCCGCTGCACGGCGCCGGGGCGGTCGCTCTGCGCCTGCTCGTGCCCGCCTTTGAGGCCCGGCGTGGAGCCGGGGTCGATCGAGCCGAGGTCCACGTGGACCCCGGGTCGCGCCAGCCAGGTCTCGCGCATCGCGCCCGACCTTAGCGCGGCGGCTCGGTCTCAGGCGGTGCCGATGCCCGCGTGCGGCGTGACCCAGGAGATCAGGTCACTGATGACCATTTCTCGCTCGGGCTCGTTGAAGATCTCGTGCCACAGCCCCGGATACATCTTCAGCGTCTTGTCTGCCGAGCCGGCGCGTTCGACCACGTGCGGCCCGCACCCGGGGTCGACGAGGCCGTCATCGGAGCCCTGCATGACCAGCAGCGGCATGCGGAGCGCCGGAAGGTTCTCCTCCACCCGGGCCATCGCCGCCAGCCACTCGGCGGCGAGGCGCGCGTGCACCATCGAGCGGAACACGAGCTTGTCCTGCTTGTACGCCTTGACCACCGCCTTGTCCTTGCTGATCTTGTTCAGCGGCAGCCGCAGCACGGGCGCGCCCGGGGTGACCCTTGCCAGCACCTTGCCCGCCGTGACCCGGTAGCCGGCGACCTTCGGCGGGCACACCGCCGGAGCGGAGAGCACCAGGGCGTCGATGTCCGAGGCATCGCCGAGCGCGAGGTCGAGCGCGATCATGCCGCCCATGCTGTGACCCAGCAGGATGGAGCGGACGCCCGGCCAGCGCTGCGCGCCGATGACGAGGAAGCTGTGCAGGTCGTCGGTGTAGTCGGAGAAGCGCTTCACGTTGACGCGATCGCCACCCGACTGCCCGTGGCCGCGATGGTCGAGCGCGCTGACCGCGAAGCCACGCTCCGCAAGCCGCGTGGCGACGTGCGCGTAGCGCTCGCCGTGCTCGGCGTAGCCGTGCGAGATCGTCACGCGACTGAGTACAGCATCGTCGGGCTCCCACGAGCGGTGGTAGATGCGGACGCCGCGCGCGCCCGTGAAGAAGCCCTGGTCGTAGCGGATCACGACGACCACGACCAAGTCTCAGGATGGATCCCGAGCAGCGGATCCTGCGGCTGCGTGCCGTGGAGGTTGTTGCTGATCGCGGAGAGCTGCGGGTACGCCGTCGGCATCCACAGGACCGGCAGCGCCTTCGCCGCGTACAGCTGATACGGACCCAACGCCGACGTCGTCGCCGCGGTCTGTGTGGCGGCGATCGACGAGTCCATGGTGGCGTCGGTGTAGCCGCCGTAGTTGCCCGCAGCTCCCGTGGAGAAGATCTCATCGCCGCTCGGGAAGTAGTCCGGGGCGTAGATCCAGCCCCCGCCCCAGAACTGCATGTCCCATGTGCACGCCACGCCCCCGGTGCACGGTGACGCGTGCACGAGCACCGAGTTGAACGGTGCGGTCGACAGCTGTATGTCAATCCCGGCCTGCGAGAAGTCGTGCTTCAGCGTCTGCATCTCGCGGTCCAGCGCGGCCTCACCGCTCGAGTACTCGAGTTTGAACGACGCCTTGGCGCCGGCGGCGATGCCACCGCCGCACTGCCCCGGGGCGGTGCCGGCGTTGGCGCAGGTGGAGACGCCGCCCGCGTTCACCGTCCATCCGTTGGACTGCAGCAGTGCAGCGGCGCCCTTTGTGTCGAACGGATACAGGTCATGCGGCTCCTGCGGGTCGATGAAGTCGCTCTGTGGCTTGAGCGGCACGGGGCCGTACGTGGGGTAGCCGTATCCGCCCATCGCAGAGTTGACGTAGGCCTGCTGGTCGATGAGTTTCTGCAGAGCTTGACGGAAATACGGCTGGTTGAACATGGGGCCGCTCGTGGGGTTGGTGAAGTTGATCTGGATGTAGTTGATCTGCCATCCCGCCCAGGGGTCGATCGTGTAGCCCTGTCCGCTGATCGCATTCTTCTGGTTCGTCTGGGAGTACGGCAGGTAGCCGTAGTCGACCTGGCCCTTTGAGAGCGCGGCGTACTCCGCCGCCTCGGTGGCGTACGGCACCTCGTCGAACTCGGTGAGCTTGGCCTTGACCGGCCCTGCGTATTTGTTGTTCGGCACGAGCCGCAGCAGGCCGGCCTTGTCGAGGGACTTCATCTTCCACGGACCGTCCACCACCTGCCAGAGCGGGTTGGTGTTGTAGCTGGGGAGGTCGGTGGCCTGGCCGTTGAGGAAGTTGTAGACGGCGACGGCGCCCGCCGTCGTGCGGTCGTAGTCGGCCGCCGCACCGGTGGCGGACTCCCTGTCCCAGACGTGCTGCGGCAGCGGCGTGATCTGGCTCAGCTCGTTGAAGGTGAAGAACGGCGGCCCGTACGCCTGGCTGAACTTGAAGGTGATCGACGTGGGGCTGTTGACCACGGTGCCGACGACGTTGTCCGGGTACTCACCGGGCGAGTAGCCGCCCCAGAGGAGCTTGTTCGCGGTCACCAGGTTCTGCCAGAACTCGACGTCGCGGGTCGTCACGGGCTTGCCGTCCGACCATACGTACGGCTTGAGCGTGATCGTCACCGACTTGCCGTCGGCCGCGTACTGCGGAGGGTTGGCGATGCTCAGGCTGTCGTCCACCGCGACCTTCCCGTTGTTGCCGAACCAGTACAGCGGGCGGTACAGCAACGGCTGGAACTGGCTGACGTTCGGCGCAGTGAAGTTCGCGCCGCCGGCGAGCGGGAGGATGTAATTCGGCGGGAGCCCGGGCTCCTCGGCGAAGGTGGCGGTGGTTTTCCCCGGTGACGAGCTCCCGCAGGAGACGGCCGCCACGGTCGCGAGGACGGCGAGGAATGCGATGAAGAGGATGCGACGCCTCACGCAGCCAACCGCTCCGGCCACCGACCCCGGGTGCGGGCAAGCGCCAGGTCGTAGACGGGCGAGACGCGCAGCCGCCGCGGAAAGGTCACGCGCGAGGAGCGGAGAAAGACGCGGATGGCGCGATGGCCGGCCACGTGCGCGGACGACCACGGGATCTCGTACCCGCGCCGCACCTCGTCGGGCAGCAGCCCCACCGCGGCGAACGCGAGCAAGCTGGCGGCCGGGCGCAGCGCGCGTGATGCGACGGGCGGTCGGAGGACGGTCTGGGCCACGATTCGCGAACCAGGCCCGGGTCGCGCCGGCCCCTTGCGGACCTGCTGGGCCACGTAGGCGCGCATCGCCGCCGCGTCGCGCCACAGGAGGCGGCGGGGAACGCCCATCAGCGCCGCCACCGCGTCCCACTCGCGCACGAACGCGTCGCGTTCAGCCTCGTCGAGGCCGCCGACGAAGGCGTCGTGCGTGGCCAGCATGGTGTCGACGAACGTCGCGTGCACCCAGCGGAGGAGCGCCGGGTCGTCGGCCGTGTACCGCGTCCCGCCGCTGATGGAGCCGGTGGACGCTTTCGTTGGCAGCGTCCCCTTGACCCGGCCGTGCAGCGCCGTCACGCGGCGGGACACGCGCGTCGCCTCCGCGGTCGTGCCGAAGCTGACCACGGTGACCCATTCCACGGTTCGCTCCAGACGCCCGTAGGGGTCGGTGGCGTAATTGCTGTGGTCGATCGCGCCCTGGGCGACGAGCGGGTTCGCCGCCTGCATGAGCAGGGCTCGTCCCGCGCCGAGCATGAGGAGCGGCTCGCGCATGACGCGCCATGTCACCGAGTCCGGGCCGAAGAGGCCGGCATCGGGAGCGCGGTCGTGCAGCGGCATCGGACGGATCGTCTGGTAGGGCTCGCGCCCCATAAGGCGCAGGACCTCCGCGGGGGTCGGGACCACCGACGCAGGGTACCGCCCTCTGCCGCCGGTTTCGCCATTCCGGCGACGAACGTCACGCTCGGCGGCGCGTCGGCCGGGCATGGCTGGGTACCATCGGCCTCGTGTCCCAGATCGAAGGAGTCGAGCGCGCCCTCGTGGTCGTCGCGCACCCCGACGATTGCGACTTCGGGTGCGCGGCCACCACGGCGAAGTGGTCGGGCCTGGGCGTCGAGATGTCGTACTGCATCATCACGAATGGCGATGCGGGCGGCTCCGACCGCAGCATCGCGCGCACGCGGATGGCGGAGATCCGCAAGGAGGAGCAGCGAGCGGCTGCTGCCGAGGTCGGCGTGCACGACATCACGTTCCTCGGCTACCCCGACGGCAAGGTGGCGGCGACCGTCGACCTGCGCCGCGACATCTCGCGCGTGATCCGGCAGAAGCGACCCCAGCGGGTGCTGGCGCAGTCTCCCGTCCGCAACTTCGCGCGCATCCAGGCGAGCCACCCTGACCACCTCGCCGCCGGCGAGGCCACGCTGGACGCCGTCTACCCCGACGCGCGCAACCCGTTCGCGCACATGGAGCTCCTGGAGCAGGAGGGGCTCGAACCCTGGACGGTCAGCGAGGTCTGGATCATGGCCGGCGGCAGCATGGCGCCGGACGAGGTGGTCGACGTCACGGAGACCGCCGAACGCAAGCTCGCCGCGTTGCAGCAACACCGCTCGCAGTACCAGGACTGGGACCAGCTCGAGGACCGCGTGCGCAGCTGGCTCAAGGCGACGGCCGAGGCACACGGGCTCGGCGACGGCCGCATGGCCGAGGCGTTTCAGGTGGTGCACACGGGATGAACGTCGCCGGCCCGCGCATCTATCTCGGCGTCGGGCTCAGCGCAGCCGCCACCGCCGGCGCCTTTCTCGAGTGAGCGGCGGCGCCCCGCCGCAGCGCCGCCTCTGGGATTCGCCCATCAGCGCCGCCGCGGTGGCGACCGCGGGCCTGCGCTTCGAGGCAGTGCACGTCGACGGCGACGACGTGTTCTGGATCGAGGGTCGGCCGGCGGAGGCCGGTCGCTGCGTCATCGTGCGCCGCGATGTGCATGGAGGCGCGGGCGCGCATGACCTGATCGCGCCGCCGTTCTCCGCGCGTACCTTCGTGCACGAGTACGGCGGGGGCGCGCTGCTCGCCGCTCGCTCGCACGTCGTGTTCTCGAACGCCGTCGACGGCCGGTTGTACCGCGCCGGCGGCGGAGGCGCGCCCGTTGCGCTCACGCCGGATGCCGGGGACGTGCGCTACGCGGACATGACGCTCGACCCCAACGCTGACAGCGACACGCTGTTCTGCGTGGTCGAGGACCACCGCGGTGCGACGGTGGTCAACACCATCGGCAGGCTCCCGCTCGACGGCGCCGAGGTTGCGACCGTGGTGAGCGGCAACGACTTCTACTCCAGCCCTCGCGTGAGCCCGGACGGCACCAGGCTCTGCTGGTTGACGTGGAACCAGCCGCTGATGCCGTGGGAGGGCACCGAGCTATGGGTCGCGTGGCTCGACTGCGACGGTGTGCCGAATGACGCCGAGCACGTCGCGGGAGGCAGCGGCGAGTCGATCTTCCAGCCGTCGTGGTCCGCCAATTCGACGCTGCACTTCGTCTCCGACCGCACCGGCTTCTGGAACCTGTATCGCTGGAAGGACGCCGCCATCGCGCCGATGGCGCCGATGCAGGCCGAGTGCGGCCGGCCGATGTGGAACTTCGGGCTGGCGACATATGGGTTTCTCGCGCACGATCGCATTGCGCTGTGCGCCAGCCACGAGGGCGCCTGGCGCCTGCACGTGCTCGACACGCACACGGGCTCGCTCACGGATGTGGACCTCCCGTACACCGCGATGGGCACATTGCTCGCGGCGCGCGGGGACACCGTCGTGATGCTGGCCGGAGGGCCACGCGACCCGGCGGCCATCGTGTCGGTCGACGTGTCAACGGGAGTCACCACGACGCTCAGCGACGAGAGCGCTGAACGCTTCGACGCCGCGGTGCTGTCCGTCCCCGAGCACCTCACGTTCCCGGGCCACGGCGGCGCGACCGCCCACGCGTGGTATTACCGGCCGCGCAACGACACGGCTGCGCATGATGCGGCCACGCCGCCGCTGCTGGTGCACGCGCATGGCGGCCCGACCAGCGCCACGTCGACGACCCTGAGTGCGCTGGTCCAGTTCTGGACGAGCCGCGGCGTTGCGTACCTCGACGTCGACTACGGCGGCAGCACCGGCTACGGGCGGGCGTATCGCAAGCGCCTCGACCGCGGCAGCGGCGTCGTCGATGTCGGCGACTGCGTGGCCGGCGCGCGCTTTCTCGCTGAGCGCGGCGACGTCGACCCCGGCCGGCTGTTCATCGAAGGCGGCAGCGCCGGCGGCTACATCGTGCTCTGCGCCATGACGTTTCACGACACGTTCGCCGCAGGTGCCAGCCTGTTCGGCATCGGCGACCTCGCCGCGCTGTTCGCGGACACCCACAAATTCGAGGCGCGCTACGAGGCGCCCTTTCCCGAAGATCCCGACGAGCTCTACGCGCGCTCACCCGTGCACTTCGCCGACCGGGTGCGCAAGCCTCTCCTACTGCTGCAGGGGTTGGATGATCCGATTGTCCCGCCCGATCAGTCCGCCGGCATGTACGACGCCGTGCGCCTGCGCGGAATTCCGTCTGCGTACGTCACGTTTGCCGGCGAGGGCCACGGGTTTCGCCAGGCGCAGAACATCGAGCGGACCGTGACCGCAATGCTGTACTTCTTCTGCCGCGTGTCGGGCATCGAGCCGCCCGATGACGCCGCGCCGTTGCCGATCGCGAACCTGTAGCCGTCAGGCTGCCGAGGGGCCGCCCGGGCGTCGACGCCGGCTCCTGATCCGGAGCGCCATCACCGTGGACGCGACGAGGAGCAGCGAGCCACCCGACGCCGCGGCGTACGCCCACACGGGAGCAACGCGCGCCGGTACCGGCTGCTCCACGCTCACAGTTTTCGCCGGTGGTGTCCCAAACGTGACGAGCCGGATGAGGCCGTCGCCGCCGACGCCGAGGTCGTACGTGACCGTCGCCCCCGGGGCACGCAGCTGCAGGGACGTGAGCCAGCCGCTGGACGGCATCCAGCCCATGTTGCGATCGCTCGACAGGTCGCCGTACAGCTGCGCGTCGAGTGGCTTGCTGCCCGTGATCGTGAAGCCCATGGCGCCGTCGACGCTGTTGGTACTGCCAAAGGTGAAGGGCGGCAGCGTGAAGGCCGGCACCGGCTGCGCCGGCTGCAACGGCTGATCGGTGAGCAGGAAGAGATCGGCGTTGACGGCGTCGTCGTCGTTGGCCAGCACCTCGAGCGGCACCCATAGCTGCGGCGTGTGCATCGTGACCAGGAGCGGCACGCCGTCACCGGACTGCATGCCCCGCGCGCTGGCAGCCGCGTTGTCGTACTTCGCCGCCATGAAGACCGGGCTCGCCTGTGCGTAGCGCAGCAGGTGATCCTTCGTCTCGGTGGGCAAGGTGAATCCGTTCTGCGTGCACCAATCGATCACGTCCTGGCCGCTGCCCTTCAGCACGGTGATGTCGAGCGCCTCGACCTGCACCTGCTGCACCACGACCGCTCCGGCGGCTGCGCGGTCGTCGAGTGCTGTGGCGAACTGCGGCACCGGGTTGAACGCCTGCTCGAGGCGCTGCAGCGTCCACTTGCCCGCCGCCTCGATGCTGTCGGGCACGGCCGGCAGCGGCACGATCCAGCCAACGTCGGCCGCCGGCCCTGTGAACGCGAAGCTGGTGACGTAATGCTCCACACCGCCGCGCCACGCGACGAAGGTGGTGGCGCGGTCGAGATGCACGTCGCCGTCGGGAGCGACGAGGCCGCCGCACGCGAATGCGTTCGTCACCTGCAGTGCGATCGCGACGAGCGGGATTGCGGCCGCGAGAAGAAGCCTCCGCATGGTGACGCCTCCGGTGTGACGCTGGTGTTCTCTGCGTCTACGCCGAAGCCGTCGCTGAGGTTCCCGGCCGCCGCCACGAGAGAGGCGCCACCGGTTGCTTAATGGTTAGTTAGCATATATAATCATTAGCGATGACAGCAATGACAGCCTCCGTTTCGAATGAGGCCGTCGCCGTTGCCAATCAGCTGCGCCCGGTCCTCCTCCACCTCAACCGCCACCTGCGCCGCGAGTCGCAGACGCAGGGCATCTCCCCCGGGCAGATCTCGATGCTTGCGGGCATCGAGGCCAATCGCGGCATCGGAGTCAAGGAGCTTGCCGCCCGTGAGGGGATGGCCGCACCGTCGGTGTGCACGGCCGTCGACCGGTTGCAGTCGGCCGGTTACGTCACCCGCGTGCGCGACAGCGGCGGGGACCGCCGCCGCGTCGGGCTTGCCATCACGCCCGAGGGCGGTGCACTTCTTCGCCGCGTCCGCTCACGGCGCACCGCGTGGCTTGCCGCGCGGCTGCAGGCGCTGACCGACGATGAGCGCGCGCGTATCGCCGGCGCCGTCGACGCACTGGACGCGCTGGTGTCGCAGCGGTGAGCGTCGCCTCGGTCTCGCGTCGCACGTTCAGCAGCCTCCGCCACCACCGCAACTACCGTCTGTACTTCTACGGACAGGTCGTTTCGCTCAGCGGCACGTGGATGCAGAACGTCGCCCAGGCGTGGCTCATCGTCGTTCTCACGCACTCGCCCATCGCCGTCGGCGTCCTCGCCGTCTGCCAGTTCGGGCCCTACATGCTCTTCGGCCTGTTCGGCGGGGCGCTCGCCGACCGCCTGGATCAGCGACGCCTGATGATCGTCACGCAGTCGGCGTTCACGCTGACCGCCGCGACGCTCGCCGGGCTCGCGCTGAGCGGGCATGCCGCGCCGTGGGAGATCTTCCTGATCGCCGCCGTCAACGGCACGGTCACCGTGTTCGACACGCCGGCTCGGCAGGCGTTCACCGTGCAGATGGTGGGCCGCGACGAGCTGCCCAACGCCATCGCGCTGAACGCCAGCCTCTTCAACGCGTCGCGCATCGTCGGGCCGGCGGTCGCCGGTGCGCTCATCGCCGTTGCCGGCGTCGGAATCTGCTTCCTCCTCAACTCGCTGAGCTACCTCGCGCTGATCGGGGCGTTGCTGCTCATGCGCGAGCACGAGCTGCATACCGTCACTCGCGACACGAAGGTGCAGAGCGTGCTCCGCGGCGCCGCCGAGGGCATCCGCTTCGCCTGGAACATGCCGCTCCTGCGCACGCTGCTGCTGATGATGCTGCTCGTCTCGACGATCGGCATCAACTTCAACGTGCTGCTGCCGGTGTTGACGTCCGAGACGCTGCACGCGGGCCCGCAGGTGTTCGGCGTGCTGTCGGCGGCGTTCGGTGGCGGCGCGCTCGCGGGCGCGCTGTTCTCCGCGTCACTCGGCCGCTCCAGCGCGCGGGCACTGCTGGTCGGCGCCGCGCTGTTCTCGGGCGCGGAGGTGCTGCTGGCGCCGCTGCATTCGGCCTGGGCGGTGGCGCTCGTGCTCGTCGCGCTGGGCTTCGCCTTCTCGCTGTACTCCTCGCAGACCAACACGAGCCTCCAGCTCAGCACCCCCGATCGGCTCAGAGGTCGTGTCATGGGAATCTACGGGTATGTCTTCTTCGGCACAGCTCCCCTGGGTGGCCTGCTCGCCGGCTGGCTGGCGCAGACCGGCGGCACGGAGCTCGCGTTTCTGGTGGCCGGCGGCGTGAGCTTTCTCACCGCGCTGTACGGGCGGGTGGAGCTGCAACATCGGGAGGCGACGCCGGCGCGCCAGCTCAGCGCGACCGTCGAGTGAGGCCGCGCCCCCGCGTCGTCATCATCGGCGCCGGCTTCGGCGGCCTCAACGTCGCGCGCCACCTGATCCACGCGCCGGTCGACGTCCTGCTCATCGACCGCCACAACTACCACCTGTTCCAGCCGCTGCTCTACCAGGTGGCATCAGGGCTCGTCGATCCCTCGGCGGTGGCGCACCCGGTGCGCTCGGTGCTGCGCCGCGGCGCCAACACCGACGTGCTGATGGCCGAGGTCACCGGCGTGGACGTCGAGCGACACCGTGTGCACACCTCGCGCGGTGAGGTGCGCTACGACACCCTGGTCTTCGCGACGGGCAGCGCCACCAACTTCTTCGGCATCCCGTCGCTCGAGGAGCGCGCCATCGGGCTCAAGGATCTGCCCGAGGCGCTCGCGCTGCGCGCACACGTGCTGCGCTTGTTCGAGCAGGCGTCGACATGTACCGATCGCGCCGAGCGCCGAAGGCTGCTGACGTTCGCGGTGGCCGGCGCCGGTCCCACTGGCGTCGAGTACTCGGGAGCGCTCGCCGAGCTCATCCGCCATGTGCTGCCCAAGGACTTCCGCCACCTCGACGTCAGCCAGGCGCGCGTCGTGCTCATCGAGGGCTCCGACCGCGTTCTCGGCGGGTTCTCGAAGGGGTTGAGCCGTGACGCAGCCCGCCGGCTCAAGCGCATGGGCGTCGAGATCATGACGGGCCGATTCGTCAAGGACGTGCAGGACACGGCCCTGGTGCTGGACTCGGGACAGCGCATCGAGGCGTGCACCATCGTGTGGACCGCCGGCGTGCGGGCCGCTCCCGTCGCCGCCATGCTCGGGGTCGAGGCGTCGAGCCTCGGCCGCGTGAGCGTCACTCCATCGCTGAACGTGCCGGGCCACGACGACATCTTCGTCATCGGTGACGCCGCCGAGTTCCAGCACCGCGGCGACCCGCTGCCGATGGTCGCGCCCGTCGCGATCCAGCAGGGCAAGCACGTGGCTCGCACCATCGCCGGCCGCCTCGAGGGCCGCAATGACTCTCGATTCCGCTACTTCGACAAGGGCACCATGGCGACGGTCGGCCGGGGTGCGGCCGTCGTCCAGGTGGGTCCGCTGCGCTTCACCGGCCTCATCGGGTGGCTGACGTGGGTCTTCGTCCACCTGCTGTACCTCGTCGGGTTCCGCAGCCGTGTCATCGTGTTCGTCAGCTGGGCCTTCAACTACTTCTTCTACGATCGGCCGGTGCGGTTGATCGTGGGCCAGTCGGCGGACGAGAGCAGGATCACGCGCGAGGAGGCTTGACCATGGAGCGACGGCGGCTGGGCGCGCAGGGGCTCGAGGTGTCGGCGATCGGTCTCGGCTGCATGGGCATGTCGGACTCCTACGGCAACAGCGCCGAGCGCGACCAGGACGAGGCGTTGGCGACGCTGCGGCGCGCGCCGGAGATCGGCGTCACGCTGCTCGACACCGCCGACGCGTACGGCCCGTACACCAACGAGCAGCTTGTCGGCCGCGCCATCGCCGGACAGCGCGACGAGTATCAGATCGCCACGAAGTTCGGTTTCGAGAAGCTGGCGGACGGCACGCAGCACATCAACGGCCGGCCTGACTACGTTCGCGGCGCCTGCGACGCGTCGCTGCAGCGGCTCGGCATCGACACCATCGACCTGTACTACCAGCACCGCCTGGACCGCACCGTCCCGATCACTGAGACCGTCGGCGCGATGGCTGAGCTGGTGCAGGCGGGGAAGGTGCGCCACCTCGGCATCAGCGAGATGGGGGTCGAATCGATTCGCGCCGCCCACGCGGTGCATCCGATCACCGCAGTGCAGTCGGAGTACTCGTTGTTCGCACGCGATGTCGAGGCCGCGGTGCTGCCGCTGCTGCGCGAGCTCGGCATCGGGTTCGTCTCGTACAGCCCGCTCGGGCGCGGGCTGCTGACCGGCAGCATCACGTCAGCCGGCGACCTTGCCCCCGGTGATGTCCGGCGTGACCGCTTCCCACGCTTCCGGGACGAGAACCTCGGCGCAAACCTCGCGCTTGCTGAGCACGTGCGCGCGATCGCCGCGGAGAAACGGGTCACACCTGCGCAGCTCGCGCTCGCCTGGGTGCTGAGCAAGGGGTCTGACATCGTGCCCATCCCCGGCACCAAGCGGCGCGTGCGCCTGGAGGAGAACGCGGCGGCGGCGAACATCGTGCTCAGCGCCGCCGACATGCTGCTGCTGGATGCCGCGATTCCCGCGGCGGACGTGCGCGGCGTGCGCCACTGGGACATGGCGGCGATCGACACCTGAGTGGCCGGCGTGGTCGTGCCGCCGGGCGGTGACTTCGTATGGACGCCCAGCACCGAGCAGGCTGAGGGATCGCGGCTGCAACGGTTCATGCGCGCGCTCGAGGCCGGCGACCTCGCCGACCTGCACGAGGTCGCTCGCCGCGCTCCACAACGGTTCTGGGACGCGGCGGTCGATGACATCGGCGTCGAGTGGGCGCAGCCGTACCGCGCCGTGATGGACTCGTCGGCCGGGCTGCCGTGGACGCGGTTCTGGGTCGATGGACGCCTGAATCTCGCGTTCGAGGCCGTGCATCGCTGGGCGACTCGCACTCCGTCGCGCATCGCGCTCGTGTGGGAGGACGACTCCGGTGCGGCGCGAACGCTGACGTGCGAGGAGCTTGCGCTCGAGACCGCGCGCGCCGCTGCGGTGCTGGCCTCACTCGGCGTGCGCGCGGGTGACGCCGTGGGGCTGTGCATGCCGATGTCACCGGAGTGCGTGGCGCTGTTCCTCGGCTGCGCGCAGCTGGGTGCGATCGTGGTGCCGCTGTTCAGTGGTTATGGCGCCGGTGCCATCGTCTCGCGGCTCCGCGATTGCGACGCCCGCGTGCTCTGCATCGTCGACGGTTTCATGCGCCGCGGCGCGTGGGTCGACATGAAGGCCGTGGTGGACGAGGTGACGGCGCAGCTGCCATCGCTGCAGCATGTGTTGACCGTGCGCCGGCGGGAGGGTTCCGGTGCGAGTGCCGACTACGCCACGTTGGTGCAGGAGGTGACACCAACATTCGAGGTCGCCGACACGGGCGCCGGCGACGCGTTCATGATCATCTACACGAGCGGCACCACGGGACCGCCGAAGGGCACGGTGCACGTCCACGGCGGCTTCCCCATCAAGGCGATGCAGGACATGGCGCACTGCTTCGACATCGGCGCCGACGATCGCCTGCTCTGGTTCACCGACATCGGCTGGATGATGGGGCCGTGGGCCATCTGCGGCGCCCTCTCCCTCGGCGCGACGCTGGTTCTCTTCGAGGGCGTGCCCGACTTCCCCGGACCCGATCGCCTGTGGGACGTCGTGCAGCGCCATCGGGTCAGCGTCCTGGGCATCGCGCCGACCGTCGTGCGAGCGCTGATGCGTCATGGCGCCGAGCCGGTACGCGGGCACGATCTCTCGTCGCTGCGCGTGCTCGGGTCCACCGGCGAGCCGTGGAACACCGACCCCTGGATGTGGTTCTTCCGCGAAGTGGGCGGCTCACGCCTGCCCATCGTCAACTACTCCGGCGGCACCGAGATCAGCGGCGGAATCCTCGGCGGCAACATGCTCACGGCGCTGCGACCGGGTGCGTTCGCCGGTCCGGTGCCCGGGATGGTCGCCGACGTGTGGGACGAGGCGGGACATCCGGTGCGCGGCGAGGTGGGCGAGCTCGTGCTGCTGGCGCCGTGGCCAGGCATGACCCAGGGGTTCTGGCGCGACCCCGATCGCTACCTCGAGACGTACTGGTCGCGCTGGCCCGATGTGTGGGTGCACGGCGACTGGGTCGAGATCGACGACGCCGGCCTCTGGTACGTGCGCGGGCGCAGCGACGACACGATCAAGGTGGCGGGCAAACGGTTGGGACCGGCCGAGGTCGAGTCGGCGCTCGTGGCGCACCCGGCGGTGGCCGAGGCGGCCGCGATCGGCGTGCCCGACGAGGTGAAGGGCGAGGCGCTGGTCGCGTTCGTGGTGCTCAGGCCCGGCGTCGAGGACACGCCGGACCTGCGCGCCGACCTCAGCCGTCGTGTCGCTGACGAGCTGGGCAAGGCGCTCCGTCCGAGCGCAGTCGAGATCGTGTCAGAACTGCCTAAAACACGCAACGCGAAGGTGCTGCGCCGCGTCGTCCGCGCGGTGTATCTGGGGGTCGACCCGGGCGATCTGTCATCGCTGGAGAACCGGACGGCGATCGATGCCATCGTGCGGGCGCGGCGGGGGGTGACGTCGTGACGCAGCTCGTGCTCGCGACGTGGAACGTCAACTCGATCATCCCGCGTATGCCGCGGCTGCTCGAGTGGCTGGAGCGCGTGCGGCCCCACGTGGTGTGCCTGCAGGAGACCAAGATCGCCGACGAGAAGCTGCCCCGCCTCGAGTTCTCGGGCTTGGGCTACGAGGCGGTGGCCGTCGGTGAGGGCGCATGGAACGGCGTCGCGATCCTCTCGCGCATCGGCGCCGATGACGTGTGCATCGGGCTCGATGGCGACGAGGGCTGGGAGGGAAAGCGCGAGGCGCGCGCCATCGGCGCCACGTGCGGGCCGCTGCGCGTGTGGTCGCTCTACATCCCGAACGGTCGCGAGTTGAGTCACCCGCACTACCAGTACAAGTTGCGCTGGCTGGCCGCGCTGCGAGGCGTCACGGCGAAAGAGCTTGAGCGGGGCACGCCGCTGGCGCTCTGCGGTGACTTCAACGTGGCGCCCACCGACGCCGACGTGTGGGACCCGAAGGCGTTCGTCAACGACACGCACGTGACTCCGCCCGAGCGTGACGCGCTGGCCCGCCTCCGCGAGCTCGGCCTGCACGACGTCATGCCGCGTCCGCTGAAGCACGACACGCCGTTCACGTACTGGGACTACCGCGCGGGCAACTTCCACAAGAACCTGGGAATGCGGATCGACCTCGTCTACGTGAGCGACCCCCTGCAGAGCGAGGTGCGCGACGCGTACATCGACCGCGACATGCGCAAGGGCAAGCTGCCCTCGGACCACGCGCCGGTGATCGTCACGTTCGACGTCGACGGCGCTGCGGACGCCTGACAGACAGCTCGCGAGGCACGCGGTCTGACAGCGCGAACGTCCGCGCACGGTCTCGCGGTGGCGTCGACGCTGGGTCGCCGATGCCAATGCACACGGAGGCCGCGCCATGTCCGATGCGGTGCCGCTCAGCGGCAGCGCCTTCCACGCGCTCGACCACCCGCGCTTCGATCACGAGCGCGCGCGCCCGCTGACTCCGCACGAGGAGCAGTCGCCCATCGAGCTCACCCTGATGCTGCGCGAACGCCCCGCCGCACCCACCGTGCAGCAGACCCTCGCGTGGCTGCAGACCGAGCCGCATCAGCGCGATCACTTCGACGCAGACGCCGTCACCGCCCGCCACGCGTTCGCCCAGGAGGACCGCGACGCGGTGGTTCGCTGGGCGCGGGCCAACCGCGTCGAGGTGCTGGGTGAGGATCCGGCGACGCGGCGCCTGCGCCTGCGTGCGCCCGCCGTTCGGGCGGGCGAGCTCTTCGGGGTGCGCCTCGAGCAGTTCCGCTGGCGGCGCCGCGGCGGCGTGGTCGAGTACCGCAGCCACACCGGGCCCGTCTGTGTGCCGCGGGCCATCGCGCACGCAATCGCCGGCGTGTACGGGCTCGACGATCACCCGGTGGCGTCCCCGCGATTGGTCAACCTCGACAGTTCGCGGCCCGGGATCGTCTCGTACGATCCCACCGAGCTCGCGGCGATCTACCGCTTCCCGCGCCTGCCCAACGAGGGCGCCGGCATGCATCTCGTGGCCGGGATGATCGAGCTCGGCGGCGTGGCGCACGCGGCCGATGTGTCGGCGGCGTTCGCACGTCTCGGCCTGCCCGCGCCGGAGATCGTGCACGTGCGCGTCGACGGCGCCGAGCCGTTTCCCGACCCGGGCGGCGCGGACCTGGAGATCGCGCTCGACTACCAGG
This sequence comes from Candidatus Dormibacteria bacterium, assembly GCA_050734185.1. GTDB lineage: Bacteria > Chloroflexota > Dormibacteria > Aeolococcales > Aeolococcaceae > JAFALX01. Next base: position 869 of record JBOHUE010000147.1, on the reverse strand, counting down.
TGCTCGGCGCGATGACCCTGGCCATGGCGCCGAAGGCGAGGTTGACAATTGTCTGCTACGACGGCCCCAACTCCGAGCGCGGCTTCATCGACACCGTCGCCGCGGCGGCGACCGACACCGTCAACCGCCCGGCAGCGGTCTCCATCAGCTGGGGTGCGAGCGAGGACATCTGGTCGGTGCAGGGCGCGCGCGGTCTGGACTCGGTGTTCGCCACCGGCACCCTCCACGGCGTCACGTACAGCGCCGCCGCGGGAGACGCGGGCTCTGAGGACGGCAGGCTGGACGGCCGGCAGCACGCGGAGTTCCCGGCGTCGAGCCCGCACGTGTGGGCCTGCGGCGGCACCACGCTGCTGGCGACGCGCGACGGCATCCTGAGCGAGACCGTGTGGAACGAGCGCCTCCGCGAGGAGGGCGCCGGTGGCAGCGGCGTCAGCACCGTCTTCGCCGCGCCGCGATACCAGACCGGCGCCGGCATCGAACCGCGCAACGCCGACACCGGCCGGCCGGGACGCGGCCTTCCCGACGCATCGGGTGTCGCCGACCCCGTCACGGGCTGGAACGTCCTCGCGGGTGGGCGCCTGCGCAGCACCGGCGGCACCAGTGCGGTGGCGCCGATGTACACCGCGCTGTTCACGCTCTCGTCGGCGCTGCGAGGGCGGCCGATCGGGTTGCCGCACCCGGCGCTCTACCGCCTCGGCACGGCCGGGTTCAACGACATCACCCAGGGGGACACAGGGGGTCCGTACAGCGCACGGCGCGGCTGGGACACCGCCAGCGGCTGGGGCAGCCCCGACGGGACCGCGATCGCCCGTGCGCTGAGCGCGCCGGACGTAGGCGCGTCGGCACCGGCACCGGCGCCGCCCCCGCGC
>JBOHUE010000146.1:0-3418 GCA_050734185.1 Candidatus Dormibacteria bacterium | reverse complement strand
GCTCTTCTCACGGTTGCCGAACGCGGTCGCCTCGCCGTCGATCCGTCGTGGTCCACCCATGAGCTGCTCGCCGCCACGCGCGGCGACGCCGGCCTGCTCGCCGCTCTGGCCCCCGCGGCGGCGCTGTTCGATCGCGCCTGGTACTCCGGCGCCGCCGTGACAGAGGCCGACTGGGAGCAGGCACGGGAACGCTGCGCCGCGCTGCGCCGGCTGGCCCGCGCCCGCGTGCAGGTCGAGGCGTGATGCGGCGATCGCTGCAGCCGCTCGCGGTGCTGCTCGTCGCGCTGGTGATCATCGCCGTGCTGGCGGCGATCTCGGTGACGCCGCCCTCCGATGACAGCGATCCGTCGTCGCGCTCGGCGGGCAAGCTGGGCAGCCTCGCGTTGTACACATGGCTCGGCAACCTCGGGCTGAACGTCAGCCGCATCAGCGGCGACCTCACCCTGTCTGGCGCAGACGTCCTGGTGGAGTACATCCCCACCTCCGGCTTCACGACGGCGGAGCTCGATACGATCACGGGCTTCGTGCGCGGCGGCGGCGATCTCATCCTGGTTGTCGACCGCAGCACCATCGCGCAGGCGAGCGCACTGCTGCAGCGCGTTTCGGTCCGAAGTGGCAATGACACGCCGGCCGGGACGGCGCGGCCGGCGCAGCCGTTCGTGCCCGCGGACGACGTGCACACGGTGCCCACGGGTGCCGGCGTCGCGTTGCTCGAGCGCGACCCGCTGGTGCCGCTGCTCCGCCAGAACAACGACGTCGTTGCGGGCGCGGTGCGCCTCGGCGCTGGGCGCGCCTACGTGCTGGGGAACGCCCAGCCGCTTTCGAACGACGGGCTCCGTCACGGCGACGACGCGTACCTCATGCTCGGGCTGCTGTCGCGCGCCCGTGGCGGGCACATCGCCTTCGACGAGGTCCACCATGGCGAGACCGGCGACTCCGGCGCGGCAAGCATCTTCGACGGCCCGATCGGCGTCGCCGCGGCGCTGGCGGTGGCGCTGCTACTCACAGCCCTCGCGGTGACCGGCCGGCGCATCGGCCGCCCTGTCGCCGCGACGGATACCGTCGAGGTCCCCTCGGCGACGGCGTATGTTTCTGCCATGGGTGACCTGTTCGCACGGTCGCGGCAGCGCGGGTTGATTGCAACGCGCTACGCGGACGAGCTCAAGCGGGTGGTCGCCGCAGCGACGGGCATCGCCCCGTCGCTCGAGGATGACGCGTTCGTCGCCGCACTCGCCGCAGCCGGCGGCGACCGCGCGTCGCAGGTGGCTGCACTGCTGCGCCGGGCGCGCGAGCTGGCGAGCGGGCGGCCCGACGAGCGCGCGCTGCTCCAGTTCGCGCGAGACGTCGCGGCGGCCGAGCAGGCCTGGGCGCTGACCCCACAATGGCGGCTGTGACAGAGAGGGAGGCCACAGCGCAGCTGCGGGGCCGGCTTCACGAGGTCCTCGGGCTTGCGATCGTGGGCCAGCGCCAGGTGCTCGACGGGCTCTTCATCGCGCTGCTCTGCCGCGGCCATGTGCTGCTCGAGGGTGTGCCGGGGACGGCCAAGACGCTGATGGCGCGCGCGCTGGCAGCGGCGCTCGCGGCGCGATTCACGCGTATTCAGTTCACGCCGGACCTGCTGCCGTCGGACATCGTCGGCACCAGCGTCTACCGCGCCGCGGACGCGAGCTTCGAGTGGCGTCCCGGACCGATCTTCACCGACACGCTGCTCGCCGACGAGATCAACCGGGCGCCCGCCAAGACGCAGGCGGCGCTGCTCGAGGCGATGGAGGAGAGCCAGGTCACCGCCGACGGCATAACGCGGTCGCTCGGCGAGCGCTTCTTCGTGGTGGCGACGCAGAACCCCGTGGAGTACGAGGGCACGTACCCGCTGCCGGAGGCTCAGCTCGATCGCTTCTTCTTCAAGCTCGAGGTGCCGGTGCCGGATGTGGAGGACGAGACGGTCTTGCTGCGCCGTTTCGACTCCGGCTTCGATCCGCACGACCTCGCCGGCGCCGGAGTTGCTGCCGTCATCGACGAAAACAGCCTGGTCGCCGCGCGTCGCGAGGTGGCCTCGGTGCGCGTCGGCGACGAGGTGCTCGGTTACATCGCGGCCGTGGTGGCCGCAACGCGCACCAGTCCCGACCTCACGCTGGGGGCCAGTCCTCGCGGTTCGATCGCGCTGCTGCGCGGCGCCAAGGCGATGGCCGCGATCCAGGGGCGCGACTACGTGGTGCCCGACGACGTCAAGGAGATCTGCGTCCCCGCGCTTCGGCACCGCATGGTGCGCCGCCCGGAGGCCGAGATCCAGGGCGTGAGCGAGGTGGCGGCGGTGCATCGCGCGCTCGGACGCGTGCCGGTGCCCCGCTGAGCTCGTGACCTGGCGCGGCGCCACAGTGCTCGCGCTGCCGCTGGTGCTCGTGGGCGCCGGTGCAGCGGCACCGCCACTGTTCATCGCCGGCCTTGTCGCGCTGGTCGTGCTCGCGGTCGTGGTCGTCGTCGACGGACGGCGGGCGCCGAACACCGCGTTGCTCAGCGTCACTCGTGAGCACGACGCCATCCTCTCCGTCGGAGTCCCCAACAGCGTTCGCGTCGCCGTGCGCGGACCGCATGCGCATGCTCGGCTGCGTGAGGAGCTGCCCCCGGCGGCGCACGCATCCGCCGAACAGTGGGGCGTTCGAGTGCCGGCGACGCAGGACTACACGGTCACGCCGCGCGTGCGCGGCAACCTGCAGCTGGGCCGGACGGTGCTGCGCGTCGAGGGTCCGTGGGGGCTGGGCTGGCGCCAGGTGGCCCCCGGCGCCGCTGAGTCAGTTCCGGTCGACGCTGACATCAGCGCGGTGCGTGTCTACGAAGCCCTGGCGCGGCGCGGGCAGCTCGCCGAGCTGGGCGTGCGCACCCTGCGGTTGCGCACGGAGGGCAGCGAGTTCGAGCGCGTGCGAGAGGCGGTGCCCGACGACCCGCCGCGCTCCATCAACTGGCGCGCGACAGCGCGGACCGGAACGCTGATGGCCACCGAGCTCATGCCGGAGCGGGCGCAGCCGGTGATCGCGTGTCTCGACCACGGCCGGTTGATGGGTGTCGGCGCGGGTGAGCTGACCAAGCTCGACCACGCCATCAACGCTGCGCTGCTGCTCGTGCACGTCGCGCTGCACAGTGGCGACCGCGCCGGGCTGATGGCGTTCGCCGACACGGTCACCACGACGGTGCCGCCGCGGTCCGGGGCCGCCCAGCTGCGCCGGTTCCTCGACGCCGTGCGCCCGCTGCGCGCCGGCGACACCGAGGCCGACTATGACGAGGCGCTGACGTACCTCAGCCGATGGCAGCGGCGGCGCGCGCTGGTCGTGCTGTTCACCGACCTGCTCGACCCCGACCAGAGCGCGGCACTGGTCCGGCAGTGCATCCGCCTGCGCCGCAGCCATCTGATGCTGGTCGTGAC
>JBOHUE010000145.1:0-17775 GCA_050734185.1 Candidatus Dormibacteria bacterium | reverse complement strand
GGAGAACGCCGACGTCGTGCTGCACGACGCGCTCATCGATCGCCGCCTGCTCGATCTGTGCGCGCCGGCGACGCGGCTCGTCGACGTGGGCAAGCGCGCGCGGCGCGAGTCGACCCGCCAGGAGACGATCAACGCGCTGCTCATCGCTGCGGCGCGCGAGGGTAATTTCGTCGTGCGCCTGAAGGGCGGCGATCCCATGCTCTTCGGCCGCGGCGGCGAGGAGGTCAACGCGGTCGTGCGTGCCGGCATCCCCGTGCGCGTGATCCCCGGCGTCAGCGCAGCGCTTGCCGCGCCGGCTGCCGCCGGCATCCCGGTGACGCATCGCGGCGTCGCCGGCTCCGTGGCCATCATCACCGGCCGGCGCGCGGCCGGGGGCCTGCACCGGCTGGAGCAGATCGCGGCGGCGGTGGACACCGTCATCGTCCTCATGCCCGCGGACGTCGTCGAGATCACCGAGCGGCTCGGACGCGTGCTCGGCGCCGACCGGCCGGCAGCGCTCATCAGCGCGGCGACGCTGCCCGAGCAGCGCGTGGTGCGCACAACGCTCGGCGAGATCGCCGGCGTTGCCGGCGCTGCGGACGCCCCTCGCACGCTGGTGGTCGGCGACGTCGTCGCCGCCGCGGTCGACCTACTCGGCGGAGTCCTTCCAGCCGAAGTGCTTCCAGCCGAAGATCCCGCGTAGGCCGACCCGCTTGACGTGCAGCTGCTGGAACTCCTGGTAGTTCGCGGCAGCGGCGCTGTCCGTCGAGAGGTACACGGCTCTCGTGGTGATGCGGTCGATGTCGGCCGCGAGCACGAGCAGGTGCTTGCGCGACAGGCCGCTCGGAGCGAACACGACGCCGTGGAAGATGTCCTCGTCCGCGAGCGCCGCCACGTCGGTCACCTTGCCGACCTCCACGCCATCGCTGGCGATCACCGGCGCGTGCTCCGGCACGTCGGTCCAGGCGACGACCTCTTCTGTCGGGTCAGGCATCGCCCGCAGGATAGCGTGCCGACCCTGTCGATTTGCTAAACCTAAGTGCGCAGCGCATATAGTTGGGGAGTCAGACTGGCGCGATTCAGCGCCGCCCGCCAGAGCTCTCACAACGGCCACCACAATTCCGTCCGAACGAACACCTTCCGACCTCGCACCCCCGCGGCTCGGACGGGTCGAGGCTGCCATCCTCGACGCGCTCCACGGGTCCGGCGGTGTGGTTCAGCGCGACGAGGCACGCGATCGCGCGTTTCCCCGGCTGCGCGGGCCGGGGCAGCGAGGCCGTGCCGTGTCGCGTCGCGAGAGGCAGGAGCGGGCGAGGGCCGAGGCCGCCGTGAGCCGCTCCATCCAGTCGCTGGAGCGCAAGGGGCTGCTGATCCGCGAGCACAGCCCGCATACCGGCCGCACCGTGCTCATGTCCCCCGACCGCGATCGTCTTCCCGAGTGGGAGGAGATGGCGCGAGCTGAGGAGGACCTGGCCGCCCACTGCCTGCGCGTGTCAGAGGCGTGGAACGAGCTGGCGCGGCGCTCGCGCCGGCGCGCGGCTCAGCTGCGCGCAGAGCGGGTTCTCGAGGCCACCGAGGCCGAGCGCCAGGCGGATCTCGGCGAGATGGGCCGGCTGCAGGGCGAGAGCTAGCCCGCGGCTCGCTACCATCAGGGAGATCATGGCCACGACGGCGCCCATCGGGCGGAGGATCCGCATCCTCACGGCGAAGGTCGGTCTCGACGGCCATGACCGCGGCATCAAGGTGATCTCGCGCGCCCTGCGTGACGCCGGCATCGAGGTGATCTACACGGGGCTGCACCAGACGCCGGAGATGGTGGTGGCGTCGGCGATTCAGGAGGACGTGGACGGCATCGGCATCAGCCTCCTGAGCGGGGCCCACATGACGCTGTTCCCCGAGATCCTGCGGCTCCTGCGTGAGCGCGACGCCGCGGACATCGTCGTCTTCGGGGGCGGGATCATCCCCGACAGCGACGTCGCCACGCTGAAGGAAATGGGCGTCGACAAGGTCTTCACCCCGGGCACCTCGCTCGACGAAATCGTCCGCTACGTCAAGGATCGCTTCGGCCAGCCCGTGAGCGCCTGACACGAGAGCCGCTAAAGTAACCCGCGACCCATGGCCGATTCGAACGAGCTGACGCTCGCCGCCGCGCCTCGCCAGGAGCGCCGCCGCCACGTTGCGCCGCTGCGCCGTCGCGGCCTCGTGCCCGGCGTGCTGTACGGGCACAACGTCGAGCCGCAGGCGCTGGAGGTGGATGCGAAGACGCTGAAGCGTGTGTGGCGCCGGGCGGGATCGAGCAACCTCGTCGACCTGACGTTCGAGGGCGCCCGGCCGCGAAAGGTGCTGATTCGTGAGCTCCAGATCGATCCGCGTTCGGCGGGGCTGGTTCACGTCGACCTCTTCGCGGTCAACCTCTTGGAGAAGCTGACCGTCGACGTGCCGGTGGTGCCGGTGGGCGAGTCGCCGGCGGTCACGGTGGACAAGCTCGGCGTGCTGCAGCAGGTCCTCCAAACGATCAAGCTCGAGTGCCTGCCCGGTGACATTCCCTCGCAGCTCACGGTCGACATCTCCGGGCTCGTTGCCGTTGACGATGGCGTGCACATCAGCGATCTGGCGCTGCCCGCGGGCGTGGCGCTCGCAACTGGTGTGAACCCCGACGAGCTCGTGCTCAAGGTGGCCGCGGTCCGGGTCGTGGCGGATGAGGCCGAGGCGGCCCCGGCCGAGGGCGCTGCCGACGAGGGTGCTGGCGCCGAAGCCGAGGCCAGCGCCGAGGGCGAGTGACCGCGGGCGCCGAAGTCGCCGGCGTCACCTGTCAGCCCGACTTCTTTCTCGTCGACCTCTGCCGGGTCATCAGCGACCACGACCCGACCGGCATCGCCGGGCCGATCGTGGTGCACGCCATCGGGGCGATCGGCAGCTTCCTGCTTGTGTACATCGCCGGCCGCGCGCTGCGCCGGCTCGCGGACTCCGCACTGGTGCGCGTCCACGCCGACCGGCAGGTGCGGACCCTGCTGCACAACGTGATGAGTGCTGTGGTCTACATCGCGGCGGTGTTCACCGCGGTGGTGGTGGCGGGCGTGAACGTCGCGGTGCTGTTGACGGCCGCCGGCGCAGCCACCATCGCGATCGGGCTCGCGTTGCAGGACATCATGCGCAACATCCTGGCCGGCATCTGGCTGCTGCTCGAGCGCCCGTTCAAGCTCGGTGACAACATCACCGTCGCCGGCCAGAGCGGCGTTGTGCAGACGATCACGCTGCGTACGACGACGCTCAAGACCCCCGACGGCCGGCTCGCGATCGTGCCCAACCTCTCGTCGCTGACCAACGCGGTGGTCAACACCAGCCGGTTTCAGCTGCGCCGGTTCACGGTGAGCGTGCGTATGAACGCCGACGCGGATCTCGAGCGCGTCATCCGCGCTGCTCGCACGGCGCTGGAGGAGATGGAGGAGCTCACCGACCGCCCAGCGCCGTCGGTCTCGCCCCAGCTCGACGGTGAGCAGCTGCTGGTGAGCTGCACGTACTGGATCGATCAGACGTCGCACGACCCCGATGCCGTGACCGCCGACGTCGCCCGTCGCGTCTGGCAGGCCGTCCAGACCTGAGCGACGGCTGCCGCCTCCGACCCTGCCACCGGTAGGCTTCGCCCCTGATGACCTTTCTGGGCCGCCTGTCGCGCTTCGTCATCGCTCACCGGCGCTGGGTCGGGTTGTTCTGGGTGGTGGTCACGGTCGCCGGCCTCGTCACCGTGGGAACGACTGTCGGCCGCCTGTCGACGGAGTTCTCCGTTCCCGGCAGGGAAGGTCCCGCCACCAGCGGAAAGATCGCCGCGATCTACGGGATCAGCAACTTCGACAACAACGTCGTTCCGGTGATCCAGATGCCGGCGGGCACGACGGTCGACTCACCGGGCGTGCTCCAACAGCTGCAGGCATTCGACCAGCAGATCGTCGCGGTCGATCCGCGCCCGGACGGGCAGCCGAGCGTCAAGGTCGTCAGCTACGCGTCGACGTGCGCGACCGGACAGTGCGACCGGCGCTTCGTCAGCGCCGACGGGCGCACGACGTTTTCGATCGTCACCGTACCCAACCCGCCGCCGTCATCGAGCTCCGCGTTCGACGTGCCCCAGCAGCAGAAGGATCTGAGACCGCTGATCAACGGCGCGACAGTTGCCGGTGGCAGCGTGCGCATGACCGGCCTTGACGAGCTGGCCACCAACACGAGCAACAGCTCGGGACCGAGCCTGCTGGTCGAGACGCTCGTCGCCGGTGTGGGCGCGCTCGCGATCCTCGCCTTCGTGTTCGCCAGCTTCATCGCGTTCGTGCCGATGATCATCGCGATCGTCTCGATCATGACGTCGTTCCTGCTGATCCTCGGGCTGACGTACATCACCGACATCTCGTTCATCGTGCAGTTTCTCGTCGGGCTCATCGGGCTCGGTGTGGCGATTGACTACTCGCTGCTCATCGTCACCCGCTGGCGCGAGGAGCGCGCGCACGGTCGCAGCAACGACGACGCCATCCACACGGCGATGGAGCACGCCGGCCGCGCTGTCGTGTTCAGCGGGACGACCGTGGGCATCGGCTTGCTCGCGCTCGTTGTGCTCCCGGTGCCATTCCTGCGCAGCGTCGGCTTCGGCGGTCTGCTGATCCCGATCGTCAGCGTGCTGGTGTCGATCACGCTGCTGCCGGTGATCCTCCATTCGGTGGGCGGTGAGGGCGTTCGCTGGCCGTGGCGCTACCACGCGTCGCCGGCGTCCGTGCTCCTCTTCGTGCCCCGGTTCCTCCGCCGCCTCGCGACCTACCCGAACGTCCGCACGGAAGGACACGTCAGCCGCGGATGGGCCGCGTGGGGCCGCACCGTCGTGCGCTACCGGTGGCTTGCAGCAGCCGCCGCCCTGGTGATCATCGGCCTGCTGTTCGTGCCCGCGACGCAGCTGACCATCGGGACGCCGGTGCCGGATTCGCTGGCGCAGAGCGGGCCCGCCTACGAGGGCCTGAAGATGCTCGAGTCGTCGGGCCTCGGGACGGCCTCGATGCAGCCCAACTGGATCCTCGTGACCGGTGGCGGCGGTCAGCCCCCGACCAGCGCGACGACCGCGTCGGTGGTGCACGCTGCCGCAGGCGTCCCTGACATGGCGACGGCGCTGGCGCCCCAGGGGCCAGGGTGGTCGGCGCCTCCCGGCGCGGCGACGTCGCTCGTCATGGCGCTGAGCAACCTCAACCCGGACACGTCGGACGGGCGTACCCAGATCAAGGACCTGCGCACCGCCGCGCACGCCGCCGCCGGCAGCGAGGCGACCGCGGCACTCGGCGGCGCGCCCGCCGGCAGCGCCGACTTCGTCGACGCCGTGTACGGCAGCTTCCCGTTGATGCTCGTGCTGGTGCTCATCATCACGTTCATCCTGCTGACGCGTGCGTTCCGCTCGCTGCTGCTCGCGCTGAAGGCGGTGCTGCTCAACGTCGCGTCGGTGCTCGCCGCATTCGGAATCATGGTGTTCGTCTGGCAGGAGGGACACGGCTCGAGCCAGCTGTTCGGCATCAACGCGACCGGCGCCGTTGCGGAGTGGATCCCGGTGTTCGTGTTCGCGTTTCTCTTCGGACTGTCGATGGACTACGAGGTGTTCATCCTCTCGCGCATTCGGGAGGAGTACGACGCCACGGGCAACACCGATCTGGCAGTGGTGCGTGCGCTCGGCCGCACCGGTCGGCTGATCACCTCCGCCGCGTTGATCCTGTTCCTCGCATTTCTGGTCCTCGGTTCGGCGCCGGACACCATCCTCAAGACGTTCGCCACGGCGCTCGCCGCGGGCATCCTGCTCGACGCCACGGTCATCCGCTTGCTGCTGGTGCCCGCGCTCGTGTCGCTGTTCGGCCGCTGGAACTGGTGGCTGCCGCGCGTCCCGGCGGCGCTGCTGCGAACGCATGAATCAGAGCCGCGCCGCGAGCGGCGACTACCGGTGCAGCCGCAGGAGGTCTGAGGCCCGCTCAGCGCTCCTCGAGCGGGACGTATGCGCGCTCGGGGCTGCCGAGGTAGATCTGGCGTGGGCGCGCGATCTTCTGCTCCTTGTCCAGCAGCGACTCCTCCCACTGCGACAGCCAGCCCGACACACGCGGAATGGCGAAGAGCACGGGAAACATCTCGACGGGGATGCCGAGCGCGCGGTAGATGAACCCGCTGTAGAAGTCGACGTTGGGATACAGCCGGCGCGTCACGAAGTACTCGTCCTCGAGCGCGATCTTCTCGAGCTCCCGGGCGATGTCGAGCTCGGGCGATGACCCTGTCACGCCGAGCACCTGGTCGGCCATGCGCTTGATGACCTTGGCGCGCGGGTCGTAGTTCTTGTACACGCGGTGCCCGAAGCCCATGAGCCGTTCCTTGCCCGCCTTGACGCCGGCGATGAACTCGGGCACGCGGTTGATCGACCCGATGCGCTCGATCATGCGCACCACCGCCTCGTTGGCGCCGCCGTGCAGCGGTCCGTACAGCGCCGCGATCGCCGCTGCGGTGGCCGAGTACGGATCCGGATGCGACGAGCCCACCGCACGCATGGCGTTGGTGGAGCAGTTCTGCTCGTGGTCCGCGTGCAGGATGAACAGCACGTCGAGCGCGTGCTCGATCTCGGGCGCGGGCGTGTATCGCAGCTCCACCATGCGGAACAGCATGTTCAGGAAGTTGCCGGCAAACGACAGGTCGTTGTCCGGGTAGTTGTACGGCAGCCCCAGCGAATGCCGGTAGGCGAACGCCGCGAGAGTCGGCATCTTGGCGATGAGCCGGTAGATCGAGATGCGGCGCTGCTCTTCGTCGTATACGCGTGTGGCGTTCGGATAGAACGTGGACAGCGCGCCGACCGTCGAGACCATGATGCCCATGGGGTGCGCGTCGTGGTGGAAGCCGTCGATGAACTTCTTGACGTTCTCGTGGATCAGCGTGTGATGCGTGATCTCGTAGTGCCACTGCTCGGCCTGCTGCCGTGTCGGCAGCTCCCCGTGCACCAGCAGGTACGCGGTCTCGAGGTACGTGCTGTGCTCGGCGAGCTGCTCGATGGGATAGCCGCGGTACAGCAGGATGCCGCGCTCGCCGTCGATGTACGTGATCGTGCTCTTGCACGCTGCGGTGTTCATGAACGCGGGGTCGTAGACCATCAGGCCCTCCCCGCTGTCCGGGTCCCTGAACTCCTCGAATGCAACGGCGCGCACCGCGCCCTCCACGATGGGCACGTCGATGGTCGTGCCGGTGCGGTTGTCGGTGACTGTCAGGGAGTCGGGCACGCGCGCAGTGTCCCACTCGCGGGCGCTCTCGCCGCATCCGTAGACTGCAGGGCGTGGCATCGCGCCTCGTGATCGTCCGTCATGGCGAGACTGAGTGGAGCCGCAGCGGACAGCACACGGGTCGCACCGACCTCCCCCTGGACGCGGAGGGCCGTGACCGGGCGCTCGAGCTGCGCTCCGCCCTCGCGCGCTGGCAGTTCGCCGCGGTCTACTCGAGCCCACTGGTCCGCGCGTGGGAGACGGTCGAGCTCGCCGGGTTCGGCGATGACGCGCAGGCGCTCGACGACCTGCGCGAGTGGGACTACGGCGCGTACGAGGGCCTGACCACGACGCAGATCCGCGGCCGCGTCCCCGGCTGGGTGCTGTGGCGCGACGGCGTGCCCGGTGGCGAGACCATCGAACAGGTGGCGCAGCGCGCCGATCGGGTGATCGCGCTGGTCGGCGCCATCGACGGCGATGTGCTGCTCATCTCGCACGGCCACCTGCTGCGCATCCTCACCGCCCGCTGGCTGCAGATGCCGCCGGAGACCGGGGCGCGTTTCTGCCTCGGCACGGGCGCGCCGTCGGAGCTCGGCTACGAGCACGAGTGGACGGCGTTGCAGAGCTGGAACGTCCCGACGGGCGGCTGATGTTCCGGGTTGGCATCGTCCTCGGCGCGGGTGGAGGCACCGGACGGGCGTTTCATGCGGGAGTGCTCGCAGCCATCCACGACGTGCTCGGCTTCGACGCACGCGACGCGCAGGTCATCGTCGGCACGTCGGCCGGCGCGGCGGACGCCGCGCTCGTGCGCGCGGGCATCTCGCCGCATGACCTGTATGCCCACGTCGTTGAAGGCGAGTACTCGCCCTCGGGTGCTGCGATGTTCGCGGGGATTCCACGGTGGACCGAGCCCGACGAGGAGGGCCCGTCGGTGCCCTGGCGTCCCTGCTCTCCGGCTCGCCTGGCAGCACTTGCGCGGCGGCCGTGGGAGGTGCGGCCGCGTTCAATGGGCACCGTCGTTGCGGCGATGATGCCGCTCGGCCGCCGGCCGACGGATGTGATCGAGGAGTCGCTGGTGCCGCTGTACCCGAACGGCTGGCCCGAGCGAGACCTGTGGGTGTGCTCGGTGGATCTCGATGGAGGCCGGCGCGTCGTCTTCGGGCGCGACGGCAGCGCACCGTCGACGACCGTCGGGGTTGCCGTGGCGGCGTCGTGTGCCGTGCCGGGGTACTTCGCGCCGGTCGTCATCGACGGGGTGCGCTACGTCGACGGCGGCATGTTCTCACCGAGCAACGCCGACGTGCTCGCCGGCTCCGACCTCGACCTGGTGATCGTCAGCTCGCCGCAGACGATGGTGCCGAACGGGCTGCGCACGTCGGTGGATTCATGGTTTCGTTCGTCCTGCCGCATGCTCACGCGCCGCGAGACCGCGCAGGTGCGACGCGCGGGACATGCCGTGCTGCTCATCGAGCCAACAGTCGAGGACCTGCGCGTCATGGGCACCATCCAGGACAGCATGAACCTGCGCCCTCTCGTCGACATCGCGAAGCAGGCGTACGAGTCGACGGCGCGCCGCATCCGCGGCGGGGCACTTGCCCACGCGGAGCTTCGCGGTGCAGCGTACGCCGCGAGCTCGCACGGGCGATGACGGTGTCGAGCTCGCCGGTCTACGTTCTGCTGATCACCTTCCTCGCCTCGGCCGTGGAGGCGATCGAGATGGTGACCATAGTGGTCGGCGTCGGTGCGACGCGCGGCTGGCGTTCGACGCTCATCGGCGCTGCTGCAGGGTTCGGCGTGCTCGCGGTCGTCGTGGTTGCGCTGGGTGCAGCGCTGACGCGCGTGCCCATCGGGCCGTTGCGCCTTGTCGTCGGCGGCCTGCTGCTGGTCTTCGGGCTGCAGTGGCTGACCAAGGGCGTTCGACGCGTCGCGCTGCGCGGATTCGCCGGCTACAACAAGGAGTTCACCGACGAGGAGCGCTGGTCGCAGCCGGGCATGGACTGGACCGCGTTCCTCCTCGGGTTCAAGGGCGTGCTGCTCGAGGGGCTGGAGGTCGCGTTCATCGTCGTGTCCTTCGGCGTGAACGCCAATCAACTTCCCCTTGCCGCCGTCGGTGGTATCGGCGCCGTGCTGATCGTGGGCGGACTCGGGTTGTCCGTGCACCGCGCCGTGTCGCGCATCCCACGCAGCCTGCTGCAGCTGATCGTCGGCGTGATGCTCACGTCGTTCGGGACGTTCTGGTCGCTCGAGGGAATCGGCGTCGACTGGCCGGGCGGTGACGCCGCGATCGTTGTGCTGATCGGGACCTATGCGGTGATCGCGCTCGCGTACATCACTGCGGAGCGCCGCCGCCTGTTCGGACTGGCGCCGGCCGCATGAATCGACCACCGATCTCCTGGGTGGTCGGCTTCGTGATGTTCTGGTACCACTTCATCGTCGGCGACGACTGGACGCTTGCCGTCGCAGTCGCGATCGGGCTTGCGGTGACCGCTGTGCTGCACGCGAACGGCACGAACATTTGGTGGCTCGTGCCCGCGATGGTGATCATCATCGTGGGCGTCGACCTCCGGCGTGCCAGCCGCCGGTAGCGCCGGCGGCATATCCTCGGGCGCGTGACGATTCAGCGCATGGACAACGTCGGCATCGTCGTCGACGACCTCGACGCCGCCGTCGCGTTCTTCACCGAGCTCGGCATGGAGCTGGAGGGCAGGATGCCCATCGAAGGAACCTGGGCGGGACACGTCGTCGGGCTCGACGACATACGAAGCGAGATCGCGATGATGCGCATTCCCGACGGCCCGGGCCGGCTCGAGCTGTCGAAGTACCACAACCCGGCGGCGATCACCCCCCAGCCGGCGACGGCCCCGGCGAACACGCTGGGCATGCACCGCGTCATGTTCACCGTCGACGACATCGGCGACACCATCGCCCGCCTTCGCCCGTACGGCGCCGAGCTCGTCGGCGAGGTGGTGCGCTACGAGGACAGCTACCTGCTCTGCTATCTCCGCGGACCGAGCGGCATCATCCTCGGGCTTGCCGAACAGCTGAGCTAACAGGGAAACGAGCCGCCGACAGCGCCGGCGGCTCGTTACTTCAGCTGCAACCGCTCGTTGAGCCGCAGTTGTGGCACTTGTAGCACGCGCCGTTGCGCACCATCAGGCTGCCGCATTCGCTGCACGACGGAGCGTCGGCCTGGTTGACGAACGCGCCGGGCAGGTCCATGACCGACGCCTGCGCGCTCGGTGCTTGCGCGCGCGCAACAGGTCCGGCTGTCAGGTTCAGGGTCGCACCGGCCGTCAGGCCGTCGTCGTTGTCCTCAACGTCTCTGCGGATGATCCCGAGCCTGTCGCGCTCCTCCTGGGGGAGGAAGCGCGACGCGAGCCAGCGGAAGATGTAGTCCAGCACGCTCTTGGCGATCGGGATCTCCGGGTTCTTCGTGAAGCCCTGTGGCTCGAACCGCGTGTGCGAGAACTTGTCGATGAGCGCCTGCAGCGGTACGCCATACTGCAGCGCGAGCGAGATCGCCGTGGCAAACGAGTCCATCAACCCGCTGACGGTCGAGCCTTCTTTCGCCATCTTCAGGAAGATCTCGCCCGGCGTCCCATCCTCGTACAGGCCGACTGTGATGTACCCCTCGTGGCCGCTGACCTCGAAGCGGTGCGTCAGCGCCTGGCGCTCGGACGGCAGCCGGCGCCGCAGCGGACGCTCGACCACCTGCACGCGCTGTCCCGTCGTCTTGTCGATGCTCGTCGCCAGCGGCTGGCTGCGCTTGCTGCCGTCGCGGTAGATGGCGAGGGCCTTGAGGCCCTGCTTCCAGCCATCGATGTACGCGCGCTCGACATCCTCGACGGAGGCGTCGCCGGGCATATTGACGGTCTTGCTGATCGCGCCCGAGATGAACGGCTGGACCGCCGCCATCATGCGCACGTGTCCCTGCCACGCAATGGAGCGCTTGCCGTTCCGCGGCGTGAACGCGCAGTCGAACACCGCGACGTCCTCGTCATGCAGCGGAGGTGCGCCCTCGATCGTGTCATTGGAGTCGACGAACGCGATGATGTCTGCCACCGCCGTGTCGCCGTACCCGAGGCGGCGCAGCGCTGCCGGCACGGTCTGGTTGACGATCTTCAACATCCCGCCGCCGACGAGCTTCTTGTACTTGACCAGCGCGATGTCCGGCTCGACGCCGGTCGTGTCGCAGTCCAGCAGGAATGAGATGGTCCCGGTGGGTGCGAGCACCGTTGCCTGACCGTTGCGGTACCCGTGCCGCGCGCCGAGCTCGTGCGCCTCGTCCCACGCATGCCGAGACGCGGTGATGAGGTTGGACTCGACGTTCACCGTCGGGATGTTGTACGCAGCCTCGCGGTGCTTGCCGATGACGCGGAGCATCGGCTGGCGGTTGGCCTGATAGCCGTTGAACGTACCGATCTCGCGCGCGATCCGCGCCGACTGCGCATACGCCTCGCCGGTCAGCACGGCCGTCAGGCAGGCTGCGAGATCGCGTCCCCGCGGCGAGTCGTACGGCACGCCCCGTGCCATGAGCAGCGCGCCGAGGTTGGCGTAGCCGAGACCGAGCGGCCGGAAGTCCTCACTGTTGCGCCCGATCTTCTCGGTGGGGTACGACGCGTTGCTGACCATGATCTCCTGCGCCGTGATGGTCAGGTGGATGGCGTCGCGATACGCATCGATGTCGATCGACCCGTCCTCGTTGAGAAAGCGCATCAGGTTGATGCTTGCCAGGTTGCAGGCGGAATCGTCCAAGTACATGTATTCGCTGCAGTTGGCAACAACGACACCGTCCACGATGTACGAGTGGTGCAGCGGCTCGGTCAGGTTGTAGACGAGCTCCGCGGGCTGCGCCTCACGCGAGACGAGGCGAACGCCGCGCTTGGTGGCGTAGCGCTCGGTGGAGCCGAGCAGCGCCTCCAGCGCCTCCTGCTTGCGCGGTGTCGAGAAGCGGATGTCGCGACTGAAGATCTCAAGGTCCGATCCCGTGATGCGGAGATCGAAGCCCACCGTCTCTCCGTCGACTCGCGTATACGTGAACCCGTTGCTTGCTGGCTTGACGGAGTAGATCCGGCTGCGGATTCCGAACGAGCTCAACAGCTTCTGCACGTCCCGGAGGAGTGTCTTGCTGCGGCTTCCCAGGCCCACGTATCGGCTGGCCTTGCCGGCTTCGACCAGCGAGATGCAGCCATCAGCCCCGAACAGCCCGCGGAGGAATGCGGCCTGAATCTCTGGTGGCGCCGTGAGGATGGCCTCGGGGACCTTCTTCTCGTGTGCGCGGGCTGTGGTCACGCCGAGCCCGCTGAAGAGGTCGCGTACGGCACCGGCGCCGAGCCTTAGTTGCACGGTGCCGTTGTCCATGTGCGAAACGGACACGCCGCCGAAGAGGTCGCGGAGCTTCCGTGCGTGGCGGGATGTGAGTCCGTCCGAGACGTCGTCGCCACCGTACTCCCACACCGTGCTGTCGGCGGTCATGCAGCCATCGCCGATGAGGTGTCCGGTCAGCTCGCCCAGTGCCGCCGTCCAATGCTCAGGCATCTGCTGCCGGACGGCGGTCTGTCCGCGATTCCAGGACAGCGCAGGTGCGGCGATCTTGACCGGAAGCTCCCACGCCGCTTCCGACGCCGGAGTGGCCGAGTCGTTGAGCATCACGCGATCGGCGGGTTCGAGATCGGCGGCGTGCACGTAGCCACGGTTCAGCGTCCACAGGCGGTGGTTCGGCGTGCAGCGGAGCTCCTGGCCGTTCGAGAACTGCAGGCGTACCAGTGTCTTCGCGCCCGTCTGCATCAGCATCACCGGCACGCTGGTCAGCACGCCCTCACCAGGCTCGTCAGCAGTCGCCCGGTGCGTGTACACCCGGAAGCGCTCACCGGCCTGGGCGCGGCGGTACATCTCCGCAAACTGCACGAGGCCGGCGGTCGTGTGCACCCGTGCATCCCCGGGGAAACAAGGATTGCTCGCATTGATGCGCGCGGTGTTCGAGGACGTGTGCCAGTCGTTGATCGTTGTGTCGTACTGGATGCCCGGGTCGCCGCACTGCCACGCCGACTCCGCCATCAGATGCATCAACTCGCGCGCCTTCACCGTCTTCAGCACGCGCGACTTGTCGGTGACCGCGTAGAGGTTCCAGTCCTTGTCCTCTTCCACCGCACGCATGAACTCGTCGGTCACGCGGACGGAGTTGTTGCTGTTCTGGAAGAAGATGGAGGCGTACGCCTCACCGGTGAACGAGCCGTCATAGCCCGCCTCGATGAGCGCCCACGCCTTGCGCTCCTCGTTCACCTTGCAGGTGATGAAGTCCTCGACGTCCGGGTGATCCGCGTTGAGGATCACCATCTTCGCGGCACGCCGCGTGGTGCCACCGCTCTTGATCACTCCCGCGAAGGCGTCGAAGCCTTTCATGAAGGACACGGGTCCGCTGGCGGTGCCCCCGCCGGCGAGCGACTCCTGCGCGGAGCGGATCGGTGAGAGGTTCGACCCAGTCCCGCTTCCGTACTTGAACAGCATCCCCTCGTTCTTCGCCAGCGTGAGGATCGAGTCCATCGTGTCCTCGACGCTCTGGATGAAGCAGTTATGGACCACAACGTGGTTGCTCAGATAGTTACCACTCTCCGTCTGGATGTCGAAGACTTCCATCACGCCGCGGGATTCGATCGCAGTCACGCGCGGGAACCGCACGGAATGCTTCGGGGCCTGTCTCGATCCGATATCGAGCGAGGCCTTGAGCAGACCTGATTTGCGCCTGCAGGGGAACCCGACGAGTTCGGCGAAGCGCAGACGATTCGCACGATCCCCTATGTCTAGGACATGCATCGGCTGGCGACCGGGGCGCGCAGGATAGTGTCGGAGAGCCGAGCAGATTCCGAGGCCAAGGAGCAATTGCTGCACATCGGCGCAGAGACGTGGCGCAATGAGTCCAAGTCCGATGTGCGCCGCCGGCCATGGATTCAATACGGTGCCCTTCTTGACGCTGACGTACCCGTCCGCTTGAAACAGACCTCCTAGGTATCCGGCGATCTCGTCGCTCGACGCTTGCCAGAGCTGGTCCGGGACGCTCATCCGTGTGCCGCGCTGGAGGAGCTGCCACTTGTCAAGGAACGGCCAAAGAACGTCCCCTGCTAGACGAACACGAAAGCATCCTTTGGCCGGGTCAGGTGAAGACCGCGTCACCCGGCGATGGACACCCGGGAATACCGCATCGAGGAGCCTTTCGACTTCACGCAACTCCTCCTCATCCGCCGGCTGTAGCTCGACCACGAACGAGCGGCAGGTCTCTCCGGGTGGCACTCCGACATATCCATCACCCTGAAGCCATCCCGCAAGCGTTGCCTCAGCTACAGCGAGCGCTTCCGGCTCGCCTTCCGCCCGCGCATACCATGTTTCGACATCGCCCGCCTGGGACCAGCGGCGTCCGTGCCCGGAGTACGCGCGCGGAGCGCCCAACCCGGCCAGCTCGAGGCGCCTCTCGCTCACAGGCCGAAGAACGGTTCGGCTTCCGTCGACGATGAGTCGTTCGCCGAGTTCCAATTGATCGAGGCGCTTCCAGGACTGGCGTGACCCATATCCGTCAGCGGAGGTCAGCACTATGTGATCGGCCGTCGCATCGACTGTCACGCCCGACGAGAGCGTGACGCGGAAGACCTCCTTGCGACCGTTCATCTTGGTAGCGACGACGCGGGTCAGCCCATCTCGGTCGAAGACTGTTTGCCCGCATGCGTTGCGTTCTACGAGCGCTCCGATCTCGATCATCCCGTCAGGTGTCGCGACACGAGCGTCGTACGGTTGGCACGCGGAAGCCTGCTGCTTCGATCCCGGCACACCGATGTTGAACCAGACCGGGCTGTTGAACGCCATCTTCTGGTGGAGGATCAGGTGGCAGAGCTCGTCCTGGAAGATCTGCGCGTCGGCCTCGCCGGCGAAGTAGCCGCCGTCGCGGCCCCACTGCGCGATGGTGTCGACGACGCGCGAGATCATCTGCTTGACGCTCGTCTCACGGCGCGGCGTGTTTTGCGGGCCGCGGAAGTACTTGCTCACGACCACGTTGGTCGCCATCTGCGACCAGTACGCCGGGACTTCGCAGTCCTGCTGCTCGAACACCGTCTCGCCCTTCTCGTTGGCGATGGCCGCCGTCCGGCGCTCCCAGGTGACCTCGTCGTAGGGGTGCACGCCTTCACGGGTGAAGCGACGCTCGAAGTGGAGCCCGGTTGCGGTCTTCGCCGGCGAGGTCTCCGGCGTGTTCGACGGGGTGGGAGGGACGAGGGAATCCACGGTCTTAACCTCTTTCGTGCTTGATGGGCGCTATCTGGTGCGGGGACGTGGAGAAGACGTTGCGCGCCCTGCGGTCCGGGAACCCTGCCTCGGTCCTGGGATGTTCATTTTCCCATATCTTGGGGTCCCGCCGTCTGGGAGCTACCATATCTTGAGCCTGGCCTCGCCGGACGTCAAGGGGGTCGGGGCGCGAAGAATCGCCTCGTGAGACGGGGGCACCTCAACCCGCATTGCCACGCGGCGATCGCCGGCGAGCAGGAGGAACTCGCCCCGCGCTGCGGTCTCGATGAGCCGCCGCTGGGTGCTGGTGAGGCCGAATGCCTGCTCCATCCGGGCAGCCTCAGCGGCTCGGTGCCCACCCAGCAGAGCGATGCCGCAGTTGGTGACCACGACGGCTCCCTCGTCAGTCGCCAGCAGGTCCTGCGCGTTCTGGGTCGCCACGACCAGCGACGCCGAGTACTTGCGGCAGCGCCGGGCCAGCTGAACGAGCAGCTCGCGCAGCGGCGGATGCACGCACAGCGCGCCGACCTCGTCGAAGAGGATGTGTCGCGGCCGCGGGTCGTTGCGCACCAGCCCCCACAGCCAGCCGGCGACGATGAACGTCACCGCGGCGACGTGCTCAGCCGGCGTGTCATGCAGCGAGATCCCGGCGACGCCGCGCTCGATGCGCACCGACGTCTCGCGATCGAACAGCATGCCGAGCGCCCCGCTGCAGTGGCGCGCAATGACGGCGGCCACCGCTGGGGCATCGCGTTCGAGCGCCGGGATGCAGTCGTGCAGCAACGCGACGCGCCCGGCGCGGCGAGCGCCCTCCAACGCCTCGCGCGCGGCTCGGTCGACCAGTGCGCGCTCCAGGTCGCTGAGCTGCCCAGAGCGCAGCACGTTGACGAGACCCACCAGAGCCGCGACGGCGTCCTCATCGCCACCGCTGGCGTCGAAGACGTTGACGGCCGCCTCGCCGCCTGGTGCGAGCGACACGTAGGCGCCGCCGAGGGCCTCGACGACACGCGCGTACTCACCCTCGGGGTCGATGACCACGCAGTCCACGCCCTGCGCCGCAGCCTCGAGCATGAGCGCCCCGAGGGCGAAGCTCTTGCCGTGCCCGGACGCGGCGAGGACCGCGATGTTCGCGTTCATGTGCCGCCGAGCATCGAACGGCGCGACACGGATCGGCGTCTTCGCACGGAGGGCTGCGCCCAACCGGTAACCGCCGGGGTCGGCGCAGCCCGCGTCCACCCATGGGACGCAGACGGCGGCGGCGGCCGACTCCACGAGCTTCACGGCGCGCAGCTGATCGACGCCGAGCGGCAGCGTCGTCACGAACGCCGCGAGGTGGCGGAAGTGCGCGGGCTCCGCCGAGATGAGCGCGCTCGACATCGCCACCCGAATCGCATCGCTGCTTCTGCGCAGCTCGTCGAGCCGGGCGGCGCGCACCGATGCCGTGATGGAAAGGTGCACGGGGCGTCCGATGTTGCTGGCCAGACGGTGGCGCAGCTCGAACGCAGAGTCGAGTGCGATGTCCACATGGACGTCGCCGATGACGCCGCGCTCGCGCTCCAGCAGGCGGTGTGCCGAGAAGTCACGGAGGCGGCGCCCGAGCGTGTGCAGGGCGTCGCCGAGCGATGCGGGCGCGAGGTGGATCGCGATGTCGCACTCGACGCTCACGCGCAACATCGGCGCCAGCCAGCCGGCGCCGACGCTGTGACCCGGCAGCCGCCGCATCGCGAAGCTGCGAACCCACAGCCCGCCGATGCTCAGGTGATGAGGATGCGCGCACCAGGTCAGTCCGCGGCCCCTGTCGAGGCCGGCCTGGACGGCGTTGTCGAGCGCATCGTTCTCGAGTCGTACGGCGGCGATGCCCATCGCCTGCACGCTCTCGCTGATGCGCGTGGTGAGGGCCGCAAGCTCCGCGCGCGCCGGTGCGCGCGGCACGAGCAGCACCTCGCGGGTGTAGGCAGGCGTCTCAGCGAGCCGGTGAGCCCAGTATCGCGACATCGATTCGTCCAGGGCGCGAGTGCTCGTGGCGAGCGCGATGTTCGCGCCCACCTGGGCAGTGGCCGGCTCACCGCCGCCGTTGGCAGCGCGCACCTGCACGACGATCTGCAGCGGGCTGTCGAGTGTGTGGCAGAGCCTGGCAAACTGCGACAGCACCGCGGCGCGACGCTCGGGGTCGAGCGACTCGATGTCGAGCTCGCCGGTGCGCACCACCGCGGCGAACGATCCGTCCGGATGACGCACGGCATCGCCATCGATCACATACGGGCCGATCGATGTGGTGCGG
>JBOHUE010000144.1:0-24660 GCA_050734185.1 Candidatus Dormibacteria bacterium | reverse complement strand
ACGCTCACCTGGTCGTGAAATGCCCACGTGGCCGAGAGCGTGTACCCGATGACGGGCACCAGCAGCAGACGCAGGAGGGTCAGCTGGTTGGGCAGCGTCAGGTGTCGCGTCACCTGCGCGAACGTCACCGGTAGTTGGTGAACTGCAACGGCGTGTCGATGTCGAGTGCCTTGAGCTGCGCGATCACCGACTGCAGGTCGTCCTTCTTCGTCGATGCGACGCGCAGCTGGTCGCCCTGCGTTCGCACCTGCACCTTGGGGTGCTGCCCGCGGATCTTCTTGACCAGGTCGCGCGCGACGTCGTCGGAGATCCCCTTGCGCAGCTTGATCGTCTGCTTCACGTTGCCCTTCGCCGCCGGCTCGGCGGCCTGCGCGTCGAGCACCTTGATGTCGATGCCGCGACGATGCACCTTGCTCTGCAGCACGTCGAGGATCGAGCGCAGCTGACCGTCCGACGCGGTGATGAGCGTGATGCTCGCGTCGTCGAGCGTGATCTCCACCGCGACGTTCTTGAAGTCGTACCGCGACGTGATCTCGCGGCGCGTCTGGTCCACCGCGTTCACCAGCTCCTGGCGATCGAAGTCGCTGACCACATCGAAAGAGAACTCAGCCATACCGCGCTGAGGATAACCGGGCGGCGACCTATTCCTCGTTCAGCTCAGCGAGCAGCTCGTCCACCTGGAACACGTCCATCAGCACCTCGCGCGACTTGCTTCCCTCGTAGGGGCCCACCACCCGCGCCTCGGCCAGCTGGTCGACGAGCCGGGCCGCGCGCGTGTAACCGACGTTGAGCTTGCGCTGCAGCAGAGAGGCGGCCGCCCGCCCCTCGACCGCCACTGTGTGCGCGGCCTTGCCGAACAGGGCGTCTCGCTTGGTCGCCTCTCGTGCCCAGGACACGGTTGCCTCGACGGTGAAGATCTCCTCCTGGTACTCGGGCATCCCCTGCGCCTTCCAGTGCTCGATCAGCGAGTCGAGCTCGCGGTCGCTGACGAAGGCGCCCTGGAGGCGCCGCGGCTTGCCCTCGTCGATGGGCAGGTAGAGCATGTCGCCGCGGCCGAGCAGCTTCTCTGCACCCATCTCATCGAGGATCACCCGCGAGTCCACGCCGCTCGACACCGCGAATGCGATGCGGCTCGGAATGTTGGCCTTGATGAGCCCGGTGATGATGTCCGCCGACGGGCGCTGCGTGGCCACGATCAGGTGGATGCCCACGGCTCGTGCGAGCTGCGCGATGCGGCAGATGAGGTCCTCGATCTCTCCGGCGGCCACCATCATCAGGTCGGCGAGCTCGTCGATCACGATGACCACGTAGGGCAGCGGGGCCAGGCCGAGCCCGGAGGCGCGCTCGTTGAAGACGGCAATGTTGCGCGCGCCGTGCGAAGCGAAGAGCTTGTAGCGCTCCTCCATCTCCTTCACCGCCCAGCGGAGAGCCCCGACCGCTGATTCCGGTTCCACCACCACCGGCACCAGCAGGTGCGGCAGGTCGGCGAAGTTGGAGAGCTCGACCCGCTTGGGGTCGATGAGGATCAGCTTCAGCTCGGCGGGCGTGGCCTGCAGGAGGAACCCGCCCAGCACCGCGTTGATGCAGACCGACTTGCCGCTCCCCGTTGCACCGGCGATGAGCATGTGCGGCATGCGCGTGAGATCTCCCACCACGGGATGGCCGCTGACATCGGCGCCGAGCGCGACGGCGAGGCGGGTGCGCTTCTCAGCGAACGGCGCCGACTCGACGATCTCCTTGAGGCTGACCAGCTGCGCCGCCTTGTTGGGGACCTCGATCCCGATCGCCGACTTCCCGGGGATGAACGGCTGGATGCGGATCGGCGCCGCGAGCGCCAGGGCGAGGTCGGTCTGGTAGCCCATGATCTTGCGCACCGGCACGCCGACGGCGGGCTGCAGCTCGTACTGCGTGACCGTCGGGCCACTGTTGGCCCCGATGATCCGCGTCTCGATGCCGAACGACTGCAGCGTCGAGACGATCTTCTCGCCGGTGGTCCGCACCTCGGCGACGAGACGCTCGTGCTTGCCGGTGATGGTGTCGAGCATGTCTGCCGAGGGCAACTCCCAGATCTTCTCGGGCTCGTCCGGGGCGTCGCCGGCGTGGGCCGCCGTGACCTCGGAGACGACGCCAATCGGTGCCGGCTCCTGGGGTTCGGCCACGCCCTCGAACTCGCGGCTGAACGGCTCCGGGTCTTCCTCGGCCGGGGGAAACGCGATCTCAGGTTCGATCGCCGGCGCGGGCCGTGTGCGCGACGGCCGCAGCAGCGGCACACCGGCCAGCTCGGCCACGGGCGCCGCGGTCAGGGGTGGCGGCGGCTCGTCAACGGGGAGGCGTGGGCGCAGCGCGGTCACTGACGAAGCCCGGCGCTCGTCGCGCACCTCTCGCTTCTCCTGGCCCCACTCGCCGAGGGCGCGGAGCAGGTCGCCGGTACGCAGGTCGGTGGTGAGGACAGCCCCGATGGCCGTTGCCGCGAGCAGCAGCGCCGTCGACCCGGCGCGGCCCAGCCACACCGCGAGCCCGGGGCCGATCACCCGGCCGGCGGCGCCGGCCGAGTCAGGGCTCGCCAGTCCCACAAGCCCGAGGAGAGCCACCGACGCGACCACCGATCCCGTCGCCGCCACTCGTCCGGCGCGCCACTCGGGTCCGGCGAGGAGCCGCCCGCCGGTCACCAGCAGCGCCACCACTCCCAGCCAGGCGCCCACGCCGAGGGCGGCGAAGACCCAGTCGTGCACCGGTCCGGCGACGGAGCCGCCCCCGGGCAGTAGCAGCACCGCCGCCAGAATCAGGCCGACGCCGATGGCGGCGACGCCGGTGACCTCACGCCGCTGCTCCGACGTCAGGAGAGGCTGCCGCGCGGCCCTCTTGGGCGCGCGCCGCGCCCTTGTCGAGATGCGGCCACGCTTGGCCGGAACCGCCCGGCGAGGGGGCCGTCGTCGTGTCGGGGCGCTGCGAGCCATCGTGATGCGTGTGCTGTGACGTTGGGGCGAGTTGATGCTGATGCGGCGATCGCGACCGCGTGGGGATCGTACCAGCAAGATTGCGCCAGCGGCACGCGGCGCCGGGTGCTCAGACCTCGGTGATGAGCGGCAGGATGAGTGGCCGCCGGCGCGTGCGCTTGTAGAAGAAGCGCGCGAGGGCCTCGTGGATCGCGCTCTGCCACTGCGTCCAGTCGCGCTCCGAGTCAAGTCGCGACCGCAGCGAGAGCACGTGCTCGCGCGCCTCGTCGAAGAGCGTGCCCGACTCGGTCTCGATGTAGCCGCGCGATACGAGATCGGGTCCGGCGATCACCGCGCCGGTGGATCGTTCGACCGTCATCAGGACGATGATCACGCCGTCCTCGGCCAGCTGGCGGCGATCACGGAAGACGACGTCGTCCGCCTCCTCGATGCTGAGCCCGTCGACGTACACGTACCCCGCGGGCACACGCTCGCCGGTGCGGTGGATGCCCTCCTCGTTTATCTCCACCACTGTGCCGTTGTCGACGGGCGCGACGCGATCCGGGGTGATGCCGACCGCGCGCGCCAGCTCTGCGTGCAGCGCGAGGTGGCGGTACTCACCGTGCACCGGCATGAAGTAGCGCGGTCTCGTCAGCGTGAGCAGCAGCTTCAGCTCCTCGCGGCTCGCATGGCCGGAGGCGTGCACACGGTGGCGCGACGAGTTGAACACCCGCGCGCCGTGCCGGTACAGGTTGTTGATCGTGCGGTGCACGGCCTCCTCGTTGCCCGGGATCGGGTTGGCGCTGATCACCACCGTGTCGCCTTCGTGCAGCGACACCATCGGGTGCTCACCGGTGGCGATGCGCGACAGCGCCGACAGCGGCTCGCCCTGCGAGCCGGTGCAGAGGATCGCGAGCTTGCGATCGGGGATCGCCTCGTGCTCCTTCGGCGACACGAACAGCGACGAGTCCGCGTGCAGAAAGCCAAGCTCCTCGGCAACGCGCACGTTCTTGAGCATCGAGCGCCCGACGATGAAGCAGCGCCGGTCCGAGGCCTCGGCCGCCCACACGGCCTGCTGCAACCGCGAGATGTTGGAGGCGAACGTCGCCATCAGAATGCGGCCGGGCGCCGTGTCGAACAGCGGCGCCAGCCCGTCGCCGACCGAGCGTTCGCTCGGCGTCGTGCCCTCGGACTCGGCGTTGGTGCTGTCGCTCAGCAGCAGCAGCACGCCCTCATCGCCGAGCCGCGCGAGACGCGCCAGATCGGGCGGCTCGCCCTGCACGGGAGTCGAGTCCACCTTGAAGTCACCGCTGTGCACGATGGTGCCCACCGGCGTGTGCACCGCGAGCGCGCACGCATCGGGAATGGAATGCGTCGCGTGCACCCACTCGACGTCGAAGCAACCAAGCGTGCGCACGTCGCCGGCACGCACCGTGTGCAGCTCGGTGGATTCGATCAGATGATGCTCGCGCAGTTTGTTGCGCAGCAGGCCGAGCGTGAGTGCCGTCCCGTACACGGGAACGTTGAGCCGCGGCAGCACGTACGGCAGCGCTCCGATGTGGTCCTCGTGTCCATGCGTCAGCACGATGCCGCGCACGGACGAGGCGCGGTCCATCAACCATGAGATGTCGGGGATGACGAGGTCGACACCGAGCATCTCCTGCTCGGGGAACATCAATCCCGAGTCGATCACCACGATGTCCGTGCCACAGGAGATCGCGAGCATGTTGCGGCCGATCTCGCCGAGGCCTCCGAGGGGTACCAGGGTGAGGTTGCCGTTGGCGCCTGCTGACGTCAAAAGAGCGCCATCTGATCGGCTGCCGGCTCGATCGCCGCCGCCCGCACCGCGGCTGCCTCCACGCTCGCACGCGCCTCGCCGGCCTCATCGAGATAGCCACGGACGAGGCGCATGTCCTGCTGCAACGTCTGCAGCAGGCTCGCGTTGTAGAGCGCGGCCGCCGGGTGGTACAGCGGCACGTAGACACGCTCGCCACGACGCACGCGCTGACCGTGCAGGCGCGTGATCGTGCCCGCACCGGGCAGCAGCCGGCCGAGCGCGTGACGGCCGAGCACGAGGATCACCTCGGGGCGCAGCATCGCGATCTGCTCGTCCAGGAAGTGGCTGCAGGCATCGACCTCGGACTGCTCGGGATCGCGGTTGCCAGGCGGCCGGCACTTGAGCGTGTTGGTTATGTAGATGTCGCGGCGGTCGAGGCCGACCTCCTCGAGGAGCCTCGTCAGCAGCTGACCGGCCGCGCCGACGAAGGGCTTGCCCTCGCGATCCTCGGTCTCGCCGGGCGCCTCCCCCACCGCCATGATCCGAGCGGTCACCGGTCCGTAGCCGGGCACTGCCTGCGTCCGCGTCGCGTGAAGCGGGCAGGCGGTGCACGCCCGGATCCGGCTGTGCAGCTCCAGGAGCGTATCCGTGGTGACTGGCATTGCGCGAATTCTAGGAATCGATCGGAACCCCGTGCGGCCCGGCCGCCCGGGTCCCTGACCCGATCGACGACGCGCCAAGACCCGTCAGCAGCGCCCGCACTGCATGCGTCCAAATGCGCTCGCCGTCCTCCGCCCGAATATGACCGCAGATCTCGCGCATCGCGAGCCCGCAGCAGAGGGCGTCCCAGAGGATTGTCACCTCGTCTACCGAGTGGTCACCCAGTAGCCCAGCTGCCTCGGCCCGCTCCACTCGCTGCGTCAGGAGCGCGAGCGCAGCCAGCCTGGTGGCAAGCGACTCAACGCTGAGCCGCTCTCGCGTCCGCTCGGCGGTGAAGAACAGGCGGAAGAGATCAGGGTGCTTCAGCGCAAAGACGCGGAATCCGCTCACGGAGCCGCTGACGAGGTCGTCGCCCGGATCGTCGGTGAAGGGGATCGCGCCAACGCTCTCCATCACGAGCTCGAACGCGCGCTGCGCCAGCGCTTGCACCAGCCCGTCCTTGGAACCGAACAGGGCGTAGACGGCTCGCGTGCTGGTGCTTGCTGCGTCGGCCGTGGCCCGAACGCTCACCGCGTCGATACCGCCCTCTGCGGTGAGGCGCTCTGCGGCGGCGAGCAACTGGCCGCGAGTTTTCTCGTCGTGAAGCCGGGGTCGTCCCATCGCTTGACAGTGTATCGCCACATCGTTACGATACGGCGCTACGTAACAGTGTTGCGAAATGGAGGTCACGCTATGGAAGGGTTGGACGTGAGGGCGTGGGGCGTCGGCGCCACCCCCGATGGCGACGGTCCGCGGCAGTTGGTGGTGGCAGCGGCCGCTCGCCCACGTGTCGCGTGGCGCCGCACGATGTGGCACGCCGTCGCACGGGCGATGTCCGCGGCCGCCCTTGCTTCGGCGATGACGAACCCGCAGGTCACCGCGATGATCCTCAATGACCGTTTGGAGCGGGAGCGTCATGAACGCTGATCTCGATGTCATCGTCATCGGTGGCGGCATCCAGGGGCTGCTGGCGCTCGACGCCCTGCAGGGTGTCGGCTACTCGACGATGCTGGTGACCGCCGGTCCCCTCGGCGACGGTCAGACCATTCACTCGCACGGGTTCCTCAACACCGGCTTCGGCATGCTTGGTGCCGACCCGCTGCGGGCATCCGAGGATCGGGTGCAGCCGTTTCTGCGCGCGCGCGGAGTCGACCCCACAGGCGAGTGGCGGGTCATCCTGCCGCCCGGCTTTCCGAGTGCGGCGCCGCCGGCGCCGTTGGCAGCCGGCTTCGACGAGGCGCTCTCAGCAGCGGCACTCGCATCGCCGGATCGCAACGTACCCAAGCAACCATTGATTGAATCGCTCGCGCGAGGCCGGCGCGACTCGATCGTGCAGGGTCGCGCGGTGCTCGGAGCGCGCAGCAACGATGCGCGGTCGGTTGTGGTTCACGCATCAGGCGGAGAGGTCATCCGTGTCGCAGCGCGCGCGGTTGTTGCGGCGGCAGGGTGCGGCACCACGACGCTGCTCGAGGCGCTGGTGGGTCGCACACCGCAGCTGGCGCAGATCAACTATCGGCGCGTGCATATGATCTGCGTGCGGGCTCAGCACGGCGTCCTGCCGGCAGTGAGCGTCGTCGCGATGCCGATCGGACTCATGCTCGTCGCGCACGACGACGGCAGCACCGTCACGTGGTACGTCACCCCGATGGAGTTCGGCGGCCCCGCGTTCGACGACGTGCCGCGCGACGCATCGAGTGTCGAGGACCCGGCGACGCTCGCCCGCGGCCTGCACGCACTGCGGCACCTGTATCCGGCGTTGAGCGACGCCGGCGACGTTGTGATCGGTGCGTACGCCGGATACCGCGAGGACGTCGGCGACATGCCCGGCGTGCCGTTGTGCGAGCCCCTCACAGGAGCCGAGGACGTCATCGTCGCGCTGCCATCGGGGTTGGTGCCGGCGTGGACGAACGCCGAGCGCGTCGTCGCATTGGTGGGCGGTCTCACCTCACCAAGCGGAGAGCGGCCGGCGATCGCACGCGCAGAACCCGATGTCGCCATCGCCCTGCCCGTCGAGGACCGCACAGGCTTCGCGTGGCTCTCGGTCGACGACTTCGCGCGGCGCGTCGGCGCCGATCAGACGGCGAGCAGCAGCTCAGCGACCTGAACAGCGTTGGTCGCCGCGCCCTTGCGCAGGTTGTCGGCGCTGAAGAAGAACGCGATGCCGTTGTCGCGGCCGGTATCGCGTCGTATGCGACCGACATACACGGAGTCGCTGCCCGCCGCGTCGCGCGGAGTCGGGTAACGTTGCGCCGCCGGGTCGTCGACGACCACGATGCCCGGGGCATCGCGCAGCGCCGCGCGCGCAACATCCGGCTCGACGTCCTGCTCGAGCTCCACGAACACCGCGGCACTGTGCGCGACGGCCACAGGCACGCGCACGGTCGTGATGCTGACTCGGAGGTGCGCCATGTCGAGCACCTTGCGAGACTCCGCGATCACCTTCACCTCTTCCTCGGTGTCCGCGCCGTACATCGGCCAACCCCCCGGCACAACGTTGCCGAGCAGGACGTGCGGATACACCTCAGCGCGCGGCTCACGACCTGCCGCATCGTCACGAGCCTGCGCGTCGAGCTCGTCGCGCAACGCCCGGCCCGCGCCGCTCGCGGCCTGGTACGTCGCCAGCGTCACCTGCCGCAGTCCGAAGGCGCGCTGCAGTGGGGCCAGCGTGATCGTCAACGGAGTCGTCACGCAGTTGGGGTTGGCGACGATGCCGCGGTGCATGGCGATGGCGCCGGCGTTGACCTCGGGAACCACGAGCGGCACCTGCGGATCCTGCCGGTACGCGCTCGACTTGTCGACGGCGACCCCGCCGTGCTCCGCGACGTACGGCGCGAAGCGACGCGCTGTCTCGCCCCCGGCGGCGAGGAACACGATGTCGGCGTCGCGCAACGCCTCGTCGCTGACGGCGTGCACGGTGAGCTCCGCCTCCCCCACCGTGACCCTCGCGCCCTCGCTGCGCTCACTCGCGAACACCCGCAGATCAGCCATGGGAAACGCGCGCTCGCACAGCACACGCAGCAGCGTGCTCCCCGCAGCGCCGGTGGCACCGACGACCGCCACACGCGGAGCGCTCTCTCTCACGGCCGTGGAATCGCGGGCGACTTACGCGGGCTCGCTAGAACCCGCGACGGCCGCCTCCTGCTGGTTCTTGGTCAGCTCGCGGATGGCTTCCTTGCGCGAGAGGTTGATGCGCCCGCGGTCGTCGACCTCGATCACCTTGACCATGATCTCGTCGCCGACCTTGACGACATCCTCGACCTTGTCCACGTGATGTTCGGCCAGATGACCGATGCGGACCAATCCTTCCTTCTTCGGCATGATCTCGACGAACGCGCCGAAGGTCATCAGCCGCGCCACCTTGCCTCGATAGATCTTGCCGATCTCGATCTCGTCGGTGAGGTCGCGGATCATTGCCAGCGCCTGCTCACGCGCCATCCCGTTGGCGGACGCGATGAACACCCGGCCGTCGTCCTCGACGTCGATCGTCGCGCCGGTCTCCTCGACGATGCGGCGGATCGTCTTGCCGCCGGGGCCGATGATGTCGCGGATCTTGTCGGGGTTGATCTGGATCACATCGATGCGCGGCGCCCACTGGCTCATCTCGGGTCGCGGCGCCGGCAGCGCCTCGGCCATCTTGCCGAGAATGTACAGCCGCCCCTGTCGTGCCTGCTCCAGCGCGCGCTCGAGCAGCTCCCAGTTGAGGCCCTGGATCTTGACGTCCATCTGCAGCGCGGTGATGCCGGTCTCGCTGCCCGCCACCTTGAAGTCCATGTCGCCCAGCGCGTCCTCCATCCCCTGGATGTCGCTGAGAATCGCGTTGCGCTGGCCGTCGTCGGTGACCAGTCCCATGGCGATCCCGGCGACCGGCGCGCGCAGCGGCACGCCCGCGTCCATCAACGCCAGCGTCGAGCCGCACACCGATGCCATCGACGTGGAGCCGTTGCTCGAGAGGATCTCGGTGACGATGCGCACGACGTAGGGAAAGTCCTCGTCGTCCGGCATCACGTTGTGCACCGCGCGCTCGGCGAGCGCTCCGTGGCCGATCTCACGACGCCCGGGCGAGCGCAGCGGGCGCGCCTCCCCCACGGAGAACGGCGGGAAGTTGTAGTGGTGCATGAAGCGCTTGAACTCATCGAGTCCGAGGCCGTCCAGTTTCTGCTGATCCTGTCCCGAACCGAGGGTGACGACGGAGAGCGCCTGGGTTTGCCCGCGGGTGAACAGCGCCGAGCCGTGCGTGCGCGGCAGGAGCCCCACCTGGCACGTGATCGTGCGGATCTCGTCGGTGCGGCGCCCGTCCGGGCGGATGCCCTCGTCCAGGATCGCGCTCCGCACGGCGGCCTTCAACTCGGACTCGAACGCCTTGACGATGTCGCCGCGAGAGTCGGGATGCGTCTCCTCGAGGGCGACGATCGTCTCGCTGCGCAGGGCGTCGATCTGATCCTCGCGCGTCTTCTTGTCGGCATTGCGTGCCGCCTGGTAGATGCGCCCGTCGACATGGCGACGCACCGAGGCTTTGATCTCCTCGGCGACCACCGCGGGCGGGTACTCGATCAGCGGCTTGCCGATCTGGTCGCGCATCTCGTGCTGGAGGCGCACCAGCGAACGGATCTCGTCGTGCGCCAGCCGCAGCGCCTGCAGCACTGTCTCTTCAGGGATCTGCTTGGCGCCGGCCTCGACCATGATGATTGCGTTCTCGGTGCCGGCGACGACGAGGTCCAGATCCGACTCCTCGAGCTGCTGCAGCGTCGGGTTGACGATGATGTGGCCGTCGAGGATGCCGACGCGCACGGCGCCGACCGGGCCCTTGTGCGGGATCCCGCTGATCTGCAGCGCTGCGGAGGCGCCGGTGATGGCGAGCGTCGCCGGGTCCTGCTCCTGGTCGGCGCTGATCACGGTGGCGACGATCTGCACGTCGTTGCGGAAGTCCTTGGGGAACAGCGGCCGCATCGGGCGGTCGATCATGCGGCTGGCGAGAATCGCCGCCTCAGTGGGCCTGCCCTCGCGCCGCGGGAACGATCCGGGGATCCGACCCGCCGCGTACAGCTTCTCCTCGTAATCGCACGTCAGCGGGAAGAAGTCGATCCCCTCGCGCGGCGCCTTCGACGCCACCGCGGTGACCAACAGCATCGTGTCGCCGACACGGATGACGATTGCGCCGTTGGCCTGCTCCGCCACGTGGCCCGTCTCGATGGTCAGCGGCTTGCCGGCCAGCATCGTTTCAAATTTGCGATATGCCATGGAACTCTCTCTCTACTCCTTCTAACTCCCGACGCATGTGCGCGGAAGCGTTCCTCGCGCTGCACAGTAGTGACTCAGCGCAGGCTCCGTGATGGCCTCCCAGGGGTGCGATCGGCGTGACAGATCACGCAGCGACCGCTTATCGGCGCAGACCCAGGCGTCCGATCAGCGCGCGATACCGCTCCACATCCGTGGCGGCGAGGTATGTGAGCAGCCGTCGACGCTGCCCGACGAGCTTCAGCAAGCCCCGGCGCGACGCGTGATCCTTTGGGTGATCACGCAGATGATCGGTGAGGGCTGTGATGCGCTCACTGAGCACCGCGACCTGGACCTCTGCCGAACCGGTGTCTGTCTCGTGACGCCGGTGCTCAGCGATGATCTCGGATTTGGGTCTGACAATTGGCACGTTCGTTCGCCCGGAGTCTATCAGGGTCGCGAGTCCGGCGGGCCGTCAGCGCCGGCGACGCACAGATGCACCGCGCCCGGGAGGCACGTGAGCGTGGCAGCGGTGCTGCCCACCTGTTCCCCCTCCACATCGAACAGCAGCGGACGATCGAGATGCTCGATCCGCACCTGACACCCGCGGCGGACATCGACCTCGGCACGGCGCACGTGGGTGCCGCGGTACAGCGACGGCATCGCCGCGATCGATCGCCACCGACCGGTGCTGCTCACGATGACGACGTCGAACAGCCCGTCGTCGAGCTGCGCATCGGGCGCGATGCGCATGCCGCCGCCAAAGAACGCGCCGTTGGCCACCACCACCGACTGCACGACGCGCTCGATGACCTCGCCGTCGACGATGACGCGCACCGGACGCGCGCGGTAGTCGAGCAGCGCGGTGAGCGACGCCGCGAGGAACACCGCGCTGCCCCGCGAGCCACCACCCTTGTAGCGGCTGCGGTTGACGCGCGCCACCACCTCGCCGCCGATGCCGCAGTCGGCCACGTTGAGGAAGAAGCGTCGCGTGCCGTCGTCGAAGTCGATGCGGCCGGCATCGATCGCACGACTCCGCCCCGACTGCAGTGCGCGCAGTGCCGCGAGCGGCGAGCGCGGGAGACTCGCCGTGCGCCCGAAGTCACCGCCGCTGCCGCTGGTGACGACGCACAGCAGCGGATGCTCCCCGAGCGGAGCTCCCGACTCGTCGAAGAAACCGTTCACCACCTCGTTCAGCGTGCCGTCGCCCCCCACCGACACGATGCGCCGCGCGCCGGCGCGCAGCGCCGCGCGAACGGAGTCGGTCGCGCTGCCCGGCGCGGTCGTCATCTCCACGGTGTGCTCCACGCCCAGTCCGCGCAGCACACGCGCGCTCGTGCTCCAGCGTTGACCGGTGCGCCCACCCGCGCTCGTGGGGTTCACCACGACGAGCGTGTCGGCCGCGCTCGTGCTCACTCGGTGAGCGCGGCGGGCTCGGGCAGCTCTGCCATGAGCGTCCGCACTGCGCCGACGTCGTCGTGCATTTGCGCCACCAGCGACTCGGTGTCCGGGTACGCGCGCTCCTCGCGCAGCCGTGCCACGAACTGCAGCTCCACATCCGCGCCATAGAGATCGCCGGTGAAGTCGAGGATGAATGCTTCGACCGTCGTCGTCTCGCCCCCGAAGGTCGGGCGCACGCCGATGCCGGTTGCCGCGCGGTACCAAGTTCCCTGCGCGCGGACCCACGTGGCGTACACGCCGGCTGCGGGAACACACCGCCACGTGTCGCTGCGCACATTCGCGGTCGGAAAGCCGAGTGTCCGCCCGCGACGGTCGCCCTCGACCACCGTACCCGGCAGGTGATGGAACCGCCCCAGCAGCTCGGCGGCCAGCGCGACGTCACCGGCAAGCACAGCAGCGCGCACGCGCCCGGACGACACGCGCTCGCCGTCGACGATCAGTGGGTCGATCGTCACCACGTCGAAGCCGTGGGTTGCTCCGTACTCCCGCAGGAATGCCTCGTCACCCGCTCGTTCGCGGCCGAGCGCAAAGCCAGGTCCGAGCACGAGCCGGCGCAGCCGTACGGACTCGAGCAGGCGGTCGACGAACCGCTCTCCGGTCCAGGTGCTGAGCTCGGGCGTGAAGTCCAGCGCAACCGTGTGCACGACACCTCGGCGAGTGGAGAGGAGCGCGCGCTCCTCGATGCTCGTCAGGAGCGGCGGGCACCCCTCGGGATCGAGGACGCACCGTGGATGCGGATCGAACGTGATCAATGCGGCGGCGTGAATGCGCCCGGCATCCGCAACCACCTCTCGCAGCAGGCGCTGGTGTCCCAGATGCACGCCGTCGAAGACGCCGATCGTCGCGACGACGAAGCCGGGAACGGCCCCCGGCGCCGGAAAGCCGCGAACCAGGTGCGGTGCCGGACTATTCACCCGGCCAGCACTTTGCTGGGCCGGAGCAGGCCGCCCTGGACGTCGCCCAGCGCGATGAGGTCACCCCCCGCCTCGAACACGGCGCATTCGCCGTTGGTGTCCTGCTGCACGCGGGGCAGCCACACGCTCTGACCGCGCCGGAGCAGCGTTGCCTGCTGCGGACCGAGGTCGATGCGCGACAGCTGCGACACCGCGATGCCGAGCGGCAGCAGCGCCGCGCGCGGGTCGTCCATGGCCGCGAGCCCGTCGAGGGTCACCGCGTTGCTGAGCGTCAGCGCGCCGTATGCGGTGCGCGAGAGCCAGCCGAGGAGGCCACCCGTCCCCAGACGGTCGCCGAGGTCCGACGCAAGCACGCGCATGTACGCGCCCTTGCCGGACACGACCACGACCTCGGCCTCGGCGACGGCACCCGGCCGGAACGCGACGAGGTCCGCGGAGTGGATCACCGCCGGCCGCGGCGACCGGTCCACCTCGACGCCGGCCCGCGCCAGCTCGTAGAGGTGCTTGCCCCCATGGCGCACGGCAGAGTGCATCGGCGGGACCTGCGAGATGGTGCCGACGAACAGCCGCAAAGCGGCTGTCACGTCCGCGGTGGTGATTGCGCTCGCGTTGGAGCCTCGACTGATCTCTCCCTCCGTGTCCAAGGTTGTGCTGCGCTCTCCGAGGCGCACCACGCAGTGATAGGTCTTGGGCTGCCCGTGCATGTAGTCGACCAGGCGCGTGGCCCGGCCGACGCAGACGGGAAGCAGACCCGAAGCGGTGGGGTCGAGCGTCCCTGCGTGCCCGACGCGGCGCTCGTCGAACAGCCGGCGAATGTCGCGCACCGCGTCGAAGGATGTGATGCCGGCGGGTTTGTTGAGCGGCAGGATGCCGGCCGCGCGGCGTTCGGTGACCGCGGCCGTACCCCCCGGGGCGGGGGCCGGCCTCACCGGGCCGGCGTCAGCAGGCCGGTCGCGACCGGCAGCACGGCCTCGCGCGCCGCGGCCATCGACATTGAGAGCTCGGCGCCGGCCGCGCGATGGTGGCCGCCGCCCCCGAACGGGATGCACACCGCCGTGGCGTCGTACGGATGCCGCGAGCGCACAGAGATCTTGGTCAGCTGCGGGCCCTGCTCCTTGAAGAGGATCGCGATCTGCATCGTGTCGATGCTCTGCAGCTGGTCGATGATCCCCTCGGACTCCTCCATCGAGGATCCAGCCTCGGCGAGCATCGCCTGCGTCACGTCGGACCAGATGAGCCGCCCGTCGAGCTCGGTGTGCAGGCGCGCGATGGCGAGCGCCTCCAGGCGCATGCGCGAGACGGAACGCGACTTGTACGACTTCAAGGCGACCCACCCGGGATCCGCACCGCGGGCGGCGAGGTCGGCGCCGAGACGCAGCGCGGCCTCGGTCGTGTTCTCGTGGCGGAAGCCGCCCGTGTCGGTGAACAACGCGGCGTAGAGGTTGGTCGCGACGTCGGACGTGATCGGCGCGCCCAGTTGCTGCAGCAGGCAGTACACGACCTGACCGGTCGCGCTCGCCGTCGGCTCCACGAGGTTGATCGCGCCGAAGCGCTCACTGCTCGCGTGGTGATCGACGTTGACCACGTTGTCGTGCATGCGCTCGACAAGCTCGCGCTTGTCGCCGAACCGCGCCAGGCTCGCGCAGTCGAACGTGAACAGCGTGTCGAGATCGCTGACGCTGTCCACCAGCGTGTCGTAGCCGGGCAGGAACGACAGCGCCTTCGGCACCGGAGCCGGCGCCATGACGTGCACGCTGCGCCCCATGGCCCGCATGGCGATGGCGAATCCGAGCGCCGAGCCCAGGCTGTCGGCGTCGGCGTCCTTGTGCGCCAGACAGCCGATCTCCTTGCTGCGCTCGAGCACCACCGCGATCTCCGCCGTGGCGTCGCTCACGCTTGCGTCCGGTGTGCTGGTCACTCCGCCTCCTGGTTGTGCTGCGACTCATCGCCAAGCTCGCGCAGCATGCTGCTGATGCGCACGCTGTAGGCGATCGACTCGTCCAGCTCGAACGTGAGCCGGGGAATGGTGCGCAGGTTCTCCAGCCGGTCGCCCAGCTGTGCGCGCAGATACCCCTCGGCGTGCTGCATCGCAGCGACCACCGCCCGGCGCTCGCCGTCGTCGCCGAGTGCACTGATGCGCACGCGCGCGCGGCGCAAATCCGCAGTGATACGCACCTCGCTGACCGACGCCAGCCGTACGCGCGGATCCTTCATGTCGCGCAGCATCAGCCCGCTGATCTCCTCGCGCAGCTGCTCGGCGACGCGTTCGCTCCGCGGCGCGCGCTGCGGCTGTCGCAGCGACTCCGGGAGGTGGCTGTGACGCTGTTGCTGGCCCATGAGCAGCACCTGCCGCCGCTCAGGCGTTCTGCTGCTCCACCGAGAACGCCTCGATGAGGTCGCCCTCGATGAAGTCGCTGAAATCGGAGAGGGTGATGCCGCAGTCGTAGCCGCGCTGCACCTCGCGCACATCGTCCTTGAATCTTTTCAGGTCGGCGACGCGGCTCTTGGCGATCTCGCGGGTGTCGCGGAGCACGCGGCACGTCGCGTTGCGCGTGATCTTGCCGTCAATCACGTGCGACCCGGCGATGGCGGGCTTGCCGTCGACGGTGAACACGCGGCGCACCTCAGCGCGCCCGAGGAACACCTCGATCATCCGCGGCTCGTACAGGCCCTTCATCGCCCGCTCGAGGTCCTCGGTGACCTGGTACACGACGTCGTAGTGACGGACGTCGACGCCCTGCGCCTCCGCGGCAGCACGCGCGCGGTCGTCCGGCTTGACGTTGAAGCCAATGATGATCGCGTCGCTCGCCGCCGCGAGGTTGACGTCGGACTCGCCCACCGCGCCGACCCCCGTGCCGACGATACGGATCTTGACGGTGGGGTCGTCGAGCTTCTGGACCTGACCCCGCAACGCCTCCAGCGAGCCGTTGGCCTCGGCCTTGAGCACCAGGTTGAGCGACTTGGTGGTGTCCGTCGAAACGGCCTGAGCCAGGTCGGCCAGCGTGATGCGACGCGCAGGCTGCTGGATCTGCTTGCGGTCCTGCAGCGCGCGCTGCTCAGCAAGCGCGCGCGCGGCGCGCTCGCTGTCGGTCACCTGGAACAGCTCGCCCGCCACGGCGACGTCGTTGAGGCCGGTGACGACGACCGGGAAGCTCGGCGGCGCGTCCTTGACACGTGCGCCCGTGTCATCGGTGAGCGCGCGCACCCGCCCGTAGACCGCGCCGGCGACGACGTGATCCTGCAGCCGCAGCGTGCCGTTCTGCACCAGAACCGTGACGATGGGGCCGCGTCCGCGCTCGAGGTGCGAGTCGATGACGGTGCCGACGGCGGCCCGATTGGGATTCGCCTTGGGATCGACGTACGCGTCGCTGGTGAGCAGGAGCGCCTCCAGCAGATCGTCGATGCCCTCTCCGGTCTTGGCGCTGGTGCGCACCACCGGCACGTCGCCGCCGTACTGCTCGCTGACGACGCCGCGCTCCGCCAGCTGCTGGAGCACGCGGTCGGGATTGGAGCCGTCCTTGTCGATCTTGTTGACCGCGACGACGATGGGCACGCCCGCGCTGCGCACGTGCTGGATCGCCTCTTCGGTCTGCGGCATGACGCCGTCGTCTGCGGCGACGACGAGGATGGCGACGTCGGTGACGTCCGCGCCACGCGCCCGCATCGCGGTGAACGCCTCATGGCCCGGCGTGTCGATGAAGGTGATCTTGCGGCCGTTGTGCTCCACCTGGTACGCGCCGATCTTCTGGGTGATGCCGCCCGCCTCGCCGGCGGCGACGTGGCTCTCGCGGATGCGGTCGAGCAGAGAGGTCTTGCCGTGATCCACGTGGCCGAGCACGGCGGCGATCGGCGGCCGCGATACGAGCGACGTCGGGTCCTCACGGCTCAGGTCGAGCAGCGCGTGGCGCTTGCGCACCGGTCCCTCGGCGGTGCCGCCCCCCGAGGCGACCGCGCCCTCGCTCTCCGCTTCGTGGCCGAAGTGGTCCGCCGCGAGCGCCGCCGTGTCGAAGTCGATCGACTGGTTGACGGTCGCCAGCACCCCGTTGCCCATCAGGTACTTGATGAGCTCGGGCGCGGACACGCCGAGGCGTTCGGCCAGCTCGCCGACGGTGAGGGCCGCCGGGAGGGTCAGCTTCTTGACGGTGGCGATGAGTTGTGCTCCTCGTGGATCCGGGTGAGCGCGTCCTCGAGTTGGGACCGCTCGATTACATCATTGCCGACGCGCAGGGCTCGCGCCAGCCCGCGCCGACGGCGCGCCTGCACCACACAGGCTACCCAGGTGTCGCGGCAGATATGCGCGCCCCGTCCGGGAAGCCGTCTGCCGGGATCAAGGGTAACCTGCGAACCTCCGTTCGTGACGGCGAAGCGGTGGAGCGACGCGACCGGCCGCCGCTGCCGGCACCCGGCGCACTGGCGGATCGGACCCGCGTCACTCGCCGGCGGCGGCAATGTCGATGCGCCAGCCGGTCAGCTTCGCTGCCAGCCGAGCGTTCTCGCCGCCGCGGCCGATGGCCAGCGACAGCTGGCCCGGTGCGACGGTGACGTGCGCGGTGTGGGACTCGTCGTCGAGATCCACGCCCTCGACGTTTGCGGGGATCAGCGCGTTCTTGACGTACTGCTGGCGGTCTGGGGACCACGCGACGATCTGGACCTGCTCGGTACCCAGCTCCGATGTCACGGCTCGCTGACGCACGCCGCGCGGGCCGATGCAGGCGCCCTGCGGGTCGATGTCACCGCTCGGCGCGTCCACCGCCACCTTGCTGCGCCGTCCCGGGTCGCGCGCCACGCCGCGGATCACGACCTGACCGTTCTGCAGCTCGGGCACCTCCTGTTCCAGGAGCCGGTGCAGCAGCAGGGGATGCGAGCGCGAGACGACGAGCACCGCGTCGTGCGTCCGCGCGCGGCCCTCGAGCACCACGACCTTCACATGCTGGTGCCGCTCCAGGGGCTCGCCGGGAATGCGCTCCTCCGGCGGAAGCAGCCCGGGCATCCCACCCGCGTCGACGTACCAGCCCTGGCCTGCCGGGCGCTCCACGATCGCGTCGAGCAACTGCCCGTGCCGTTGCGCGGCCTCGCCAAGGACGCGCCGCCGTTGCGCATCCTCGACCGTGTCGGCCACCGCCGCGCGCACCGCTGCGGCCGCAAGCCGCGGGAACTCGGGATTCTCGACGGATACCGCCTCCTCCACGCCGTCAACCATGTGGAAGATCTCCCAGCGCGCCTGGCGCAGGTCGACACACGCCCGCACCTCGGACTCGTCGCCGGTCAGGCGCCGGTACGTGTCGACGACGGCCCCCTCGACCGCGATGCGAATCTGGTCCTCGGACAGCGCCATG
The DNA here is from genome assembly GCA_050734185.1 of Candidatus Dormibacteria bacterium. GTDB lineage: Bacteria > Chloroflexota > Dormibacteria > Aeolococcales > Aeolococcaceae > JAFALX01. The sequence goes on along the minus strand of JBOHUE010000144.1, from coordinate 6,323 downwards.
ACCTTGGTGAGGTCGGCCAGCGCGGTGAGCGGGTCGTGCTCCGTGCGGCGTCGCATCAGATGTCCACCGCGATGCGCGCCGCGAGCAGCGCATCGAGCTCGATGGTCTCGAGGCGACGCCGGTTGCGGTCGCGCAGCTCCAGGTCGGCACTGCCGCGCACCGCGGCGTCGGGTGCGTCCTCGCCCACCTCGGTGTCGAGTGACAGCGCGATCAGCGTCCCCTCGACGATGCGCTCACCGTCTCCGCTGCGCAGACGCACGTTGACGCGACGGCCGAGCGCACCGCGCCAGTCGTCCATGGTGCGCAGCAAGCGCTCCGCGCCCGGGGAGCTCACCTCGAAGCGATACGCGCTGTCGATCGGGTCGTGTGCGTCGAGCACGGCGCTCGCGGCGTTGGACACACGCTCGCAGTCGTCCAGCGTGACCCCACCGGCGCGGTCGATGACCACGCGGAGGACAGCTCCGCGACCGCGACCGGACCAGTTCACGTCGACGAGGTCGACGCCCAGATGCGTCAGCGACGGACGCAGCAGTGCGGCGATCCGCTCGGTCTCAGTGTTCATGGTGTTGCGCAGCAGCGAGGCAGGAATAGGTTACGCGCTGCGTGCCGATCGAAGCGGCCGCTGCCGCGGTCCGGAGACCGCCGCCGCTTGCCGCGCTGCGCGCCACTTCTCCCAGGCGACGAGCAGCGTCGACGCGTTGAAGATCGAGCTGTACGTGCCGGTCGCGATCCCGATGAGCAGCGCGAGCACGAATCCGCGGATGGTGACGCCACCGAAGATGACCAGCGCGAGCAGCACGAACATGACGGTGAGCGACGTGTTCAGCGAGCGCGTCATCGTCTGCACCGTCGACAGGTTGATCACCTGGTCGAACGTGAGCCGCGGGCCCACACGGAGGTTCTCGCGCACGCGGTCGAACACCACGATGGTGTCGTGGATGGAGAACGCCACCGACGTGAGCAGCGCCGTGACGAAGAGGCTGTCCACCTGACCGAGGTCCGAGAAATGGCCAAGGATGGCCCATATTCCGGCGAGAACAAAGACGTCATGGAGCAGCTTGAGGAACGTGCACGCCGAGAACCGCCACGGGGAGATGGCGCGCTGCCGCCGGAACGCGAAGGCGAGATACAGCGCTATGAGCGCGGCGCTGACCAGGATCAGGATGATTGCGCCCTGCACCAGGCTGGAGGCGATGGTCGGCCCCACCTGCTGCACCTGCACGTCCGGCTGCCCGCTCTTGCTGGCCAGCCCGAACTTCTTGTCGAGTGCGCTGTCGATCTGCTGCACCCGGTCGAGGCCGGCGGGCAGCGTGGAGATGGCGAAGTGGTTGTTCTGCTCGTCAAGGACGTTGGGCCGGAGGTCGCCGGCCACCCCCTGGACCACGGTGAGGACCTGCGTCTGGGTGGCGGGTTCGGCAAGGTGCACGTCGATGCGGTTGCCACCGCGGAAGTCGATGCCCAGGTTGAAGCCCCAGATGAGGATCGCCAGGATCCCGGGGATGATGATCGCCAGCGACCCGGCGAAGTACCAGTTGCGCTTGCCCACGATGTCGAAGCGGCCGCGCGGCGGATGCTCGGCGTACTCCTCGTGGATCTGGGTGTAGAGCTGCGGGTTGCGCCCCCATCGGCGGCGCAGAATCCCCGCGAAGAGCGAGCGCGTGATGGTGATGGCCGTGAAGAACGACACGATGACGCCGATCGCCAGCGTGAGCGCAAACCCGCGCACCACCTCCTGGCCGAAGTAGAACAGAACGGCGCAGGCGATGAGGGTCGACAGGTTGCTGTCACGAATGGCGGGAAATGCGCGCTTGAAGCCCGCGTCGACGGCGAGGGGCACACTTCGCCCGTGGCGAAGCTCGTCACGTGTTCGTTCGAAGATGAGCACGTTGGCATCGACCGCCATGCCCACGCTGAGCACGAAGCCGGCAAGGCCGGCGAGCGAGAGCGTGACCGGCACCAGCTTGAAGACGGCGAGCACGATCGCCGCGTAGATGAGCAACGCGAGCGACGCCAGCAGACCCGGGAACCGGTAGTACCCGATCATGAAGACGATGACGATGATCAGTCCGACCGCGCCGGCGATGATGCTCGACTGCACGGTGTTGGAGCCAAGGGTGGCGCTGACCGAGGTCGACTGGATCGTGCCGATCTCCGCAGGGAGGGCACCGGCCGAGATCTGATTGGCCAGCGTCGTCGCCGTGTCGGAGCTGAAGCCGCCGGTGATCTGCGTCTGGTTGCTCTGCCCGCCGCTGACCACGCGCGGCGCCGAGATGATCCGGTTGTCCAGGAAGATCGCGATCTGCGCGTTGGGATCGTTGGGGTTGGTGATGTAGGCGTTGTACGCGGCGGTCGTGATCCGCGACCACTCGCTCGCGCCGTGGCCGTTGAACGTGATCTCGACCGCGATCTGGCCGCTTGTCTGATCGGTCCCGACCTGCGCGTTTGTCACGTCACTGGCGTCGATGTTGTTGTCGATCTTCCAGTGGTATCCCTGCGGATACAGCAGGGGGTCACTCAACTGGGACACGTCGAACAGGTTCTGCTGGTCGCCGATGAACGTGGCGGAGGTCGGGTCCGCCGCGCCCTGCACGATCGTTGCGAAGTGCAGCTTCGCCGTGGTGCCGACGGTGGCGATCGCCTGATCCAGGCTGACGCCGGGCAGCTGCACGAGGATCTGGTCGTCGCCCTGAGCCTGCACCACGGCCTCGGCGACGCCGAGGGAGTTGACGCGCTGCTGCAGGATCGGCAGCGTGGACTGCTGAGCATCGGTGGTGGTCTTACCCTTCGGCGGACCCTGGCGGCACGGCGGGCTCGCCGCAGGCGGGTTGTTCGGGCCCTTGCAGACGGCGATGACGAGCTCGGTCCCGCCCTGCAGGTCGAGGCCCTTGTGCAGATAGAGCGCGCGCCCGCCGATGTTGGGGTTCGACGTCAGCGTCGTCCCGAGCGGCTGATGCACCACCGCGTAGCGATAGAAAAGGCTGTAGCCGTCGATGAAGATCGCGCCCAGGACGACGAGCGAGATCACGATGATCCAGAAGCGGGTGATGCGGAACACGGCCGGCCCAGTCTATCCCGGGGTGGGAGCCGCCTGGCCCTGCTGCGAGCGCAGTTCCACGCTGGCAAACCGCCCCGCGACGATGGCGGTGCGCAGGGTTGACATCAAGCGCGACATGTAGGTGAGGTTGTGCTGCGTCACCAGGCGGTGCGCCAGGATCTCGCCTGCCGCGAAGAGGTGGCGCAGGTAGGCCCGCGAGAACCGGGCGCACGCGGCGCACTCGCAGCCCTCCTCGAGCGGACGCGCGTCCTCGCGGTACGCCGCATTCCGCAGCGACACGTGCCCCTCGCCCGTCAGCGCCGTGGCGTGGCGCGCCAGCCGGGTGGGCACGACGCAGTCGAACACGTCGACACCGAGCGCCACCGCGGACACCAGCTCCGACTCCGTGCCCAGGCCCATGAAGTACCGGGGCTGATCGTCCGGGAACTGCGCCAGCGACGCCTCGGTCATGGCCAGCATCACATCGCGCGGCTCACCCACCGACAACCCGCCGACCGCGAGGCCGTCGAAGCCCATGGCGGCGATCGTCTGCGCCGACTCGCGACGCAGCTCCTCCTCGAACCCGCCCTGGGCGATGCCGAACAGCAGCCCCTTCCCCGCCCCGCGCGCCGCCAGACAGCGCTGCGCCCAGCGGTGCGTTCGTGCGGTCGCGGCGCGCACAAGATCCGCGGTCGCGCCCCACGGCACCGGGTGGTCGAGGCACATGACGATGTCGGCGCCGAGCCGCTCCTGGATGCGCACCGCCTCCTCAGGGGTCACGCGCATGCGGGTGCCATCGAACGGCGAGACGAACTCGGCGGCATCCTCGTCGACCGAGGCGACGCGCGAGAGGCTCACGAGCTGGTAGCCGCCGCTGTCGGTGAGGATCGGGCCGTCCCAGCCCATGAAGGTGTGCAGGCCGCCGGCGCGCTCGATGACGTCGGCGCCGGGGCGCAGCGCCAGGTGATACGCGTTGCACAGCAGCACCTCGGCGCCGCTGGCGCGAACCTCGTCAGGGTGCAGCGCGCGCACTGCGGCGTGCGTGCCCACCGGCATGAACGCCGGCGTGTGGATGTCGCCGTGAGCGGTGTGCAACACACCGGCGCGCGCGGCGCCGCTCCGCGCCAGCAGGTCGAACGTGCTCATGACGGCGGCCAGCAGAGCATGCAGTCTCCGAACGAGAGAAAGCGGTAACCGCAGCGCAGCGCGTACTCATACGCGTCGCGCCATCCGTCGCCGATGAAGGCGGCGAGCAGCACGAGCAGCGACGAGCGCGGCTGATGGAAGTTGGTGAGCAGGCCGTCGACAGCGCGAAATGAATGCCCAGGCCGGATGAACAGCTCCGAGCTGCCGGCGCCCACACGCGGCACGCCGGACTCGCCGGCGCACGTTTCGAGCACGCGCACCACGGTGGTGCCGACCGCGATGACGCGACCGCCACGCGAACGAGTGCGCGCGACGGCAGCGGCAGCGTGCTCAGTGACCTCATAGCGCTCGCGGTGCATCGTGTGCTCCTCGACACGCTCGCCGCGCATGGGCGCGAAGGTGCCCAGGCCGACGTCGAGACGCACCGTCGTCCACTCGACGTCGTGCGCTCTGAGCGCGTCGAGCACGCGCTGCGTGAAGTGCAGCCCCGCGGTGGGCGCCGCAGCCGACTCGGGCGCACCGCGTGCGTACACCGTCTGATAGCGCTCGGGATCACCGCCGTAGCCGCGGATGTACGGGGGCAGCGGAGCCTCCCCCACCCCATGCAGCGCGGTGGCGACGTCTCCGGCCGTCACGCGCAGCCGCACCGCGCGTTCCGATATGTGGCCGTTGCCGCGACGCATGATCGTCGCGCTCAACCCGCCGCCGAGACTCACCTCCTCGCCCTCGATGAGCCTGCGTGCCGGCCGCGCCAGGCACGAGAAGTCGTCGCCGCCCAGGTGTTGGAGCAGCAGCAGCTCCACTGCGCGGCCCTCGCCGTCGCTGCCGCGAAGCCGCGCGCGGCGCACGCGCGTGTCATTGGCGACGAGGAGATCGCCCGGCCGCAGCAGCTCCGGCAGTTCGGTGAACACGTGATCCGAGATACCGCCATCGGCGGCACGCAGCAGGAGCTGCGAGGAGTCCCGCTCGGGGAGCGGCTCCTGGGCGATGCGTTCGGGCGGCAGCGCGTACTCGAACTCGTCTATGCGCATGGGAGCTCGGTGCGTCAGGTGTGGAACAGCTCCGCCTGCGACGACGACACCTCGGCACCGAGCGCGCCCGCCGGGGGCTCCAGACCCAGATGGCGGTATCCCGACGCGGTGGCAACGCGCCCGCGCGGCGTGCGCGCCAGCAACCCCGCGCGGATGAGGAAGGGCTCGACCACGTCCTCGATGGTCTCGGCGTCGTCCTGCACGCTGACCGCGATCGTCTGCACGCCGACGGGATGACCGCGCAGCGTTCCCGTGAGCACGCCGAGCACCCGGCGGTCGAGCTCATCGAGACCGGCGTTGTCGACGCCGAGCACGTCGAGTGCTGCCGCGGCGACCGCGGCATCGATGCGCCCGTCGGCGCGCACCTGCGCGTAGTCGCGGGCGCGGCGCAGCAGCCGGTTCACGATTCGCGGCGTGCCGCGAGAGCGCCGCGCCAGCAGCTCCGCGCCGTCCGGTTCGAGCTCGACGCCGAGCAAGCCGGCCGACCGCGTCGCGATCTGCACCAGGTCGTCGGCGTCGTAGAAGTCGAGCCGGAACGTGACCCCGAAGCGGTCGCGCAGCGGTCCACCAAGTGCCCCGGCGCGCGTCGTGGCGCCGATGACGGTGAATCGCTGCAGCGTCAGGCGCAACGTCTGTGCGCCTGCGCCCTTGCCTGCGACGAAGTCGAACGCGAGGTCCTCCATCGCCGGGTACAGCGCCTCCTCCACCGCGTGGTTCAGGCGATGCACCTCGTCGATGAAGAAGACGTCGCGGTCCTCGAGACTCGTGAGGATCGAGGCGAGCATGCCCTGGTGCTCCAGCGCGGGGCCGCTGGTGAGGCGCGCCGTGACGCCCATCTCGTTGGCGATGATCTGCGCCAGCGTCGTCTTGCCGAGCCCGGGCGGGCTATAGAGCAGGATGTGGTCGACCGGCTCCTCCCGTTGCCGCGCCGCCTCGACGAGGATGCGCACCTGCTCCTGGACGCCGCGCTGCCCGACGAACTCGTTGAGGCGCTGCGGGCGCAACGCGACGTCGGCCGCGCGCTCGTCGTCGGTTTCCGCGGGGGAAACCGGCCTCGTGTCGCTCACCGTCCCGCCGGGGTGGCGTCGAGCCGTCGCAGCGCCGCGGCGACC
>JBOHUE010000143.1:0-6504 GCA_050734185.1 Candidatus Dormibacteria bacterium | reverse complement strand
GGATAGCGTTGCATGATGAGCGTGATCGCCGAGATCGACGACCTGGGCGGCCGCATCGAGGCCGCGTGCGTCGGCGCCCTCGCCGGCGAGGCGGCGGCCGGCGCCGCAGCGGGAGCAGCCGACCTGCTCGGCGTGGCGGAGTCGGTGAGCGCCTGCGGCTGCTTCGACGAGGCCGACCTCCGCCAGCGCGGACTCGCGCGCCCGTCCCGCGGCGGCAGCAGCGGCCTGCTGCTGCGGGCGGTGCCATTTGGGCTGCTCACCCCGCTGCAGCGCCCCCGGCTCCGCCGCGACGCATACCGCTGCGTCGCGCTCGCGGGCGCCGACGAAGGCACCGCGGTGGCGGCCGTCGCGGCTGCACTGCTCGCGGCCGACCTGCTGCGCTTCGACCTCGCTACAGCCCTCATCCGCGTCCGGCAGTCGCTCCTCGAGGACGCCCCCATGGCTCTGCTCGATCAGCTGCGCGTGGGTGGCGGGCCAGAGGCTGAGATCGCGCCCAACGGCAACGGCAACGGCAACGGCGACGCCGTGGCCGTGCTGCGCGCCGCCATCGCCGCAGTGGCCTCTGCGGAGACGGTCGCCGCGGCGATTGCCGCGTCCAGCGGCCACTCGCCGGTGGCGCAGAGCCTCGCAGGGGCGCTGGTCGGAGCCCACCAGGGGCGCGCGTCGATCGCCGGCGTTGAGGCCGAGCACCTGCCGCATGGCGACCGGGCGCTGCACATCGCGCACCGTCTCGCCGAACAGGCGCAGCGGGAGCTCGGCGAAAGCAGACCGGGTGAGTCAACTATCTGATAGGATTTCGCGAACCATGGAAGGTGCGCGACGCGGCCTGCTCACTCGTCGGTTGTGGCTGGATCTCGGCCGCTGCCGCGGTGACCTCGCGGGCTGTCGCAGCTCCCACTGAGGGCGTCTTCGCCGTATTCGGCTGACGCCCGGTAGCGCTCGTTCGGAGCGCTGCCCGTGTTTCCGCAGCGCTGCTGCGGCCAGTGATCAGTTAGGAGCTCCAAAACCATGGTCCACACCCCGCATTCCCGGCGAAGTCGATGAACTCGCTGCCACTCCTCGTCCTCATGGGATTCGGAGTCGGAGTCGGTCTCGGCTTCACAGGCGTTGGCGCGGGCGCGCTGCTGACGCCGCTGCTGGTGCTCATCGCCGGCGTACACCCCGTCACCGCCGTGGGCACGTCGCTCGTGTTCTCGATGATCACCAAGACGGCGGGCTCGCTCCAGCACCTTCGCCAGAAGACCGCCGACTACCGCACGGTGCGCTGGATGGCGACGGGCAGCGTTCCCGCCGCGCTGGCGGCCCTGATCCTGGTGCGCACCGTCGTGCCCAAGGGCATGCTGCTCGACGTCTTCACCCAGCGCGCCATCACCGCAGCCCTGGTGCTCGTTGCGATCATCCTCACGCTCCGCTTCCTCAACCGCCTGCCGGTGCGGCGGACGCCCGCGCCGCCGGCCGCGCTGATCGCGCTCGGCGTGCTCGTGGGCGCCATGGTCGCGCTCACCAGCGTCGGCAGCGGCTCGGTGGCCGTGGCCTTCCTGGGCCTGCTCACGCCGATGGCGGTCGCGTCGCTCGTCGGCACCGACATGACGCACGCGGCGTTGCTCTCGTTCGTGACGGCGCCGTTCTACATGCTGGCCGGGACGGTCAACTACGAGCTGGCACTGGGGCTCGCGATCGGCTCGGTCCCCGGCGTCGTACTCGGCAGCCGGCTCACCAAGATGGTGCCGGAGCCCGTCACCCGCGGCGCGGTGCTTGTGGTCGTCTGGGCTGTGGCGCTGAGACTGGTCTAGCGCCATGTGCAACGTGTGCGGTTGCAGCTCGCCCGACGAGATGACTCGTGTCGAGCAGCTGAAGGCCGTGAGCAACCAGCTGCGCGGTGGGATCGCGCAGGAGCTGACGGAGCCGACCGCACTCTTCACCGACGACTCGGTGCAGATCCTCAAGTTCCATGGCGTGTACCAGCAGGACGACCGCGACCGCCGCAAGGAGGCGCGCGCGCTTGGCCGCGACAAGCACCACATGATGATGATCCGCACGCGCATCCCCGGCGGGATCGTGCCGGCGAGCTCCTACCTGGCGCACGACAGCATCGCGAGCGACCTGGGCAGCGGCAGCATCCGCGTCACGACTCGCCAGGCCTTTCAATTGCACGGCGTGCTGAAGGGCGACCTCAAGGAGGCCATCCGCCGCATCAACGACGGCATCCTGACGACGCTCGGCGGCTGCGGCGACCAGGAGCGCAACATCATGTGCTGCCCGGCGCCGCTGCAGGATCGCGTGCGCGACGAGGTGCGCGAGTGGCTGCCCCGGCTAGTGGCGGGTCTCACACCCACCACGCACGCATACGTGGAGCTCTGGCTCGACGGCGAGCTCGCGGCCTCGTCCGAGCCCGAGGTGCCGGACGAGCTGTACGGCGAGCGCTACCTGCCGCGCAAGTTCAAGACGGCGCTCGCCATCGAGGGCGACAACTGCATCGACATCTATTCGAACGACCTCGGCCTGGTCGCGCGCCGCGCGTCCGACGGCGGGCTCGCCGGATTCGACATCCTGGTTGGCGGTGGCCTTGGGCGCACCGCCAACCAGCCGAACACGTGGCCCGCGGTGGCGAAGCCGCTGGGCTTCACGCCGCCCGATGATGTTGTGAACGTCGCGCGCGCGGTGATGACCGTGCAGCGCGACTACGGCAACCGCTCGGATCGCCGCCATGCGCGGCTCAAGTACCTGATCGCCGATCGCGGCGTCGACTGGTTCCGCGGCGAGGTCGAGACCGTGCTCGGCCACGAGCTGCAGCCGTCGCACACGCTGCGCTGGCCGTCTGCCGCCGACCATCTCGGCTGGCATGAGCAGGACGAGGGTCAGTGCTTCTACGGATTGTATGTCGAGAACGGCCGTATCGCCGACACCGATGAGCACCACCTGCGCTCCGCGCTGCGCGAGATCGTGGTGCGGTTGCAGCCGACGATCGTGCTCACGGCGCAGCAGAACGTGATCATCGCCGGGCTGAAGGCCGAGGACCATTACGCCCTGCTCGACACCTTCGCGCGCCACAACGTCACGCTCTCGGAAGAGATCCCGACCACATTGCAGAACTCGATGGCCTGTCCCGCATGGCCGACGTGTGGCCTCGCCGTGGCGGAAGCCGAGCGCGCGATGCCGGCGTTGATCCGCGAGCTGACCGTGGTGCAGGAGTCGGCCGGCGTCGGCGAGCAGCCGATCAGCTTCCGCATGACGGGCTGCCCCAACGGCTGCGCGCGACCGTACCTCGGTGACGTCGGGTTCGTCGGCACGACGCTCGGTAAGTACGACGTGTTCCTCGGCGGAGACCGCGAGGGCACGCGGCTCAACGAGCTGTATGCGCACAACGTGCCACTGGGGCAGATCTCGGATCTGCTGCGCGGGCCGCTCGCGGACTACGCGCGCACGCGCACTCCCGGAGAGGGATTCGGCGACTGGTGCGCGCGTCAGGGCGTGAATGGCCTCTCCGAGCGGTACATCGCCGTCGAGGACATCGCGTGACGACGACGCTCGCGGACCTCGAGACCGCGGCCGCTCAGGACGTCCTCGACTGGACGTACCGGACGCACGCGCGCGTCGCAGTCGTCGCCAGCTTTCAGAGCGAATCCGGCGTGCTGATCGACATGGCGTGCCGCGTCGCGGATGTCGTCGAGGTCCTCACGCTCGACACGGGGCGGCTGCCCGAGGAGACGCACGAGGTGATGGATGCGTTCCGCAAGCGCTACCGCATCGAGCTGCGCGTGATCATGCCGGATCCCGTCGAGGTGGAGGCGATGACCCTCCAGCATGGCACGCGGCTGTTCCGCGACTCGGTGCAGCTGCGTCAGCGCTGCTGCGAGGTGCGCAAGACGCGGCCGCTGGCGCGGGCCCTGCGCGAATACGACGCGTGGATCACCGGTCTGCGCCGCAGCCAGACGCCGCAGCGAGCGGCGACGCCGGTTGCCACCGTCGACGAGCAGCACGGCGACATCGTCAAGGTTGCCCCGCTCGCCTCGTGGTCGGGGGATGACGTGCTGAAGTATCTGGAACGGCACCGTGTACCCCGCCATCCCCTGTACGCGATGGGCTACACGTCGATCGGGTGCGCCCCGTGCACGCGCGCGACGCAACCGGGCGAGGACGAGCGCGCGGGCCGCTGGTGGTGGGAAGTCAATGGAATCAAGGAGTGTGGGATGCATCAGATCGCAACGAACGGGCACCGCGAGGCGGAGGCGCGTACATGAGCCGCGGGTTTGTCGTGTGGCTGACCGGGCTCTCCGGCGCCGGCAAGTCGACGATTGCGCAGCGGCTCGTCAGCGAGCTGACCGCGCTCGGGCGCGCGCCCGAGGTGCTCGACGGCGACGAGGTGCGTACCAACCTCTCCAAGGGTCTCGGCTTCTCGAAGGAGGACCGAGACACCAACATCCGTCGCATCGGGTACGTGGCCCGGCTGCTGGCGCGCAACGGTGCACCGGTGATCGTCGCGGCGATCTCGCCGTACCGCGAGGTGCGCGACGAGGTTCGGGCGTCGACCCCTGGGTTCGTCGAGGTGTACGTGCGATGCTCGATCGACGAGCTCTCGCGCCGTGACGTCAAGGGCCTGTACAAGAAGGCGCTCGCCGGTGAGCTGCCCAACTTCACCGGCGTCAGCGACCCATACGAGGCGCCGCTGAACCCGGAGGTCATCGTCGACAGCGAGGCGGAGTCGGTCGACGTGTCGGTCGACGCGGTGCTGCGAACGCTGGTCCGTCTCGGTCACCTCAACGGCGTCGCGTCCGAGCGGTTCGGCGGCGAGGCTGAGCGGGAGGCGGCGCGGTCACTGCCGCACATCGACATCGGCCCGCGCGAGTTCTCCGACGCGTACATGCTCGCCACCGGCGCGCTCAGTCCCCTGTCGGGCTTCATGAGCGAGCGCGACTACCTGTCGGTCATCGGCTCCGGACGGCTCGCATCGTCAGCGCCGTTCACGATTCCCGTGGTGCTCCGCGCGGGCCCGGTTCCCGCAGGGGATCGCCTCGCGCTGCGTCACAACGGCGAGATCGTCGCCACCATCGATGTGAGCGAGGTCTACGACACCGATCCCGATCGCGAGGTACCGGCGGTGTTCGGCACCGACGACATCGAGCATCCCGGCGTCAGGGCGCTGCGCTCGTCGCCGGTCGTCGCCATCGCGGGCGAGGTGACGCTGCTGCGCCGCCCCGAGACCGAGTTCGAACGCTACGACCTGACTCCGCGTGAGGTGCGCGCGATCCGCGCCGAGCGCGGTTGGAACACGATGGTGGGCTTCCAGACGCGCAACCCCGTGCACCGCGCGCACGAGTATCTGCAGAAGGTGTCCCTGGAGAGCATCGACGGGCTGCTGCTGCACCCGCTGGTGGGCGAGACCAAGGCCGGCGACATCCCCGCGGACGTGCGCATGCGCTGCTACGAGGTGCTGCTGGAGAACTACTACCCGGCGGACCGCACCCTCCTCGCAACCAACCCGGCGTGGATGCGCTATGCGGGACCGAAGGAGGCAGTCTTCCACGCCCTCATCCGGCGCAACTACGGATGCACGCACTTCATCGTCGGGCGTGACCACGCCGGCGTCGGCAATTACTACGGCACGTACGACGCGCAGCGCATCTTCGACACGTACGAGCCCGGCGAGCTGGGGATCGAGATCCTGAAGTACGAGCACACGATGTGGTGCACGGTGTGTGGCGCGATGGTGTCGGCGCGCACCTGCCCGCATTCGCGGGAACAGCATCTCGTGTTGAGCGGCACGCGAGTGCGCGAGCTGCTCGCCGGCGGTGAGCCGCTGCCGCCGCAGTTCACCCGGCCCGAGGTCGCGGCGGTGCTCGCAGCGGCCGCGGACGAGGAGGACGAAGAAGCCGCTTCATGAGTCACTACCCGGTGTTCCTCGAGCTGCGCGACCGCCGCTGCGTCGTGCTCGGGGACGGGGAGCTCGCGGACGAGAAGGCGGCCACGCTGCGCGCCGCCGGCGCGGACGTGGTCCACCTGCGGCGTCCCTGCGCGCCGGGTGATCTGCGCGGCGCGTACCTCGCCATCGAGGCGAGCGGCGATCCTGCCGCTCAGGAGGTCGCGCGCCGCGAGGCCGACGAGCACCACGTGCTGCTGAACGTCGTCGACGTTACTGACAAATGTGACTGGATCGCACCGGCCGTGGTGCGTCGCGGCCCGCTGCAGATCGCGATCTCGACCGGCGGCGAGAGCCCGTTCCTTGCATCGACGTTGCGGGCCCGGTTGGAGCGCCTGTTCGGCGAGGAGTGGGGCCCGTTCACCCAGGTGGTGGGCACGGTGCGCCGCCGTCTTCGCCGTCGTGGCGTGAGCGCGGACCAGCAGAGGATCGCGTACCGGCGGCTGCTGCGCTCGCCGGCGCGGGCGCTGCTGCGCGAGGGTCGCTACACCGACGCCACCGATCTGGCGGCGTCGATCGAGCGTGACGCGCGCGGCGACTCCACGGATGCAATCGGCGAGGTGGTCCTCGTCGGCGCCGGGCCCGGC
>JBOHUE010000142.1:0-11424 GCA_050734185.1 Candidatus Dormibacteria bacterium | reverse complement strand
GCGTCGCTCAGCGCCGGGCTCAGATCGCGCGGCATTCGCGCGGCGGCGCCCTCGAGCGTCTGCACGCCGGCGCCGGCGACCCATGCGGGACGAAGCCCTGCGTCGATGACGCGACAGCCGGCGTCGGCGAGGTCCGACGTCAGCGCGCAACCGCGCGGCGACGCGTCGTGCAGCGCGATCACCGTGCTGCCCTCCCGCACCGGCGTGTCAGCGGTTGTCACCGCAACGTGCGACAGCAGTGCGCGCACGACGTTGGCGCCGGCTGCGGATGCGTTCTCCGCCGTGTCGCAGACGATCAGGACATCACCCGTTGCACCAATGGGTGTCGCCGGCTCCGTGGCGTCGATCAACGCCCCGGACGGCTCTTCCGACGCGAGCAGAGCCTCGAACTCGGGGAATGAGAGCGGCAGCGGGCGTCCCGTCGCGGGCTTGAACGTCAGCAGTGACACCACAGCCGAAGCGATCGACAGAACCGCGAGCGCCCCCAGCGCCACCGCAGCGACATGAATCGGTATCAGGATCAGCGCCACCAGCCCGAGGAGCACACCGACTGCGAACTGTCCGCGCGCGGGTGAGCGCCGGGGTGTCTCGGCGGCCGCGCATGTGGCGTAGTACAGCTGGCGCGATGTGTAGCGCCACCCGCCGTCGGCGAGAGCGGTGCCGGTGCGCGCGATGAGCTCGGTTGTGATCGGGCGCGTCACGCGCCGAGTGTCACATCGGGTGCGCGCGCATCACGTCACGCGACAGCGACGGAACCGGACGCCCGCGATCCGGTTGCGGTGAGCGGCGGCAGTATGCTGCGGCCATGGTCCTGGAGCGCCAGCGGCAGCGCACGGCGCCCGACTTCGCGCGAGCGCTGCTGGAATGGGAAGAGCAGCGGCTCCGCCCGGCGCAGGAGAAGGGCGAGCGCAAACAGTCGTTCGAGACTGAGAGCGGCCTCCCGGTGCAGGCGTTGTACACGCCGGCCGATCTCGCGGAGCACGGCATCCTCGCAGCCGAGGGATTTCCCGGCGAGCCGCCATACACGCGAGGCATCCAGCCGACGATGTACCGCGGCCGTCTCTGGAGCATCCGCCAGTACGCCGGCTACGGCACGGCGCGCGACGCCAACGAGCGCTTCCAATACCTGCTTGCGCACGGCCAGCCGGGCCTGTCAGTCGCATTCGATCTGCCCACGCAGATGGGGCTCGACAGTGACGACCCGCGCGCCGCGGGCGAGGTCGGCCAGGTGGGCGTCGCCATCGATTCCGTGCACGACATGGAGGCGCTGTTCGACAGCATTCCGCTGCAGCAGGTGAGCACGTCTATGACGATAAACGCACCGGCTGCGGTGCTGGTGGCGATGTACGTCGTCGCGGCCGAACGCCAGGGTGTGCCACCGTCAGACGTGCAGGGCACCGTGCAGAACGACGTGCTCAAGGAGTACATCGCGCGCGGCACGTTCATCTATCCGCCCAAGCCGTCGTTGCGACTCGCCGCCGACCTGATCGCATGGTGCACACGTTACGCGCCGCGCTTCAACCCGATCTCCCTCTCCGGCTATCACATCCGCGAGGCCGGCAGCACGGCGCCGCAGGAGATGGCGTTCGCGGTTGCCAACGCGTGCGCCTATGTGCAGGCGACTCTCGACCACGGCATCGACGTTGACGAGTTCGCGCCCAAGCTCTCGTGGATCTTCAACACGCACATCGACTTCTTCGAGGAGATCGCCAAGTACCGCGCGTTGCGGCGCATGTGGTCGGAGCTGATGCGCGACCGCTTCGCCGCGCGCGATCCGCGGTCGCTGATGCTGCGCACACACACACAGACGGGCGGGTCGACGCTGACCGCGCAGCAGCCGGAGAACAACATCGTGCGGGCGGCGATCGAGGCGCTGGCCGCGGTGCTCGGCGGTGTGCAGTCGCTGGCCCTGTCCTGCTACGACGAGGCGCTCTCGATTCCGACGGAGAAAGCGCAGCGCATCGCGGTGCGCACGCAGCAGATCATCGGTGAGGAGATCGGCGTCACCAACACCGTCGACCCCCTGGCCGGCTCGTATTACGTCGAGTCGCTCACCGATGAGCTGGTTCGCCGCGCGACCGAGCTGCTCGAGGAGGTGGACGCGCGCGGCGGAGCGGTCGCCTGCATCGAGTCCGGCTACATGCAGCGCCTCATCCAGGACGAGGCGTACCGCGTTGAGCAGCGCGTCGACCGGGGTGAAAAGGTCATTGTTGGCGTGAACAAGTACACCGAGACCGAGGAGCCCGAGGCGCCGCTCCTTTTCCGTCCCGACGTGCGCGTGATGCGCGAGCAGCGGACGCGGCTCGCCGAGCACAAGCGTGCTCGGGATGGCGTGGCAGTCGACCGGGTGCTGCGGGTGCTGGCCGGCGCCGCAGCCGGCGACTCGCACCTCATGCCGGCGATCCTCGATGCCGTCCGCGCCGAGGCGACGCTCGGCGAGATCTGCGGCACGCTCCGCGATGTGTTCGGCGACTACCGCCCGCCCGCGCTGGTCTGAGCACATCGGGTGATCAAGCGCATTCGCCGTGATCCGCGGCCGTTCATCCTCATCCTGGTGGGTCTCGCCATCCTGGGTGCGTTCCTTCTCGTGGTCTCACCGCTCTTCGCGATGTCCGGCAAGCCGAAGGCCGACCTTGGCGGCGTGATCCCGACGACCGCGCAGGTCGGCACGCCGTTCGAGGTGGACGTCGGGTTCGACAACACCGGCGACAGCGTGATCAACCCCACGTGTGTGCTCATCGACGTCACCGGTCCGCTCGATCCGAGCAGCGTTTCGTTCCAGGGCCTCGACGTGGCCACCGTCAAGGACGGCGAGGCCTGCGGCGGCGCCCTCAACGGTCAGGAGACGATCAGCATGAAGATCGTGATGACGACGACCGGGCGCGGGACGGCCCGGGTCACGCTCACACCCGCCCAGGGCATCAACGCCATCGGAGTCGGTGTGACGGGGACGGTCACGGTCGCTGGCTGAGTCGGCGGCTGCTATTCTCGATGACGATGCAGCGGACCAACCTCGAAAACCCTGCGCTGCTCGAGTTCGACACCTACGCGGAGTTCTTTCCGTTCTACGTCGGACAGCACAGCCGGCCGGCGACGCGGTGGGTCCATTTCGTGGGCACGCATCTCGGTGTCGCGACGGGGGTCACGGCCATCGCCACGCGGAACCCGAAGCTGCTCGCGGTGGCTCCGGTTGTGGCGTACGGCATGGCGTGGTTCAGTCACTTCGCCATCGAGGGAAACCGTCCGGCGTCGTTCGGTCACCCGCTCTGGTCGATCCGGGGTGACTTCCACATGCTGGCGATGATGTGGCAGGGGCGCAACGCGGAGCTCACGCGCATCGCCACCGACTCGCGGCGGCTCACCGTGCACCCGGGAGCCGCAGCCTAGTCCGGCGGGGCGAGACCCCATTCAGAGCCCCGCGGCGTGTCGCGGATCTGAATGCCGGCATCGACGAGTCCGTCGCGCAACCGGTCGGCGAGGTCGTAATGGCCCGACGCGCGCAACTCGTCGCGCATGGCGAGCACCCGATCGACGATCGGCGCCACGCGTTCGCGCGGATCGGCGGCGCCATCGCGCGCGAGCTCGCCGAGTCCGACGAGGTGCCGGCGCATGAGCTCGCGCGCGCGATCGCGCTCGTCGGAGTCGGTGGTGTCCGCGGCCCAGTCGTGCAGCTGCGTGTCGATCTCGAGGAGTGCGGCGACGGCGCTGTCGACGTCGCGGCACTCCAGCGCGTGCTCGGCCGTGGCCGATTGCCCGCGGACCGCGTCGAAGAACGGCGTGGCAGCCGACTCCGACGAGCCACGTTCGTCGCGGAGCTCCAGCGACGTGGCAGCCTCCGCGGCGGCGCCTCCCGCGGCGAGCGCCGGAATCGACAGCGTGGTCCCGCTCTCGTATCGCCGTGACGCGCCGTGGTGGCGCCACGTCACACCGCCGCGACCGAGCACCGACACGGTCGCCGCGTCGACGTCGATGACACACGCCGTGTGCTCATCCACGCCGAGGATGTCAACGCCGTCCGGCAGCTGCTCCTCGAGAATGCGCAGGCGACGCTCGCCCATGTAGCAGAAGCGCGTGTCGTGGGTGCCGCCCTCCGCGTTGTCGTAATGCGGAATCACCGCCACACGGAGCCCAATCGCCGAGAGCAGGTCGAGGCCCTCGATCCACCGTGGCGCCTCGCCCACCTTGTACACCTCGTACACCGGCAGCGAGACGACACCGAGTCCGACGGCTGCGGCACTCGCGAAAGTCACGCAGCCACCGTCGCGCAGCTTGGCGGCCAGAAGGGCGGGCACGCGCGTCCCCATCCACTGGCGCAGCGCGTACGTCGGACTCCCGGGACCTGAGAACACATAGCGCGCGGCGGCGACGCGCGCCAACATCGTCTCGAGCTCCAGCGGCGTCGCGGTCTCCCGGTCGCGGAAGGTCGCGACCTCGATGGGGTTGCCCACGTTGTCGCGGAAGTACGCCTGCGCACGCGCCGCGATGTCGCTCGCGTTCTCCTGGAAGCCATACGGGGTGTCCAGCAGCACCGCAGGGACCGGCGCCGGTCCGAGCCGCGACAGCAGTCCCTGGTGAACCGACGTCATCGTCGGCGCCGTCTCCCCCGAGCCCATGATGCAGAGCAACCTGGGGAACTGCTGCGCGCTCACGGTCCGGCGCCTCTGTAGCGCCGTTCGAGGTCGGTGACGCGTGCGATGTTCGCGACCTCGCCAGGGTCGACCTCATAGGTCTCGAGCCAGGCGTCCACCATCTCGACGGCCTGCGCCGCGGCGGTGGTGCAGAGCCCGATGGCGAGCACGTTGGCATCGTTCCAGCGGCGCGCACCCCGCGCAACCTCCGAGTTTGTGCACAGTGCGGCACGAACTCCCGGTACCTTGTTGGCCGCGATGCTGACGCCAGTGCCGGTCCAGCAGCACAGCACGGCGGTGTCCACTCCCCCGGACGCGACGAGCCGTGCGACCTGCTCCGCCACCGATGGCCAGGGCACGTCCGGCCCCGCCAGCGCGCCGCAGCGGACCACGGCACAGCCGCACGCCTGGAGGTGGGCGGCGATGGCATCGACCGCGGGATGCGACATGTCACTGCCGACGGCGACTCGGCGAGTGGGTCTTCTCACCAGTCGATCGTACGGCGGCGCCGTGCGATGCTCGACGCCGTGGAGCGCGACACCCTCAAGCGCGACCTGCTCGCCGAGGCGAGGCGGATCGGATTCGTCGCGGCCGGCGTGACCTCGTCCCGGCCCTTCCGCCAGGCGCGCCGGCGCGCGCTGCGGGCGATCGACGCGGGACGCATGGACGGCATGGCCTGGTTCACGCGCGAGCGGGTGGACGCCGCCGCCGACCTCCGCGCGCGCTACCCGTGGGCGCGATCGATCCTGGCGCTTGCCTGGCCGTACCCACCGGCACCCCGACCCGCCGAGCCGGCCGCACCGTTGCGCGGGCGCATGTCCGGCTACGCCTGCCTGAGCGCCGGCGGAAAGACCGTCGACTATCACGACCTCCTGGCGACCGGGTGTGATCAATTGATCGCCTGGCTGGGCGAGCGGAGCCCGAGCGTGCGCGCAAAGCGGTTCATCGACCACGGCTGGGCGCTCGACCGCGCCGTCGCCGAGCGCGCCGGCATTGGATTCAGCGGCAAGCACACGCAGCTCATCACGCGGGAGGCCGGCTCGTACGTGCTGCTTGCCGAGATCGTGGTGTCGGTCTCGCTTCCTGCGGACGCAGCGAGCCGGCGCGGTTGCGGCCACTGCTCCAAGTGCATGCCGGCGTGCCCGACCGGAGCACTCATCGCGCCGGGCGTGATCGACGCGCGCCGCTGCATCGCGTACTTGACGATCGAGCACCGCGGCGCGATCCCGCTCGAACTGCGGCCGCTCATGGACACGTGGGTGTTCGGGTGCGACCTCTGCCAGGAGGCCTGCCCGATCAACGAGCGGCTGGCGCCGGCGCCGCTGCCAGAACAGCCGGCGAGCACCGGCACGGGCCCGGTTCCGTACCCCGACCTCATCGAATGCCTCGAGCTCGACGACGACGAGTTCCGCGCACGCTTCCGCGGCACCGCCGTGTGGCGCACCGGTCGAGCCGGCCTCGCTCGCAACTGCGCCATCGCGCTCGGCAACCTCGGAGATCGTGCCGCCGCGCCTCACCTGCAGCGGGCGCGCGATCGTGACGCGGACGCCGTGGTGCGCGAAGCTGCCGCCTGGGCGCTCGCGCGGCTCAGCGCCGGCTGACGGCTGCGCTGTCCCTCGGGCCGCTCAGCGGAAGAGCAGCGCCGCGAGGCCCGCGCCGACCACGAGCGGCGCGCCCACGCAGGCGGCCAGCAGCGGCACGGTGTCATCGTCCTGCGGCCACCACGCCGGCGGCAGCACGCGGCCAATTGGAACGCGAGCGCGATGCAGGCGCGCGGGGCCGTCGAGCACGGCGAACGCGGCGACGCACGCCAGTGCGACCAGTAACGCAGCGTCGGCGGTGACACTCGCCGCGCCGGTGGCGCCGTGCCGCCAGAGCCAGGCGGTGACAACGAACGTCAGCACCCCGAGCGCGGCGCCGAACGACGCCGCCAGGAGCGGCGCGAACCGCGGGCCAGTTCCGGTACTGGAGGGACGCACGACTGCGGGGCAGCGTACCACCGGCTCGGGCGGCCGCCGCACCTGCTCGCGGGCGCCCGGCGCGTTGTCACGAATCGATGACGACATTGACGAGAGCACATCTGTTCCCTACGCTCCCGGGTGACCGCCCCATCTCAGCTCACGTTTCACCCAAGGGGAACCACGATGACGACGCGTACCCGCATCGCCGCAGCCCTCGGCGTCACCGCCGCGGTCAGCCTTCCAGCCAGTGTCGTCGCGACCAGCTACGTCGTCCACCCGGGCGACACTCTGGGCGACATCGCGATCCGCCACGGCACAACCGTGCAGGCGATCGAAAAGGCCAACGCCGACACGAAGGAGCTCCACCCGGGGCAGCTGCTGCAGATTCCCGACGCGAGCCTCGGCCTGCCCGCCTACACGACCGGTACGGCGGACATCGAGACGTACAGCGTTCGCGATCGCGAGGGCGTGTTCGAGGTGGCGCGCCGCTTCGGCGTCGATCCCACGGCACTGGCGCGGGCGAACGGCATCGGGGTCAACGCGCAGCTCGCGTCCGGTGCCGAGATGCAGATTCCCGGACGGCTGGCCCGCACCAACGCGCTCCTCACGTTCGTCGCCGACGAGGTCGGAGTTTCTGCCACTCTTGTCCGTTCGGTCGCGTGGTCCGAGTCCGGCTGGCGGCAGGACGTGGTGTCGCCCACCGGCGCGGTCGGCATGATGCAGCTCGAGCCCTACAGCGGTGAGTGGGTGTCGCGCCACCTGGCCGGCCGGCGCCTCGACATCTGGATGGCGCAGGACAACGTGGTCGCCGGCAGCCTGCTGCTGCGCCACCTCATCGACCTGCACGATGGCGACCAGACGTCCGCGCTCGCCGGGTACTACCAGGGCACGGCCAGCGTCGCGCGCAACGGACAGTTCGATGACACCCGCCAGTACCAGGAGCGGGTCACGGCGCTGATGACGCTGGAGAGCTAGGTCTCTCCGCTCAACAGGCAGGGACGACGACGACGGTGCCGGTCGAGGAGTCGGTCAGCACCAGATTTCCGCCGGGTCCCACCGCCAGCCCCTGTGGCATTGGGTCACCAGTGACCAAAACATGCGCCCGGCCACTAGCCGGGTCGACGGCGATCAGCTGGTGCGCTGTGAGCGACGTCACGTAGGCGACACCGTTCGCCACGACGACGTCGTCCCCCTGCGTGACATCCGAGATCGCCGCCGCCGCGCCGCCGCCGGCCGGCACGCGGAACAGTCCCCTCGCGTCCTCGGCGGCGACGAGGATGCTCCCGTCGCCTGCAAGCGCAGCGCCAACCGGACGGCCGAGCCCCGACGCCAGGCGTGCGAGCGCGCCTCCGCCGGCCGGCACCTCCAACAACGTTCCGTTGGGGGCGTCGGGCACCAGGACCGTGTTCGACTCGGCGTCGTACGCGATGCCGTCGACTCCCTCCTGCCCCGCGCGCGGGGTGAGCTGCACGACCGTGGTGAGCGCCTGCGTCGCCGGTTCCAGGCGCACGACACGGTCCGATCCCTGCTCGGCGAGGAGCAGGCTGCCATCCGGAAGCACCGCGATGCCCTCGGGAGCCCGCGCGTCGATGATGCGCTGCAGCACCGAACCGCTTGCGGACACGTGCACCAGCGTGCGCGATGCGTCGTCGACCCAGAGCGACCCATCGGGCTCAACGACAACGTCGTCCGCACCCGCGATGCGTGTGACCACGGGGAGCGACGAGAAGGGCACCGATGGCCGGCACCCGGCGAGCGGATCCGGCGCGGTGTCGGAGGGCGCACCCTCGGTCGGCGGCACGGGTGTGGAGGTCGCTCCCAGCGCAGCCCGGGTGGGAGCGGTGTGCGGGGCCGGGGCACACGCTGCGACGACCATGATCAGCGTGAGTGCCGCGCAGCTCCGGAGGACACGTCGCCGGGCGCCGTTACACGCAGGGCGGGGACTGTTCCAGTTCGTCAACAATCCATCGGATATTGCGCCCGCATAGCTCAATTCCGTGTGCCGCGCGACGATCATTGAGCGCATGCGCGCCCGCGGTGTGGGTGCTGCAGGCTTTGGGTTTGCAAGAAGGTATAGCGTGCTCGCAAGCGAGCGACTCATTCTTCTGCTGGGTGGTGCGATTGCTGCCGCCCTCGCGGCCGCGAGCCCCACGACTGTGCTCGCCGACTCAGCGCCCGGTCATGAGCGTCCGGGCAACGCCGGCGGTCTGCACAGGCCGGCCATTTCCGCGCCCGCTGGTCCGGCGCACGACAGAGCTGCGGTCCCCGCGCCGGCTGCGACGCCGCACGCAGATCCCCCGGACGGCGCCGCGATGCTCGAGAGCGCGGTGGCAGAAGGGCTCACGCCGCGAGGCACGCAGTCCGCTTCCAGCGCCGGCGCCCCCGGTCAGGTCGAGCGCATCGAGGCACACGCCGACAAGGAGGCGGAGGCGAGCGTTTCCGAGGTTGCCCCGGGGGGCGGGGGCCATCGTCGCGGGGAGGGGACGCCGCCTGGGGCGGCGGTGACGCCGACCACCGTGGTCAGCGAAGCCGCCGCACTCGCTGCCGCCACGCCGCCGGCTGCACCGGCCGCGCCACCGGCACCGTCGAGCAGCGGCCAGGCGGGTCCGGCCGGCCTGGAGACCAGCGGTGCCGCGCCGCCGCCCCTCATCGCCGCGCCGCCGGAGGCCTCAAATCAACCTCCGGTGCCGTCGCCCCAGTTCCTGACGGCCGCGCGCGCCAACCTGATCCTCGCCGGGGTCGTTGTCGCGCTCGCAGCAGCGGTGATCGCCGCGGTACGCCTCGCCACACGCCGCGCCCGTCGTCAGAGCTAAGCGACTGTCCACAGGCCATCCACAGAGAACTCCCTTTTCCCTACAGCGACCCTGTGGAAAATTCAGGCGGCGCGACCCATGTCCAGCGGCAGCGACAGGCAGCGCACGCCGCCGCCCGACTTCATGAACTCGCTCATCGGCAGCTCGATGGTGAGGAAGCCGGCATCGGCCAGCGGCTCCTCGAGTCGCGCCGCCGCCATCGAGGAAACGACGGCGCCGCCGACCGGCATCGCGTTGCAGGCGAAGCCCGCCGCAACGTCCATCGGGACCTCGATGACGTGGGGGACCAGGCGGCGAACCAGCCGCGCCGACGACGGGGAGAGAGCGTCCGGCGCGAACAGGACCGTCTGGTCGTTGAGCGGGCAGAAGCACGTATCCAGGTGGTAGAAGCGCGGGTCAACGAGCTCGAGCGAGACCACGTCGACCCCGAGCGCCTGTCCCACCGGTGCGTGCGACGAGCGATCCGTGCGGAACCCGTAGCCGCAGAACAGCTGCTCGCCGACGAACAGTGCGTCGCCGGCGCCTTCGAATGCCAGGCCATAGGGCAGGACCGACACGCGCAGCCCGCGCCGCTCGAGCGCCGCCCGCCAAAACGGCTCCTCACCCTGGCGTTGCGGGTAGCGGAAGCTGCTCAGCACGGCGGCGCCGTCCCACACGACGGCGGCGTTGGCGCTGAACACCATGTCGGGAAGATCCTTCCGCGGCTCAACGAGGTCGACGGCGACGCCAAGACGCGCGTAGGTGTCGTACAAGCTCTGCCATTGCGCCGCCGCGAGCGCGTGGTCGACGCGCACGTCGACGTGCATCCACGGATTGATCTCGTACTCCACTCCGAAGTGCTCGGGGCGGCACATGAGGATGGCCACTGGCCAATCCCTCCGCCGTCTCAGGCCGATCGCGTCGCGCGGGGAGCTCCTGAGTCCGGTCCTTCGATCATTGCACCGCGCCAGCGCCGTCAAACGACTCGATCGGTAACGGCAGCAGCACGGTTGGCGCGAATTTGCGCGTCGCCTGCGATGGTGGCGCCACCGGGTCGCGACGGATGCACCAGCGCGGGTCGACGTCGTCGCGCACGGCGAGGAGAGTCGTCTCCCGCAGCACGCCGTCGGCGAGCCGCCCTTCGTGGGTGACCGTGGCGCAAATGCCGTCGCGCAGCCAGACGACGTCGCCGGCTGCTGAAAACGCTCGCAGCGGCGCGCCCGTCACGGCCGGCTCCAGTGTCGCAAGCGATGCCGCGCGATCGGCGAGCCAGCGCTCGACCGCCGCGTGCCGTGGCCCGCGGACCCGTCCGCAGTACACGAGCCGGCCGCGTTCGTGCTCGGCCAGCAGCAGGTACGGCCGGTCCGCCCCTTCCTCGAGGCCGACGACGATCGCCGTCAGATGCCGGCGCATCTGGATCTGCAGCCGGTCGGGCGACGCCACCCCGGGGCGGTACGGCGCGGACGCGCGGCGCGCCAGAACCGCGCTCAACCCGCGCTGCCCGGCCGCCTCCGCAAGACCGGCGCCCTGTCCCGCCACGGTGTCGGGCGCCTGCACGACGCCGCGATGGCCGACGAGCCGGCCGAGCAGCTCTAGCCGATCGGTCAGCGGCCAGGCGGCTGTGGACTCGGTGCCGGCGAACAGCACGTCGGTGGCGAGGTAGACGACGGGCCGCTGCGCCGCACCGCGTTCGCCGAGCCCGATGCGAAGTCCCAGCCCCTCGAGATCAGGTCTGCCCTGGCCGTCGAGCGTGACGATCACGCCGTCGAGCACGACCGGCAGGCGGCGCACATGCTCGGATGCGAAACGGAGCTCCGGGTAGCGGCCGGTGACGTCGGCGCCGGTCTCGGACTGGAGACGCACCCCCTCGGCCTCGCTGACGCTCAGCAGCGTCCGCGCCCCCTCCCAGTCGACGCTGAAGCGCCAGCCGTCGTCATCGAACGGCTCGATGCACGGCGTGGCCCTTTCGGCAGGGACGTAGGACGGCACCGCGTGCACCGGCGGCACCGCAAGTGGCAGCGCCAGGGGTGGTTCGGACGGGCG
>JBOHUE010000141.1:0-30989 GCA_050734185.1 Candidatus Dormibacteria bacterium | reverse complement strand
GTGCGGCCCTGCGCGGCCTCGTCGACGTCAGCGCCCGCGGCCACGCGGCGCTTGGGCTCCTCGGTGAGGAGCAACGGCTCCACCCCGTCGACGATCGACTGCTCCGTGATCACGCAGCGCTTGATGTCGGGCCGGCTCGGCACCTCGAACATGCTGTTCAGCAGCACGTCCTCGATGATCGACTTCAGTCCGCGTGCGCCGGTGCCACGTGCGAGCGCCCGCTCCGCGATGGCTTTCAGCGCACCGTCGTGGAACACGAGCTCGACGTCGTCGAGTGCAAAGAACTTCTGGTACTGCTTGACGAAGGCGTTCTTCGGTTCTGTGAGGATGCGGATGACGTCCTCTTCGTCGAGATAGTCCAGCGCGACGGTGATCGGGAGCCGGCCGACGAACTCGGGGATGAGGCCGTACTTCAGCAGGTCCTGCGACTGCAGCTCGCGCAGGATGCGCGTCGTCTCCTTGGTGCGCGACGCGTGCGGCTGGCTGTTGAAGCCGATCGTGCGCTTGCCGACGCGCTGCTCGATGATCTTCTCCAGACCGTCGAATGCTCCGCCGCAGATGAACAGGATGTTCGTCGTGTTGATCTGTATGAAGTCCTGGTGCGGATGCTTCCGTCCGCCCTGCGGGGGCACGTTGGCAACCGTTCCCTCGAGGATCTTCAGCAACGCCTGCTGCACACCCTCGCCGCTGACGTCGCGCGTGATCGAGGGGTTGTCGCTCTTGCGCGCGATCTTGTCGATCTCGTCGATGTAGATGATGCCCCGCTCCGCGCGCGAGATATCGAAGTCCGCAGCCTGGATGAGCCGCAGCAGGATGTTCTCGACGTCCTCGCCGACATAGCCGGCCTCTGTCAGGCTGGTTGCGTCGGCGATGCTGAACGGCACGTCGATGATGCGCGCCAGCGTCTGCGCGAGCAGCGTCTTGCCACACCCGGTGGGACCGACGAGCAGCACGTTCGACTTCTGCAGCTCGACGTCGCTGTTGGTCTTCGCGTGCGCGATGCGCTTGTAGTGGTTGAAGACCGCGACGGACAAAACCTTTTTTGCGTGCTCCTGACCGACCACGTACTGGTCGAGCGACGCCGCGATCACCTGTGGGTTCGGAATCGTTCCCGGCTTACCGCGCTTCTGCGAGGTGGAACGGTTGTCCTCCTCGAGCACCTCCTGGCAGAGGTCGATGCACTGGTCGCAGATGTACACGCCAGGGCCCGCGACGAGCTTGCGCACCTGCTCCTGACCCTTCCCACAGAAGGAGCAGCGCGTGTGGCGGCGTCTGTCGTCGCGCTCAGTCATGTCCGGGTCTCGCTCTTAACGCTGAAAGAACGCAGATCTTTCAGCGCGGTGCTCATCAGCGTGCGGTTGCGCCCCCGCCGGCTTCCGGTCCGCCGTCGTCGCCGGCCGCGACCGGCAGCGCCTCGAGCTTGTCGGGCTTGCCACCGTTGGCCGTCGGCGCGCGGTGACCCTGGATAATCTCGTCGATCAGCCCGTACGCCTTCGCCTCGTCGGCGCTCATGAAGAAGTCACGATCGGAGTCGCGATTGATGACCTCGATGGGCTTGCCACTGTGGCTCGCGAGGATCTCGTCGAGGCGCCGGCGCACACGCAGGATCTCCTGCGCATGGATCTGGATGTCCGCCGCCTGGCCCTGAAAACCGCCGGACGGTTGGTGGATCAGGATGCGTGTGTTCGGGAGGCTGAACCGCATGCCAGGCGCGCCGCCGGCAAGGAGGATGGACGCCATCGATGCGGCGATGCCCATGCAGATGGTGCCGACGCGCGGCTCGACGTACTGCATCGTGTCGTAGATCGCGAGCCCTGCGTACACCGAGCCACCGGGGCTGTTGATGTACAGCATGATGTCCTTCTCCGGATCCTCACCGGCCAGGAACAACAGCTGTGCCATCACCACGTTGGCCACCTGATCATCGATCGGTGTGCCGATGAAGATGATGCGGTCCTTCAGGAGCCGCGAGTAGATGTCGAAGGCACGTTCACCGCGGTTGGTCGACTCGACCACCATCGGGATCAGGGCTTGGGGGGTCATCGTTTGCCCATTATAGGTCTGCCCCGGAACGGCATCCGTTCGCTGCGACATCTTCACGTGTCCTCCAAGGATTTGGTTTCAGTCCCGGTGCTGGAAGCTGCGAATCGCGAGGGCGAGCATGACGAATCCGAACCCGAGCAGCATGACCTCCTCGGTCCAGATGGCAAGGGTGTTGCCGAAGAGCGTGAGGCCGAGGCGGTCGAGCACTGAGTTGGGGACGCCGGCGGCCCCGAGCACAGTGCGACGCAGCGGGTCGATGCCGTAGCTCGCCGGGTCGAGTCTCGTGAGCACCGTCATCCACACTGGGAGCCCCTGCAGCGGAAACAGGGCCCCGGCAAGAAAGAAGATGGGCATCATCAGGAAGTTCATCACCACCTGAAAGCCCTGCATGCTGCGCATCCGTGCGGCCACGGCAACACCGAGCGCGGACAGCGCAAACGAGTAGACGAAGATGAGCGGGATCAGTTCGAGCACGCCCTGCCAGGTGAGCGTCACACCGACGAGTGGTGCGAGCACCAGAATGATCAGGCCCTGCAGCATCGCCTGGGTGGCTCCGCCCAGCGTCTTGCCCACCGCCACGGCTGAGCGGTTGATGGGCGCCACGAGCACCTCTTTGAGGAAGCCGAACTCGCGGTCCCACACGATGGACATCGCCCCGAAAATCGCCGTGAACAGGACAGCCATGCCGATGATCCCGGGATAGATGAACTGCTGGTACTTCAGTCCGCCGGAAAAGATGCTCCCGGCGGCACCGGCGGTCGCCCCGCGCAGGCTCGAGCTGAGCCCGGTGCCGAAGACGAGAAGGAACAGGATGGGCTGCGCGAGCGAAGCGAGCAAACGCCAGCGGTCGCGGTAATAACGCAGCACATCGCGGTACCAGATGATGTAGAGCGCGCGCAGCGTCGCGCCGCGCGTGTTGACCGGGCGTGCGCCCGCCGGGATGGCCGATGCAGCGGTCGCGGGCGCGACCGGATCCATGACCTCGGTCATCGCCTGCCTCCCCACAGCTGCCGCATCTGTCGCATCTGATCGATCCGGCCGCCGCCCTCCTCGCGGATCTCGTGACCGGTCAGCTTGAGAAACACATCCTCCAAGCTGGGGCGGCGCGAGGCGACGGACGTCACCGGCACGGTGAGCACAGAGAACAGCTGCGGCATGAACGCGGCGGAGTCCGGCACCTCGACGCGCACCGTGCCGTCGCTTGTCACCGGCTCCAGCAGGAATGCCCGGCGGATCTCGTCGGCGGCGCCCACCGAGTCGGCGGACGCGATGGTGACGACGTCGCCCCCAACCATCGCCTTGAGCTCATCCGGCGTCCCGAGCGCGACGATGCGCCCGGCGTCGATGATGGCGATGCGGTCGCAGAACTCGGCCTCCTCCATGTAGTGCGTCGTCATGAAGATGGTGATGCCCTCGCTCTTGCGCAGCGTGTGGATGTAGGCCCAGATTCGCTGGCGCGTCTGCGGGTCGAGACCGAGCGTCGGTTCGTCGAGGAACAGCACCTGCGGGTAGTGGAGGATGCCGCGGGCGATCTCCAGCCTGCGCTTCATGCCACCGGAGTACTGCAGCACCGGCGAGCCGGCGCGATCGGTCAGCTCCACCATGCGCAGCGCGGTGTCGATGCGCTCCTTGCGAAGCGCGGGATTGAGCCCATACAGAAACGCGTGGAACTCGAGGTTCTCGCGACCCGTGAGGTTGCCGTCCAGCGAGGGATCTTGGAAGACGAGGCCGATGTGACTGCGCACGGCGGCGGGGTCGCTCATCACGTCGTATCCGGCGACGGTGGCCGTACCGCCGGTCAGCTTGACCAGCGTGCAGAGGATGCTGATGGTCGTCGACTTGCCCGCTCCGTTCGGACCGAGGAAGCCGAAGATCTCGCCTGGCTCGACGTCGAGGTCGATGCCGCGGACAGCCTCGATCTCGCCGTAACGCTTCACCAGATCGCGGACGCGGATGACTGGACCGGGCACGGCGTTCAGCGTATCCGCAGGAGCCCTGTTTCAATCGCTCGAGCCACGTCTGACTCGAGCCTGGCTAGATCGTTCCCGACGGCGTTGGCGACGCGGGCCCGAATCCGCCGTTGCCGTAGCCGCCCGGCGGCGGCGTTCCGCCGAGGGTCGACCAGGCGGTCGTGCCCGGCGGGGCTGTGATCGTGGCTACCGTGCCCCAGGCGCTGAACGTCACGGTGCTGGTCAGCGTGGTCCCGCTCTGGCTCAGGCTCTGGTAGTAGCTGAGTGCCTGGTGACCCTTCGCTGTCACGTCAAGGTGGCCCGTGCCACCCGGCGCACCCTGCTGCGGCGGCACCGCACCCTGGAGTCGCAGCATGGAGACACCGTTTGACGTCACCGCGCTCGACGACGACGGCTGCAGCGCGGTCTCGTCCGCCTGGTCCGCGGTGGTGATGCCGATAGCGAGCGTGGAGTACGGCCCGTCCTGTTTGGAGACCGCGATCCACGTGTTCTGCAGACCCTGGGCCTTGCTCGGAGCGACGCCGAGCTCGTCCTCAAACGCGGGGACATTGCCCTGGAAGTAGACCGTGCCGCCGGTGAGCAGCAACGTGAAGTGCTCGGTCCCGAATTGCGAGGTCACCGTGATCTCCTGCTGCCCGCCATCGCGCGTCGCGTCGCCGACCGTCCGCTGGCCGGTGGCGCCGTTGAGCACGGCGACATAGTGGAACCCGGCGGCCGCGCGCATCTTCGACATCGCGTCGCGGTACACGCTGCTGGCCTCTGTCGATGACCCGCCGGACGTACCGCTCCCGGTGCCATTGGAGTGCCCGAGGAGCGTCAGCGGCAGGGCGATGCCCACGCCGACGATGACGCCGGCGACCACAACGGCAATCGCGATCTGCGTGTTGCGCCGCTGCCGCGGGGGAGCGCCGTCGACCCACGAATACGACGACGCCGGCGCCGAAGCGTTCGGCGGCGGCGGGGGCGGCGGCGGCTCGACGGGCGCTGCGGGAGACGGACTATCGCCAGTCATGCCACTCAATGCTGCGGCGTCGGTCCTTTCAGAAGCGTTGCGCGGGCCGTCACGTCTGCACGAACCCGGCGGCGTCACCGCCGGCGATCTCCAACATCCGCTCTGCGGCCGCGCGGCGGCGCAGGTCGCGGCGGGCGATGTCGCGCAGTCGCTGTCGCTGCGACCCGGTCAGCTTGCGGCCTTCGGCAAACCTGATCATGTCGCGTTCCACCTGCGACTCGTCGACCTCGAGCCCCTCGTTTGCGGCGAGCGCGTCGAGCGCGAGGTCGATGCGCACGCGCCGCACCGCCGCCTCGCGACGGTCTCCGCGCAGCGTCTCCATCGACTGGCCGCTCATCTCGAGGTACTTCGCCAGGGGCACGCCGATGGAGCTGAGACGGAACGAGAGGTCGTCGATCTGCCGCTGCACCTCCTGCTCCACCATCGCCTCAGGGACGTCGACGCGCACGTGCTCGCGCAGCGCGCTGAGCACATCGGATTCGAACAACTCCTGGTCATGCGTCTTGGCGGCGCTGGTCAGCGTGTCGCGATAGTGCTCGCGCAGCTCGTCGAGAGTCGTGCCGTGACCATCGGTCGCCGCCAGCGAATCATCGAGCGGCGGCAGCTCACGCTCGCGAACCGCGTGCACCGTGACGTCGATCGTGACGTGCGCACCGCGGAGCTCCTCGCGCGGGTAGTCGTCGGGAAGGGTCACGTCGAAGGACCGGTGCTCCCGGGCGCTCATGCCGATGACTCCGTCGACGATGCCGGGCAGGACGGTGGTGCGGTCGAGCTCGACGTCGCGCTCGCGCTCGTCCTCGCCGGAGAGGATCTCGTCACCGCGCCGCATCTGCAGGGTGGTGCGGAGCACGTCGCCCGCCTGTGCCGGTCGCTGCACCTCCTGGAGGTCGGCATGGCGGCGCCGCACCTCCTCGAGCGCCTCGTCCACGCGCGAGTCATCTATCTCTGTGGTCGTGCGCGGCACCGAGATCGTCTGGTAATCGCGCAGGTCGACGTCGGGCTTGACGGTCACCGTCGCGGTGAACGTCAGCGGTTGCTCGCGCTCCAGCGTCGCAACGTCGAACTCAGGGTCGCCGACGGGATCGACGCCCGCCCGCTCCAGCGCGCGCTCGTAGAGCGTCGGCACCAGGTGCTCGACCGCGTCCTGGCGGACGAGGTCCCAGCCGACGGCGCGCTCCACCATCGCCGCCGGCGCTTTGCCCGGACGGAATCCGGGGATGCGCACGCGGCCCGCGAGCCGCCGCAGTGCTTCGGCAATCGCGGAGTCGACGTCGGCCGCCGGCGCCTCCACTCGCAGAGCAACCTGCGAGCCGGGTTTGCGTTCGACGTCGACTGAAAGTTCGGAAACCGCCATGTCACCCCATCATGCCCTGACCGGTTGCGCGGACCGAGACTCGAACTCGGACGGGTCGCCCCACGGGATCCTAAGTCCCGCGCGTCTACCAATTCCGCCATCCGCGCTGGTCGCTTTCGCGCCAGTCTAGCCCGGCCCTGCCGGCCGATATAACCGAAAACGAATCGTGTCGTTGATCAAACGTTGACGTAACGGTCAGTGCGGAACGAGAATAGCGGCCAAACCTGCGCTTGGCGGCGGCATGCGCCGTGGCGGCGGCGCAGCCAGAGAGAGGGGTATTGCCACGGAAAGGGCCAGGCGGAAGCGCCTCCGCACCCGGCGGCTAGTGGCCGTCCTGATTGCTGGGGCCGCAGTCGCACTCGGAATGGCGTCCGTCATCGGCGGAAGGCCCGTTGCTGCCGACACGCCCACGGCTCTGACAGCGTTGGCTCAGCCCGCCGGCGACGACAACTGCAGCGGCGACGAGAACAACACATGCCCGCCGACGCCCATTCCTACTCCCACGCCGACGCCCATTCCCACTCCCACGCCGACTCCCATTCCCACGCCGACGCCGACCCCTATCCCAACGCCAACTCCCACGGATACGCCGGCTCCCACGGATACGCCGGCTCCCGCTACGCCGGCGCCGACCCCAGTTCCGACCCCGACGCCCACCCCGGTCCCGGTGGCGATCCCGGCTGCGCCGACCCCGGAGCCGACGCCAACGCCCACGCCGACACCAGCCCCGTCGTCTCAGGTGCAGGCGGCGGCTGCAACGCCGACGCCGGCGCCATCACCCACGCCAACCCCCGAGGTCACGCCGGTCCCGGCGCCGGTCACCAGCCTCAACGGCGCGCCGCCACCGCCGACGCCGCAGAAGGTGCTGCCGCCGATCACCACCATCGCCACGCCGTTGACGGTGTCCACGAGTCTGAAGCTGATCGGAATCAATCTCTTCCTCGCGCTCATCCTCGCGGCGCTGCTCGCGCTCCCTGCCGAGCTCATCAACGGGACGCTGCGTGAGAACTACGGCGAGATCACCAGCTGGCTCGGCGTCTCCAAGGGCAAGTTCAGCGGCTGGCACAACGTGCTCCACCGCCTGCCCACGCATTTCGCGCTCGCGTTCTTCGTGGTCATCGCGGGGCTGCTGTACACGTTCCTCGACCCCGCCGCGGGCTTCAACTCCTCGACGTACGCGGAGCTCATCGGCCTCATCGGTGCGTTGGTCGTTCTCACCCTGATCCACGACATCGCGCGCAGCGAATACGTGCGCCACCGATTCCATCATCGCGGCCGGTTGATCACATTCCCCGCGGGCATCCTCTTCGCCGTCGGGCTCGTCGTGGTGTCGCGCATCTTCAACTTCGAGCCGGGCTTCATCTTTGGTCTGACCACCGGCATCGCGTTCAGCGACACGCTATCCGACCGTGAGGACGGACACAGCCTGTTCGTCACGTCGCTCTTCGTCCTCGCGATCGCCTTCGCCGCCTGGTTCATCTGGATCCCGGTCAAGGGCGCCGTCGATGGGACTACGAACCCCGCGTTCATCATGGTCGCGCTCGACACCCTGCTCGCCACGATCTGGGTCGCCGGCATCCAGCTGATCGTGTTCTCGCTGATCCCGATCAAGTTCATGGACGGCGAGAAGGTCATCCACTGGAACCGCTTCGCCTGGCTCGGGCTGTACGTGTTCGCCATCTTCGTGTTCGTGCACACCGTGCTCCACCCGACGGACAGCTCCCTGGGGGCGAGCGGCAACGCGCAGATCCTCTACCTGGCTGTGCTCCTCGGCGTGCTGACGGTGCTCGCCGTCGGTTTGTGGTCCTTCTTCTTCTTCCACAACCGGCGCAAGGAACGGCTCGACAAGGAGCCGGCCGCTCTCTGAACCCGGCACCCGCCGGCCTTTATCGGTCAAGGGGTTGCCAAGAGGGTGTGCGTCGCCGTTAACTTGACCGTGCGCCCGGCCCTGCCGCGCGGCCGCCACCCTGCACACAAGGAGGACAGTGGATTGGAGCCGAATCATTCAGGAGCGACGGCCGCCAGCCCGCACGAGGTCGTCGCTCGGATCGATCAGAAGGCGCTTCGGTTGTCAGCGCTGCTGCGGGAGATCGACAACCACCCGATCGAGCTCGACCTCACACTCCGCGGACAGCTGGACGACATCCTCGAGATGCTGGCCTGCCGCGTCGCCGCCACCCGCGCGCTAATGTGCCGGCCGGTGGCCGAGCTCGAGGGCGCGACCTCCGCCGCCTGAGTCACTGAGAACCCGTTCCGCGCGGGTCGCTGCCGGCGCGTTCATTGCGATCGCACTGGCAGCGATCCTGGCGCGCTTCTGGGGGCTGGCCACCCAGCCGGGTGGCCTGTACGCCGATGAAGCCGCCGAAGGCCTGAGCGCGCAGCGCCTGCTGCACGAGCCGGGCTACCACCCGATCTTCTTTGACGACGACGGCGGCCGCGAGGCCTGGTTCGCCTACATGGTCGCCGTCGCGTTCCGCTTTTTCGGTACGTCAACACTGGTGCTGCGCAGCACCGCAGCGGCGGTGGGCGTCGCCGGGGTGATCGCCATCTGGCTCGCGGCGCGGCGGTTCGGCCGCTGGCCTGCGCTCGCGGCGATGGCGTGGGCGGCCGGCTCGCTCTGGCTCATCTGCGTGTCGCGAGATGGGTTTCGCGTCATCCTCGTCGTCGGCGTCGGTGCTCTCGCACTGGCGGCGATGCTGCGCTGGGGCGACCATCCCGGCCGTCGCTGGGCACTCGCCACCGGCGCCACCGCGGCGCTCGGACTCTGGGCATATCAGCCCCTGAAGCTCGCGCCCGCGTTCGTCATCGTGTGGTTGCTGTGGATGCGCCGCACAGACCGAGAGCGCTACGTGCGCATGCGTCCGGGAATCGCGTGGGCCGCGCTCGCGTTTCTCATTGTCGCGGCACCGATGTTGTTGACAGCGGTCACCGACTTCAGCGCGTACTTCGGTCGTGGCGCATCGGTGCTGGCGTTCAACCCGGAGTCGACGTCGCAGGACAGCTATCCGGTGCACATCGTGCGAACACTCGGCATGTTTCTCGTGACCGGCGATCCCAACGAGCGGCACGACGTCGGCGGACTGCCGCTGCTCGGTCCGCTGCTGTTCATCCCGTTCGCGTTCGGTGTGTGGCGCGCGTGGCGGCTGCGTGCGGACCACGCGCACGCCGCGCTGCTCATCGGGTTGGTCGTGTTCCTCATCCCACCGCTCATCGCCAACGAGGGTGGGTCGCCGCACTTCCTGCGCAGCCTCGGCATCGCACCGTTCGTCGCCGTGTTGGTCGGCATCGGCTGCGTCGAGGCCGTGCGGCCGGCCCGCTCATTGCTGGGCGATCGCGGGCGCTCGGCCGCGGTGCTGGCGCTTGCTGCGACGCTCGCTGGAGTCGGCGCGGCGTCAATCACCACGTATCTCGGCAGGCCGGTCAGCCAGCGCTACGACCCATACTCGTTCGCGGCGGTGGAACTCGCAGCGGCTGCTCATCGCGGCGCCGGAACCGTGGCGATCATCGACGACTACAGCGCGTTCGTCGTGCGCTTCCTCGACTGGGACAGCCCGCCGTCGCTTGTGTCGCCGGGTGCACACCTGCGCAACCCCGGTGTCTACTCGCTGATCGTCGCATTGAGTCGCAACGACATCGCCCGCGCAACAGACTCTGCCACCGCTGCACGCGCGGCCGTTGTCGCGCGTGACCCCGCAGGCAACCCGGCCGTGTGGGACGTGGTGCCATGACGTACGCCGGGCGCGTCAGCGCAATCACCGTCGCGGGGCTCGCCGGCCGGCTCGCGCTGCTCGGCTATCAGCCCATCTGGCGCGACGAGGCGTTCACCGCGCTCGCGACGAGTCGCCCGCTCGGCAGCATGCTCGACGTCGTCCGCGCCGACAGCGCCCCGCCGGTCGCCTACATCGTCGAGCGCGCCGTCGCGTCGCTGGCGACAGGAGCGGTCGGGTTGCGGCTCTTCCCGGCGCTTGCCGGCGCGGCGGCTATCCCACTCGGCGCGGCCCTGGGACGGCGCATCGCCGGAGATCGCGGCGGCGTCTTCACCGCAGCCATCTGCGCCGTCAGCCCCGCGCTCGCACTGAGCGCGCTGGACGCCCGCATGTACGCCGTGGCGACGACGTTAGTGCTGGCAGCCACGCTGGCGCTGTGGCGGGCTGTAGAGCGCCCCACAGCGGCTCGGTGGGCAATCTATGGCGCGCTCCTGGCGCTGTCGCTGTACAGCGACTACTTCGCCGTCCTGGCCATCCCCGCGGAGCTGGCGGCGGTGTGCTTCGTGCTGCATGCCGGATGGACGCGGACGCTGGTCGCGGCAGCGGTCGCGGGCGCCGCCTGCCTCACGCTGGTTCCCTGGCTGGTTGCGGCTTCCGCGCAGCTGGGCCACGCAGGGCAACCGTTCTGGGTGCAGCCCATCGATTTCGAGTCGGTGAGCGGCGCGTTCGTGCAGTTCTTCGCGGGACCGCCCATCGAGCCGTGGGTGCCGTGGAAACCGGCAATGCAGGTGTTCCAGGGCGTCGCCATCATCGCGGGGATCCTGCTGCTCGGCGTGCTCATAGCGCACCGCAGTTCGCTGAGCACGACGGGACGGCGCGCGGCGCTGTTCGTCACCGTCTGCGGCATCGGCGCGGCGCTGCTGCTGTTCCCGTTGAGCCTCTGGCATCCGTTGGTGGACGGCCGCTACGGAGGCGTTGTGTGGGGGCCGGCGTACGCGCTCTTCGGTGCCGGGCTCGCGCTGCTCAGCTCACGACGGCTCATCGCCGCCGGTCTCATCGCGGTTCTTGGCGCGACGCTGGCCCTTGCGCTCATCCCCGACCACCCGGACATCGCCCCCGCGATCGCCGCGTTGCAGTCCGAGGTGGGCCCCGACGACGTCGTCGACGCCTACGCCAGCGAGTACCTCCTGCTGCTCGATGAGGCTCCCTCCCAACTGGTGCGGCGGTCGCTGCTGCTGCAGGCCTCGGTGCAGTGGTACTGGGGCACCGCCGTGTATCCGCCGGGCGTCGTCACCCCGCGCGTTCCGGCGCACGTCGTCGCGGCCGGCGGCGCTGTCTACGCGGTCACGCAGCCGAACGAGTCGGCGCCGTCACTGGCCGACGGCTACACCGCACGAGCGCGTCAGTGCTGGCTCGGGGTCTGCGTGGTCACGTACCGGCGCTGACGCTCAGTTGGAGCAGTAGCCGAGCCCGAACAGCTGCGAGTTGTCCCAGAGGCCCTGGGCGGCGTACAGCCTGCCGTCGTTGCCGGTGATGTTGGTGACGCCGCCCGGGCCGATGGACACCCAGGAGCACTTGTCGCCGTTCTCGGAGGTGTTGAAGTCCATCCAGCCGGTGTCGGACGGGATCCCGCCACCCGGGTCGGTCACCGCCTCTTCGATCTCGTGGCCGAGAACGATGGTGAACCCGTCGAGGTCACCGCCGGGTGCCGTGTTCACGAAGTCCTGGCCGCATGCGGCGCCCTGGTTGAGGACGTACGGCATGCTGGTGAACGCGAAGGGCGGCGTCCCGACCGGAAGCGCGTAGCCATTGCTGCTGATGTCGTGCCAGGCGCAGTACTGCCCGCTGTTGAAGCCGGCGTCGTTGGCATTCTGCGGCTGGGCCACCACGACGTTCGAGTCGTGCAGATCGGTGATGCCGAAGTGCTGGATGCCGCGCAGCGCCTCGTTGGCGATGTCGTTGGTGCTGAGGTTGTTGTTGATGGGGTTGGTGTTGTCGAACCACACCCCGGCGAGCTGGTTCGCCGGGTTGGTCACGTGGAGCTGCTGGCCGTTGTCCGTCTCGTAGTACTGGTTGTCGATCGCCGCCCACGAGGTGCCGCCGATGGCCCCGACGAAGCTCCGCATGAGGGTCGCCACCGGATCGGCCGGGTTGGCCCAGCCCCAGAAGACCATGTAGGTCTTCGGCGTCACCTCGACCTGGCCGCCACCGTAGGTGAGGGGTAGAGGCTGCGGGAGACCGAGCGCCGGCAGCGGGATCAGGCGCGACATCGTCGAATGCGGGCGCGGCGCCAGGGCAACCGAGTGGGCGGCCTGCCGGGGCAGCATGGCCACCAGCGCGCCGCTCATCGCGGCCGCCACCACCAGCAGGGTCAGCGTCCTGCGCCGCCTGGACCATCCGTGAGCCATGCCGCCTGTCCCCTTACCTGAAGCAGTTGGCGCGATCATAGCGCGCTCGACCGAGGCGCGATCGCCGGCTATGGGGTGGTTATGAGGCGACGAGCAGCTCCCGCGCGCGCAGCGAGAGGTTGTGGATCGTGCGCCTGATCACCGGCCACTCCGCGCCCTTGCGCAGGTACCAGACGAGCCCGAGACCGACGACGTCACCAACCTCGGCCGAGTGGTCGGCGCCCGTGAGGATCAGGATCGGCAGCCGGCGATGGCGGGTGTCCGCCCGCAGCCGGCGCACCAGCTCGACGCCGCTCATGCCCGGCAGGACGATGTCGGTGATCACGAGCGTCGGCTTGAAGGATTCGACTGCGCCGAGGCCATCCTCCGCAGAGGCGGCCATGTACGTTTGATAGCCCTCGTGGTGGAGACGGAGATCCAGGTAGCGCAGATACGAGGGATCGTCGTCGACTATGAGAATGCGCTCGGGGGAGCGCGCGGCGTCCATCGGGACCGCACAGCGTACACCCGCGGGCGCTGAATTCCAAGTGCCTCGGGCGCGGCCGGTCGAGCGGCTGTTGTTGACGCGATTGACCGTTTCTGATCGCGTCAATGCGTGCAAACGGAAAGGGGCGCGAATTCATTGCGTCACACGGGTCGCATAACCAGGGTGTGTGAGGCTACAATCCGCGCCGCGGCAAATTTCACACGCCGTTCATTTCAGGAGAGGAAGACGATGATGCGTCGCCGGAGCCTTGGGGCAGGCCTAGCCATTACGGCTATTGCTCTATTCGCTGCATTCGCGACCGCCCCGGGTGCGAAAGCGGCAACAAGTGTCAACGGTTGGGCGAGCGTGCCCAGCGATAGTCCCTCGGACACCGCGAACGTCCTGAACGGCGTCTCGTGTCCGACCGCAACCAACTGCTGGGCAGCGGGCACGCAGCGAGCGTCGGGCAAGCTCGATCAGACCTTGGTTGAGGTGTGGAGCCCGTCGACCACCTCGTGGGTCAAGGTCACCAGCGACAACATGTTTGACCCGTCAGACGCAACCACCGTCAACCAACTGAACGGTGTCAGCTGCAACAGCAGCACGAATTGCTGGGCAGTTGGGTGGTTCAGCAACGATAAGTCAGACCCGTCGACAACTTGGCACGACCGCGGCCTCGGACTGGGGTTGCACTGGAACGGTACGAACGGCACCTTTGATCCCGTCAAGATCCCCTCAGCCCCAGCGGAGGGCGTCAACTACAAGCTGACCGGTGTCTCGTGCGTCAATGACGGGTTCTGCGTGGCCGTCGGCGCCAAATCGACCAGGGAGAGCGTGGGTGTCGCTAACGGCCCCAACAGCTTCAGCGGCGACGAAGCCTTCATCGCGCTCTACAACGGCGCCACCTGGGAGGACGTCTCGCCAGAGGAACCCGACGTCAACGCCGAGCAGAAGGCTGAGCTCAATGGCGTCTCCTGCGTCGACACGAGCCACTGCATGGCCGTCGGCCGGAATGAAGACCACCAGCCGCTCGCCATGGAGACGTCGGGCCTTGACTCGCAGGGCAACAAAGTGGGCGGTGCCGAGAGCGACACCTGGTTCACGCTGACTGACGTCACCAAGGGCGAATCGGCCGAGTTCAACGGCGTCTCCTGCATCACGGCGAACAACTGCTGGGCAGCGGGCACGTTTGCGGACGATCACGTCGACCAGTCGGACAAGGACCTGGTCGACCAGGCGCTGATTGGGCACTGGGTCGGCGACGGCACGCACGACGGTACCGGCGGCAACTGGAACCTCGCGGACAATCTCAACTCGCTGAGCAGCAACAACCCGTCCGAGGTGGACAACGAGCTGAACGGCATCCACTGCGAGAGCGCCACGCTGTGCTTCGCCGTCGGTAGTTACGACTTCGGTCAGGTGGACACCGAAGACTCCCCTGGCACCGATCAAACGCTGATCGACCAGTTCAACGGCACGTCGTGGTCGCTGTCGGTGGCAAACAGCGGTCCACCAACGAACCGCACCACGGACGCGCTGGACAACGAGCTGCAGGACAACGAGTTGAACGGCGTGGACTGCCTCGACGTCAACAACTGCGTTGGCGTCGGTGAGTTCGACGGCGGACCGCCGCCGGTCAGCAACATCGAAGCGCCCGTGACGGCAGCGCCGGATGAGTCCCCGGCAGAGCCGAACACGGACACGCTCGTGCTGATGTGGGGAAACCCGACGCCTGGTACAACAGGCACTCCGTCTCCGCCTCCCAGTAACCAACCGGGTGGCGGCACCGGGACTGGTAGCACGCCGAGCACCTCGGTGCAGGCGGCCAAGGTCCCTGTTCCTGCCACGGGTGGTGGTGGAGCCCTTCCGCTCATCCTCCTGGCTGGTGCGGGTGTCGCATCACTGGGCAGCGGAATCGTGCTGATCCGTTCGCGGAAGCGATAACCACAGGTTCATAGGTAACGCCCCGGCCCATCGCGGGCCGGGGCGTTACTCGTTTAACCGGCCCTGCATGACGCCAAGCCCGCGGCCGCCCCGGATGGTTCGATGACGCCGGGGTCACGGATCGCCGTTCTCGCAAGGGCACCGGAGAAGCGCGGCTGACACTGTGCCGAGATGGCCGCGCGACCCAGGGTGGAGCTTGCTCGCTGGGCCCAGGCACGCCGTGCGACCGCACTGCAGGAGTGGCCGGCGGACTTCTTTGCGCAGGCCGCCGACATGTTCTGCGTCGCCGGCATCGACGGCTATTTCAAGGCGCTCAACCCGGCGTGGACCCGCGTGCTCGGCTGGTCGCAGGAGGAGCTACTCGCCCGTCCGTACATCGAGTTCGTGCATCCCGAGGATCGCGACGCCACGCTGGCCGAGGCGACGAAGATCACCGACGGTTCGCCCACGGTCCACTTCCGCAATCGCTACCGATGCGTCGACGGCTCGTATCGCTGGCTGGGGTGGACGGCAACAGCCGCGCTGGCTGACGGCGCCATCTACGCCAGCGCCCGCGACATCACGGCAGCGGTGCAGGCCGACGAGGAGAGCGCGCGCCACCAGCGCGCTTCAGAGGGTGCCGCCGGCCGTGTCCAGGATGTTCTGGCCGGGACCGGCCCGAACATCGTGCTCCAGCCGATCTTCTCGCTGGGGACCGGGATGCTGTACGGCTTCGAGGCGCTGTCGCGCTTCGACGAGCGCCCGCATCGCGCGCCGGATACCTGGTTCGCCGACGCCGCGACCGCCGGCCTCGGGACCGCGCTGGAGATGCGCGCGATCGCCAACGCGGTCGCGCTGTCGCAGCACCTGCCGCCGCACGTTTTTCTATCGGTGAACGTGTCGCCGTCGACGCTGATCGCCCCCGAGCTCGACGCGACGCTCGCGCCCGTGCCGTGCGACCGGCTCGTCCTCGAGATCACGGAGCACGCCGCCGTCGCTGACTACACGCTGCTGAAGGGCGTGCTCAAGCGCCTGCGCGAGCGCGGCGTGCGCCTTGCGATCGACGACGCCGGCTCCGGCCATTCAGGCCTCAATCAGATCGTGCAGCTGCTCCCCGAGCTCATCAAGCTCGACGGCTTTCTCACGCACGGCATCGACACAGACCCGGTGAAGCGCGCGCTTGCCGCTGCGCTCGTGCGCTTCGCCGCCGATGTGGGCGCGTCGCTCATCGCCGAGGGCGTCGAGACGGCGGAGGAGCTCAGCGCCCTGGAGGAGCTGGGCATCGGCTACGCGCAGGGCTTCTTCCTTGGCCGGCCGCTGCCGCTCCCCGGCCGCACCGCGCCACGCCCGCACGTCGTCCCCGACTGAGGCGGCCTCAGACGACGACGTTGACGATGCGGTCGACGACCGCGACCACCTTCTTCGGTGCGTGTTCGCCGAGCAGGTCGCGAATGCGCGGCTGCTCCAACGCGAGCCGGCGCAGCTCGTCCGCCGGCGTGCCGGCGTCGACCTCGACTTGACCGCGCACCTTGCCGTTCACGGTGATCGCGACGAGGACGCGACGCACGCGTGCGAGCTCCGGGTCGTACGCCGGCCACCCGCCGCGCTCATGCACGGAGCCCTCGTGGCCGGTGCGCTCCCACAGCTCCTCTGCAATGAACGGCGCGAAGGGCGCGAGCAGCAGGAGCAAGGTCTCAGCATCGACGGTGCGAGCCTCACCGCGCTGCGCGTCGTGGTCGACGTCGCGCGCGAACTCCATCAAAAAGGCGATCGCGGTGTTGTAGCTGAGCGTGGCGATGTCGTCGTCAACGCTCTTGATGAGGCGGTGACGGCGACGTTCACGCTCCGAGTCGTGCGTGTCGCCGGCTCGGGCCGCGAGCGCCAGCCGCCACACGCGATGGAGAAAGCGCGTCATCCCGGCGATGCCGGCGTCGCGGAAGTCACCGCCGGACGTGTAGGGGCCGAGATACATCATGAAAAGGCGAAACGCGTCGGCGCCCACACGGTCGATGTAGTCGTCCGGGTTGAGCACATTGCCCCGGCTCTTCGACATCTTCGCCCCTTCCAGGATGATCGTGCCGTGCGCCCGGAACCTCGTGAACGGTTCGGGCACGGGCACCAGCTCCATGTCGTGCAGCACGCGCATGATGAAGCGTGAGTACATGAGGTGGCGCACCGCGTGCTCGTTGCCACCGATGTACATGTCGACCGGCAACCACGTAGACGTGCGCTCACCGTCGAACGCGACATCGTCGAAGTCGGTCGAGGGATAGCGGAGGAAGTACCACGCGGAGTCGAGGAACGTGTCGCTCACGTCCGTCTCACGCCGCGCGGGCCCGCCACACTCCGGGCACGTGACGTTGACCCAGTCCTCCACCGTCGCCAGCGGTGACACGCCGGTGCCGGTGGGCCGGAAGTCGTCCAGCTCGGGGAGCAGCACCGGGAGGTCCTCCTCGGGCACCGCCACCGGCCCGTCGTTGGGGCAGTGAATGATGGGGATCGGCGGTCCCCAGTAGCGCTGCCGCGAGATCAACCAGTCGCGCAGCTTGTACTGCACGCTGGGCTCGCCACGGCCGAGCTCCTGCAGCCGCCGGACGACGGCGAGCTTGCCCTCTTCCGATGCGAGGCCGTCGTAGCCGTCGCTGTTCACCATCACGCCGCTGCCGGAGTACGCCCCCTCGGCAACGTTTCCGCCACTGATGACTTCAACGATCGGGAGCTCGTGCGCGCTCGCGAACTGCCAGTCGCGCTCGTCATGACCGGGCACGGCCATGATGGCGCCGG
Organism: Candidatus Dormibacteria bacterium; assembly: GCA_050734185.1. Lineage (GTDB taxonomy): Bacteria > Chloroflexota > Dormibacteria > Aeolococcales > Aeolococcaceae > JAFALX01. Next base: position 13,322 of record JBOHUE010000141.1, on the reverse strand, counting down.
TGCCGTAGCCGCCGAGGACGTACGGCGCGATCCACACCGGGATGCGCTCGCCGGTGAGCGGATGGACCGCGCGGGAACCCGAGTCGATGCCGACGGAGAAGTCGGGCTCGTCGCTCGGCCGCAGACGGTTGCGCCACGCATTGATGTCGCCGAGCCGCTCGCGGGGCACGAAGTCCTCCAGCTCGGGATGGTCGGCGCCGACCACCAGGAACGTGGCTCCGAACAGCGTGTCCGGTCGCGTCGTGTAGACGGTGACGTTGTCGCGCGCGCAGCCGTCGAGGTCGAAGCGGATGAGCGCTCCCTCGCTCCGCCCGATCCAGTTGTGCTGCATGAGCTTCGTCGACTCCGACCAGTCGAGATCCTCGAGCCCGTCGAGGAGCTGCTGCGCGTAGCGCGTGATCAGCAGCCACCACTGGCGCAGGTACCGCGTCTCGACGACCGTGTGGCAGCGCTCGCATCTCCCCTGCTCCACCTGCTCGTCGGCGAGCACGGTGAGGCACGACGGACACCAGTTGACCGCGCCCTCGCGCTGCACGGCGAGGCCGCGCTTGAACAGCTGCAGGAACACCCACTGGGTCCAGCGGTAGTAGCTGGGCTCGGCGGTGTTGACCTGGCGGTCCCAGTCGAACATCGAGCCGATGCGCTTCAGCTGGTTCTCGCGAAAGTTGTGCACCGCGCGGCGCATCACGACCGCGGGGTGCTCGCCGATCTTCATCGCGTAGTTCTCGGAGTGGATGCCGAAGGCATCGAACCCCATGGGCTCGAAGACGGTATCGCCCTTGAGCCGGCGCCAGCGACCGTAGATATCGCCGCCCGCGTAGGGAATGATGTGGCCGACGTGCAGGCCCTCCGCCGAGGGGTACGGGAACATCATCAGGTTGTAGAAGGGGCGCTCCACGTCGTCCAGGGGCGTGCGGTAGTCGCCACGCTGCTCCCAGATCTGGCGCCACTTGGCCTCCACGCGGACGTGGTCGTACTCGTCGTCGCGCGGTGCCTCCATGGCCGTACACGGTACCCAGAAACCGGCGAGATGCAGTGACCCAGGCAGTACATTTGCTCCGATGGGCTTCTTGCGCAACGCGTCGATGGTGTTTCGTGGCCAGGTCCGGCTCCGTCCCAGGCCGCAGCAGGACGATGAAGAAGCCCTGTCGCAGCAACAGCAGCAGGCGCTGGAAGACATCGCCCGGCGCATGGCGGAGATGGCCGCCTCCATCAAGGAGCTCGAGGAGCGCGCTCAGACGGTGTCCCCGGGGCGGCCGCAGGTCCAGGTGGAGATGATCGACGAGATGCTCAGCGGCATTCGCGGCCTCCGCGTTGCGCTGGATCAGCAGCGCGCCGAGCTCGCTGATGCCGAGCAACGCCTGGTCGATCCTCCCGCCTGAGCGTTGCGCGCGTCACGGACCGCCGTCTGATGGTTGAATGCGCGACATGCGGCGTACCTTCGAGACGTTCCTGTCCCTTTCACGGATCATCGTCGCCATCCCCATCGTGGTGCTGGTGCTCTCCGCCGTCGGCGCTTTCGTGTACGGCGCGGCCGTGTTCGTCAATGGCATCACCCGAGATCGCGTCACATCCGTTCCCGGTGGGCACGCACATCGGGCTCTTCCTGCTCGACATCGACCTGTTCCTGATCGGGGCGACGCTGCTCATCGCCGCCATCGGCTTCTACGACCTCTTCGTCCAGCCGGTGTCGGCGGAGCGCGTTCCGCGCGAGCCGGCGTGGCTCCACGTTCGCGACCTTGACGATCTGAAAGCGCGCGTGATCGGCATGATCGTGCTGATCCTGGCCGTCGCCTTCGCCGAGACGGTGGTCGACGAGGCGTCCGGCACCCCAGGCCTCGAGGTGCTCGAGCTGGGCGCCGGCATCGCGCTCGCGATTGCCGCGCTCACCGCGTTCGTTCGCTTCGGGCGTGGAGCGCGGGAACGCGGCGAGGGATAGCATCATTCCTCCTGCGATGACGGACAGCACCGACGAGCGCTGGGATCGCTACGGTCGTGCGCTGCTGCAGGGGATGCAGGAGGTGCTTGCCGAGACGGCGCCGGAGCTGCACTCGATGCTGCTCGAGACGGCCGATTGCTGGCTGTCGATCGGACTGGCGATCGGCAGCACCGACGCCGGCGCGGCGACGCAGCTCCTGAATGTGATCGAGGCTGAGGAGCCGGAGCGAGCCGAGCTGGCCGGCGACGCGGCGCAGTTCGTCAGCGACGCCCTGGGATGAGGCGGCGCAGCTTCGTGTCCGACATGTACCGGGCGGCGCGTCTGGCCAACGACGTCTCGACCGTGGCGTCCGGCAACCCGCACCGTATTGCGCGGCGCGCGCGCAACCGCATCGTCGGCCGGGCGCTCGGGCGGGCCGGGTTGTGGCGACTTCTCTGGGGGTGATCACACCGCTTGGCGCGCCGCGCGGAGCGCGTACGCCCACCAGCTGAGATCGTCGAGGAGTCGCGTCACCTGCTGATCCAGCATCTGCGGTTCCTTGAGCTCGCCCTCTGCGTTGAAGAGACGCGGCGCGAACTGCATGACAACGGACGTGCGCACCGGCGCCAGCTGCAATTCGACGGCCACCTCGCGCAGCTGCTGCATCGCGCGCACGCCTCCGGACCAACCGCCATAGCTCACGAATGACACCGGCTTGCGGTTCCATTCCGCGTACACGCTGTCGAGTGCACTCTTCAGGACCGCTGGATACCCGTAGTTGTACTCGGGGCTGATGATCACGAAGCCGTCGGCGCGGCCCACGACCTCGGCCCAGCGCTTCGCCTCGTCGTCATCCTCGTAATCGCTGCTCGCCGCGGGCTTGGCCCGGTTGAAGTAGTGGAACTGCCACTCGCGCAGGTCTGCCAGCTCGAAGGTCAGGTCGGTGCGGTGTTCGGTCTGCCGCATGAACCAGTGCGCGACAGTCGGTCCAAAGCGATGGTCGCGGGCGCTGCCGAGAATGACGAGGATGTGGGGCGGAGCGACGTCAGCTGTGTGCGCCATGCGGGGGTGGCCCGACCATACCGGGTCAGCCGCTGCATCCGGCCGCGATGGGTGCTCTGTAGCATCGGTCGCCATGGCCGACCGGGCGATCGCCGCGCTGCTGCAGGCCCGGTTCGCCGCGCAGCGTCTGAGCGATGGCGCTCGCCTCGGCGCGGATCCTGCCGCGGTGGCTCGGGCGGTCTGCGCCGTACAGGCTCAGGAGCTGAACGCCGGATGCCTGTCGCTGCGGGCACGCGCGGCGGGCCTGACACGCGACATCGTGGTCGCGGCGTTGGATCATGAGCCGACACTCGCGTGGGCCTGGCTGATGCGTGGGACGCTGCACATCTGCGCGGCCGACGACCTGCGCTGGCTGCTTTCCCTGTTCGGGCCGCTCAACGCGAGACGCTACGCGACACGTCGCGCCGAGTTGGGCCTCGACGCCGACGTCTGCGCACGCGGTATACGTGTCGTGCGCCGCGCGCTCGCGCACGGACCGCTGCCACGCAGCCTCCTTCGCGAACGACTGCTCGCTGGCGGCATCGACGTGTTGCGCGATTCTCATGCCTTGATCCACTTCATCGCGTTCGCGGCGAGTCAGGGCGTCATCGTGGTGCTACCACCGACCGGCGGGCGCGAAAACCGGTTTGGTCTGCTCGAGGACATGATCCCCGCCGCTCCCGCCCTCGGCCGCGAGCGCGCTGAGGCGACACTGGCGCGCCGCTACTTCGGCGCCTTCGGCCCGGCAACCGTGGCGGACTTCCGAGTCTGGGCGGGTATCCCCGCCGGTATGGCACAGCGAGCCGCCGCCTCGATCGACGCCGAGCTCGAAGCGGTCGACGGACCCGTGCCCGGGCTGATGCGCATCCGAGCGCAGCGCGAGCGGTCAGACGGCGCCGGCGCCGGGCCCACCGCGCGCCTTCTCCCCCGATGGGACACGTATGTCCTCGGGTACCGCTCACGCGATGTCATGCTGCATCCCTCGCATGCGCCCGTCGTCTCTGTGGGTGGCGTCATCAAGCCCACGGTTTGCGTCGACGGCGCCATCGACGGAGCGTGGGAACTGCGCCGAGAGCGCTCCGGATGGCAGCTCGAGCTGTCGCCGTTTCGTCGATTCAGCGGCACGGTCATGGCGCAAGTTGTTGCCGAAGCTGACGATATCGCGGCATACCTGAACGCGCCCGTGCGCATCGCTGAGTCGTGAGTGACGTGGGATCATCGAGACACACGCAGGAGGAGAAGGCATGGACGTGCAGCCCAAACGCCGCTCGGCACGCGGTCCGGCAGCCTGGTTCACCGGTGAGGCGTGGATTGACAGCCTCGCCGACTCGCCGGGGCAGTCAACGTGGGGGATGTCGCTGGTGCACTTCACACCAGGCGCGCACACCGCGTGGCACCGCCACGCAGACGGTCAGACCTTCTACGTGTTCGACGGCGAGGGCAGGGCTCAGGCGCGCGGCGGCGCCGTCGTCAGCATCCGCCCCGGCGATGTCGTCCAGACGCCGCCGGACGAGTGGCACTGGCACGGAGCAGCACCCGACCACTTCATGTCGCACATGTCCATCACCGGAGGCGACACGGAGTGGGGCGACCACCTGACCGATTCCGAGTACGGCACGGCCGATCAGTAGACCAGCCGTATACTGCGACTCTCCTGCCGACGTAGCTCAGTGGTAGAGCAATGGTTTCGTAAACCATTGGCCGGGAGTTCGAATCTCCCCGTCGGCTCGTGCAATTTTTTTCTTGGATTCGTGATGTGAGCGGAACAACCTTGGCGAGCCGCTCCGCAGCCTATTCAGCCGGCTGCACGATGCCCAGCAGGTTGCCTTCGCTGTCCTTGAACCAGGCGTACTGACCGGTGTCGGTCTGCGCGATGCCGTCGACCGTTTTCAGTCCGGGGAAGTCGTACTCTTCGAACACGACGCCCCGCTGCCTGAGCGCGGCAACCTCGGCTTGTATGTCGTCGACTGTCCAGCCTCCCTGGGTGTGCTCTCCCGAAGGCGTGCCCTGGCTGGCGAACAATAGGAAGCGCGATCCGCGGGCCGATTGGTAATAGATCCCAGCCTGCTCTTCGACGCCGGGCGGAAAGCCGAGCTGCTGCTCATAAAACTTGCGAGCGCGACCGAGGTCGCTCGCGGGCAGGGTGGCTTGGAAGCGGAACTGGTGAAGCACGAGTGAAAGCCCTCCTCAACGGATGAGTTGAGCATTATCCGGCGTCGCCGTGGCCCTTCTCACAGCTGGATCAGGTCGTGTTCCAGGGCGAACAGCGCGGCTCCCGCACGCGTCTTGACCTCGATCTTGCTGTAGACGTTGATGATGTGGGTGTGCACGGTGCCGTCGGCGACGTGCAGGGCTGTGGCGATCTCTCGGTTGGAGCGGCCGCGTGCGACCAGACGTAAAACCTCCACCTCCCGGTCGGTGAGGTCGCGCGGCCACGTGCGCGCCTCACGCCCCCGCGTTCTTGGCTGCCCCGCCGCATCGAGGACGGCCTCTGTTGCGAGGCGATCCAATTTCCCATCGCGTACTTCCTGCCACAGCTGACTGGCCGCATCAGAGCGGCTCAGTGGTGGTCGCCACGGTCTCTCTTCTGTCATCGACTGGTAGGCCTCGGCCACGGCCAGCACGCGCGCTGCGGTGGGGATTGCGGCCGCAGGCAGGCACCGGTGGTAACCCGAGCCGTCAAGCCGCTCGTGGTGCATGCCCGCCAAGGTGCCGATCGGGCGCAGCGACTCAGCCACCGCAAGGACCCGCTCCGTGTGGTACGGATGGAGCCGCACCCGCTCCTGCTCAACAGGGCTGAGGGGACCTTCCTTGTCCCACACACGGTTGGGCACGCTCACATAGCCAAGGTCGTGGACCCGCGCCGCGCGCCGGAGGTCACGCACCTGGGCTGCATCCAGTCCGAGCCCGATCCCGGCCGCCTCGGCCAGTTCCGCGACGCGCGCCCCGTGTCCGACGCTCTGCGATGACTTGAGCTCCGCGAAGTCGCCGAGGGCGCTCGTCACCAGGTCCACATGCGATTCGGGGACCAGGCGATGCGGGTCCGGCTCGGCCTCCAGCGCCATCTCCCACATCGATGCTCCGGCGTGCTGGCTCAGCAGGTCCCCGCTGTGCGCCAGCCAGAGGTCGGAGAGCTCTGGGTCGAACTCAGCGCCCCGCCGGGCGTGCACCACCTGATCCGCCCCCTGGCGGCCGCCGGCGCGGGCGTAGACGCGCGCGACGTGCACCAGGTGGACCAGCCTCGCGTGATACGAGATGCCATCGCGGCTCGGGAGCAGGAAGTAGACCTCGCCATCCCAGCGTGCATAGGCATGGTCGAGGGCTTCGACGACGCGCGGCCCGGCACCGAGGCGCTCCCCGAGCCGGGCGCCCACCTCGCAGATGGCGGCGAAGGATTGGGCAAGTGATCCCTCGAGTCTGGTCATCAGTCGCCGTACGGCTTCCTCGCGACCCGGCGCCCCCGGAGTGCGGCCGGCACGAGGCACGGCCAGCCGAAGCAGTTCCTCTCTGTCGGCGTAGTCGGCCTCAGCAAACCAGCGCCCGCCACCGGTCTCCGCGCCGGCCGCCATCCGCTCCTGCGCGTCGGCCGCCGCAGTGCAGCCGAGATGGTAGAGAAGCGCCAGGTAGTACACGTCCACGAGGTCGGCGCCGCTGAGGCCGGCGACCCGCGCCAAGCCCAGGCCGCAGAGAGCGTCACCCAGCGCACTCTCGAGCGGCGCGTCGTCGGCCATGTCGGTGGCCAGCGAGACCGCCGCGAGCAGTTCGGCCAGCCGAAGCCGCGGGCGCTCACCGCTCGCGCCTGCCGTCATCGCATGACCCTCGGACCCCCTCGTCACATCCGGACAGGGTACGGCCCGACCCGTCGCCACGGCATGCGTTCCTGTGAAAGATCTACCGAACGGTAGATGCGCAGTTGACGTCCCTCACCTAGCTTCGATCCCGGGCTCAGCGAAGCCTGCACCAACGGTTATGGGGTGACGTCATGGCAGCACAATCGCAAGAGGTCGCGTCGGGGGACCGTGCAAGCGAACCGGCAACCACCACGTTCCTGCAGGCGCTGAGCCGGCGCGACTTCGCGGCGCTGGAGACCTCGCTGGCGCCGGCTGCGAGAGCGCGGTTCCTGCTGCCTCCCGGGCCGGAGGAGCACAACTCAGCACAGTCGATACGCCGGCGCATCGAGGAGTGGTTTGGTACAGCGACCCACTTCGAGATGCTCGCCAGCGGCGACGACCCCATTGGTGAGCGGCGTCTGATCACCTGGCGGCTGCGGATGGTGTTCGACCCAAGTCAGCACGAAGTGGTCGAGCAGGTCGCGTTCGTGGACGTCGGCGCGGACGGCATCGAACAGATCGATCTGCTGTGCTCGGGGTTCCAGGCGGAGGTTGTCTTCGATGCCGGCGACCGCGGTTGCGCCGACGGTCTGGCGCAGGAATTCCGGCGGCGCATGGACGTGCTGCCCGCGGGCGCCTCACTTGTGACGTTGGTCCGCGACCCTGCAGCCAAGCAAGACTTGCCGCCGCTGGCTCGGATGCTGGGACATTCGGTGACGTCGGTGGGGAGCGGACCCAGCGGCAGCATCAGGATCGTTGTGGAGAAGGCGAAATGAGCGCGAAGCTGATATTCAACTGCACCTGGGGGCGAGACGACCCGGAGCGCGCGACGCTGCCGTTCGTCGCTGCGAACGTCGCGGCGACCGCCGGTCAGGAGGCCGTCATCCTGTGCACGGTCGAAGCGGTCCGCCTTGGCGTCAGAGGCGGGGCCGATGACGTTGCAGCACCTGGCCTGCCGAAGCTGTGCGACATCCTCGCGCAGTTCATCGCCAACAAGGGAACCGTCTGGTTGTGCGGCGCCTGCACGAAGCCGCGCGGTATCACTGAGGACGAACTGAGTGACGGTGTGGTCATCGTCGGGGCGGCGCGCATTGTCGAGGAGGTCGTCGCCGGCGCCAAGACCGTGGCTTTCTCCTGAGGCATGTGCGGCGAACGGTCAGCGAGCCGCAGCGACCGCTTGCCCGGGCAGGGCTCGCGCATCTTCGAAGAAGACGGGCCGCCCGAGCGCGAATCCCTGCCCGTAATGAATCCCGAACTCGCGCATCGCATCGACTGAGTGCGGGTCGGCTATCCCTTCGGCGATGAGCGTCGCGCCGCTGGTCTCTGCAAACGTGGCGACGGCCAGCACAGCCGCCGCTGCCGCCGGCTCCTGCGCATGTTCCGTCAGGCGCCGCGCGACCTTGATGAACTCGGCATCCGCAGCCTCGAGCACCTCGAGCGTCGAGTGCCCCTCACCGACGTCGTCGAGCGCGAAGCGGAAACCATGGCGGCGATACTCCGCAAGGACGACTCGCATTCGCGCGAGATTGCGTATGACCTCGCGCTCGCTGATCTCCAGCACGATCTCGTGCGGGTTGAGACCGGTCATGCGCAGCAGCATCAACATCTGGTCGCTGTCGTGCACCGGGTCGAGCAGCGCCCGTGCACTGACGTTGACGAACAGCAGCGACCCGGCGGGCAGATCGGCGGCGCCCTCGAGCGCAGCGCGCCGGCTCACCCAGTCGAGGTCGCGCGAGGATCCGAGCTTCTGCGCAGTGGCGAACAGATCCTCGACCGACGCGTCCGCCTCCGCGCCGTACGGTCGCAACAGCGCCTCGTACCCGATCACCTCGTCGTTGTCGAAGCAGACGATCGGCTGATACGCCGAGTGGATCGCGCGGCGCTCGAGCACGTCTTCGAGCGTGTCCACCATGCCGTTGACCCGGTCACCCAAGCGATGACTTGCCATCGTGACGCTGCCGATGCGGTCGCGCTTGGAGCGCAGCAGCGCGGCGTCAGCACGCGCAACGAGCTCGTCACCGGTTTCGGTCCCGTCCCACTGCGCGACACCGGCAGAGGCGCGTTCCGGCGTGATCTCGGTGAGTCGCTGCACTGCGACGGCGGCCTCATCCGATGCGCAGGACGGCATCAGGACAGCGAACTCGTCGCCGCCATATCGCGCCACCAGGTCCTCTTCGCGCACCGCCATGCGCCAACCCTGCGCAACGGTGGTCAGCAGATGGTCGCCACGCTGGTGACCCCAGTCGTCGTTGAACTCTTTGAACCCGTCGAGGTCGAGAAGCGCCACCGACAGGGGTTCTCCGGTCTCCAGTGACTCCGCCAGTCGCGCGGCGAGCTCGTCGTTCCACGTCCGGCGGTTGGCCACACCGGTGAGCGGGTCCAACCGCGCGGCGTCGGCGAGCTGGCGTTCGGCCCGCTTGCGCGCTGTGATGTCCTGCACCAGCCCAATGCGGCGTCGCGATTGCACGCCGCCGAGGGTGTGAACCACCGCTTCGACGTCGATCACGCGCATGTCCTTGCGCATCATCTGCGCCTCTTCATGCCACGGCAGCGTCTGGTCGATGTTCCGCTCGCGGAGGTTCGTCGCGACCGTCGCCTGCTCATTGGGGGACGCCAGCTGGACAATGTTCATGCCGTTCAGCTCGTTCGGCGAATACCCGGTCAGCGCGGCGAATGCATCGTTGACGTAGGTGAGCCGCGCATCCTCCATGATGAAGAGCCCGGCGCCGAGCTCGCTCATGGCAGCGAGGAGCGTCTGCGTCCGTGTGGTCTCGTTGCGCAGCCGCTCCGAGAGGCGCACACGGTCGAGTGCGACCGCGACGGAGTCCGCGAAGTCCGCAAGCGTGCGCACCTCGTCGTTGCCGAACAGCGGCGAGAACGCACCGGCCACCACGACGAGCGTTTCCTCCCCGGACGCCGTCTGCATCGGCGCGACCGCGACGTTGCCGTGGAGCAACCGCGGCCCCGCCGACGAACGCGGGCGCGCACGATTCACGAGCGAGTTCATCTCGGCGGGCCCGAGGTCTCCGCGCGACGCGAGCACGCGGTGGTCCGCGCCGATCAGAATCCCGGCGCGCGCGCCGACGAAGCGCATCGCCCACTCCACCGCACTGACCGCCGTGGCGGCCGGATCGTCAGCGAATGCAAGCAACGCGGTGTTGGCACGCCGGTACGCGTCGGTCTCTGCGTGACGCCAGTGGCGCCGCAGCCACCGAGGCGGTGCAAAACCGACGTAGAAGAGCGGGATCGCCGCTGTGGCGACGATTTGCAGACCGAGGCTCGCTGCCTCGTCTGTGGAGTGCGACGACGCCGCCGAGGCGATCGCCGTGCCAAGAGCGAACATGAGCGCCAGCGCGATCCCGAAATAGCCGGTGGACAGCGCACGAAGCCGCTTGCGCTGCACGACCGGCAACCGTCGGGCCGCGCGTCGGAATTGAAACGCCGGTTCCATGACGCAGAGCGCCCACTCGAGGATGAGGGCACACACCACCACGAGGGTGGACAGGCTTGGTTGCTTCGGTTCTGGGTTCAGCGCCAGCGGCACCGCGAGGGCCGTCGTCAGGGTGAGCACACCGAGTATCACGAGGCGTGTTCGGCGGCTCAGCGGCAGGAACGCGCTGCGCAGCTCGACGAGCGCGTACCCCGACCCCATGAAGAAGACCAGGCCGAGGAGGCCGGTCCAGCGGGGCACCGAGACAAGTTCCTGAACCTGGCCGAGCACCAGGACAAGCGCCAGCAGTCCGAGCGCAACCGCGAGACACGCACGCGTCCGGCCACCGCGGCGGATCCATGCGGCGTTCGCCATCACTCCGATGACGGCAAAGCCGGTCGCGTCGATGTGGCCGAGAGTGGCCTGGACTCCGCTCACCTAACCCTCAAAGAAGTATCTGTGGGTTGGATCGTGCGCCCTCAGACCGCCGACGACCGGGCACAAGCTGGTAACGGCGTGGTAGCGGTCGCGACGCTCCGGTGAGAGGGCTCAGCCGCCGGTGGCGTTGCGGTGCGAGATCTCGACCAAGGTCGCCACAGCGTCGACCTCATCGTCGTCACGCGGCGCGAAGACCAACACCGCGACACTCGGGCCCTGCATGCGCGCGGCGAGCGGGTGCGGCTCCGCCCAACCGGCGTCTATCGCGGCGACTGCCACGTCGCGCGGCAGGACGATGTGCAGGCTCTCATCGGGGGATGGATGGAGGTGCGCGAACTCGCGCCCGACCATGAAGGGATCACGCGCTCCGCCGCCTGCGCCCGCCTCGAGCACGAGCGCCCGGGCTCCCGGGACCGACACACCGGAGCGCTCCTCGAGCACGCCGGGCAATGCGAACACGCGCGCTGCCAGCGCGTCCCGAAACCGCGCGTCAGTGGGTTGCTGATCAAGCTGCTGGTGCGGCATTCCCGGGGAGGTGGTGGGCCTGGGTCCGCGGCGTTCTCCGGTCACGAGGCGGCCGATCCGGCCCTGAATGCGAGGTACTGATGCACTGAGCGCACCGCCGCTGAGCCCTCGCCCACCGCTGCAGCAACGCGCTTGGTCGACCCGGAGCGCACATCGCCCACAGCGAAGAGCCCCGGATGGTTGGTCTCGAACGGTAGCGGCCGCCGGTGCAAATCCTCCCAGCGCTCGCCGAGGTCGTCGGCTTTGATGGACAGGTCCGTGAGCACGAATCGGTGATCGTCGAGCGCCGCCCATCCCGAGAGCCACTCGGACGACGGCTCAGCGCCGATGAACGAGAACAGGGCAACGCATGTCACCGCTCGCCTCCCGTCCGGCGCACTAAGCGTTACTTCGCGCAGCGCCGTGTCCTCACCGTCCAGCGCGACGACCTCGGACTCCGAATGTACATCGATCGACGGATGCTCGAGGATGCGATCCACCAGGTACCGCGACATGCTCTTGCCGAGGTCGGGACCGCGGATGACAACGTTGACCGCGCTACCGCTCTCGGCAAGAAACAGCGCCGCCTGCCCCGCCGAGTTGCCGCCACCCACGACAACAACCGGTGAGCTGGCGCACTGCCGCGCCTCGGCTTCCGTCGCCGCGTAGAAGACGCTGCGACAATCGAATCGGTCGAGCCCCGGCACGTCGAGCCGGCGGTAGCGTGCACCGCTGGCGGCGATGACCGCACCCGCGCTGACGACAGTGCCGTCGCTCAGCGTCAGCTGCAGATAGCCGTCCTTCTCATGAATGGACGCGGCCGTGCAGGGTGCTGTCAGCTGCGCGCCGAACTTCTCGGCTTGGACGAAGGCGCGCTGTGTCAGGTCAGCGCCGGAGATGCCGGTCGGGAACCCGAGGTAGTTCTCGATGCGCGAGCTGGAACCGGCCTGGCCGCCCGGCGCCACCATGTCGATGCCGAGCGTGCTCAATCCCTCGGACGCGCCGTAGACAGCGGCGGCCAATCCCGCCGGCCCGCCGCCGACGATGACGAGGTCGAAGCTTCGCGTCGGCAGATTGGCGACCGTGAGGCCGAGGTACTCGGCAAGCGCGCCGACCGTCGTACGTCGGAGTACGCCGCTCTCCGTGATCACCACAGGCAGGTCGGAGGGACGAATGCCGAACTCGCGCAGGATCGTCTCGACCGATGCATCACCGTCGGGATCGAGGTACTGGTGCGGGATGCGCGTCCGCGTGAGGAACTCGCGGATACGCAATGCCTCGGTCGCGTAACGCGACCCAACGACCCGAATGGTCTCGGACGCCCCGGTTATCAGCAGCGCCCGCCGCGCCAGGAACGCCGCGAGAATCACATCGCCGATCCGTGTGTTCGTCGCCAGGATGTGGCGGAACGCGTCGCGGCTGATGACGATGACCTCGCCCGGCTCAACGACGCGGGCGGTGACGAATGTCCGCAGGCCGGTGAGCATGTTGAGCTCGCCGAGGAAGCGCCCGCGCACGTGCCGGGCGAGCACGCGCTCGCCGTCGTCGCCGTGGACGAAGATCTCGACCACGCCGGAGAGGACGACGAAGAAGTCGTAGCTCGCATCGCCGGCGCGGAACAGGTAGTCGCCGGCCGTCACCTGACGACGCGTCCCAGCCGCTTCGAGGACAGCGAGATCGTCGTCGTCGAGCGTGGGAAACGCGATCGGGTCGTCCGCCGCCAGCGCCATTGGAGCCAAGGGTACCCACCACTCGCGGGTCTACGCAGTTGCCCCCCGGCTCAGCGCGCCGCATACTCCCGGGCGGTGGGAATGAGCGCAGCGCCGAGCTTCGACAGGGACATCAAGAAGTTGTTCCGCAGGAAGGATCGCCGCTCGATGGGCGGCTTCTTCGACCTCGGGTCGTACGAGGACGTCTCGCGCTGGGCCGACAACATCGTCGTGCGGGTGCGCGTCGGCGTCATGCCGTGCGACGGTGCGTGGCCGCCCGAGAAGGTCGAGCTGTTCCAGCGCTGGATCGACGGGGGGAAGCAGCCCTAGCAGGGCGTTGATCTTCGACGCGAGCAGGGTCGGCGAGAGCTGAGCGACCGCGTGTTCGGAGGTACGGGCGGTTTCGCCTGCGATTTCGGCAAGGTCAGAGCGTTGTTCCGCCCACCACTCGC
>JBOHUE010000140.1:0-37123 GCA_050734185.1 Candidatus Dormibacteria bacterium | reverse complement strand
GGGAACAGGCGGGCAGGTGCACCCTGGAGGCGGCGCCGGGGGCGGTGCTCGCGCGAGGCGCCACCGACAGCTGCGCGATGCACCTGGTCGCGGCCGGACTCGAGCCGGGAGCCTGGTCGCTGAGCCTCGGCACCACCGTCACGTGGAAGGCGGCGATCCCAAGCGACAGCCCGGACGTGCTCGACCGGCTGCCGCGCGGCGCCTACGGCCACCGCATCGCTGCCGATGCCTGGCTCGCCGCCGCCGCCGGCAACTCCGGCGGGGGCGTGCTTCGGGCCACGATTCGTCTGCCCGAGCTCGACTCCCGCGCGCGCTTCCCATCCGGGTTTGCCGCCTACCCGCTGGCGCGTCCGGGCGATCGCTTCCCCATCGCCGACCCCGCGTTCACCGGTTTCGGCGTGCCCGATGTCTGTGATGAACGGCTCCACGCCGCGCTGCTCGAGGGGGTGGCCTTCGTTGCCCGGCTCGGCGTCGACCGTCTCACGCACGCCGGTGTCACCACGCCGCAGTCCGTCGTGGTGACGGGAGGCGGCGCGCGGAGCTCGGTCTGGATGCGGGTGCTCGCGTCGGTGCTCGCGGTCGACGTGGTCGCACTTCCCGACTCCGGTCCGGCCATGGGCGCGGCGCTTCTTGCCGCAGCCGCGGCAGATCGAGCGACGGTTAAGGAGGTGCGCGCCGCCGTGGCCCAGACGCCGGCCGCGACGCAAGCGCCGGACCCTGGACTCGCCGCGGCCTTGGCCGAGCGATACACGGCGTTTACAAAGCTATTGCAAATCGTCACCTGACCTAACACTTGCGACCGCCTACACTCGTGTAGCAATGCCGCCGATCCAGCGGTCAACGCGGATCTGGTTCGCTGTCGGTTCCGCACTCGTCATCGCGGCCGTTGGGCTCGCGGTGTCCAGGTCGACCCCGCCGGCGTGGGTGCTGCAGACCGAGATCACGCTGTTCGCGCTCGGCGCCGCGTATGCCATCGGGGCGGTGATCTGGATCCGGCGCCTCATCAGCTGGGCCAATGGGTCGCTGGTCACCGCCGCGATCAACATCGCGCTGGCCACAACGATTCTCGCCGTGGTCGCGCCGTGGCTCCCCGAGGCGATGCCCCTGTCGTTCGCAACGCTGTTGAGCGTGGTGCTTGCCGCGATCCTCACGCGGCGGCCCAGCTGGTCGCTGCCGCTCATCACGACGGCCGCGGCGATCACCGGGCTGGCGGTCGTGTGGACGCGGCTGCGACCGGCAATCGGCGTCGAGGAGTTCGCCGTCTGGGCGGGGATGCTCGCCGGCGTGGGCGTGCTGATCGAGGTCCATCGACGGCTCGGCCGCACCGAGACCGAAGTCCAGCTTCGCCACCTCGCGGTGACCGCGGCCGCCGCCCACGCGCTCGGCGCCGCCACCGACCTGAGCGCGATCGCGCGCGCTGTCCTCGAGGCATACCGGACCGCCTTTCCGCACCTTGACTGGGGCGGCATCCTTCTGCTGCGTGAGGGCAGGCTGCGGCCGCTGCCGCTGTCACTGATGCCGTCGGGCATCACCGAGACGCCCGCGCCCGGGAACGCACCCGCGGTGGAGCTGCGTCCTGGCGACGGCCTGGCGGGCAAGGCGTTCGAGACTGGGAAGGTGCAGTCGTGGGCGTCGGGGCGCGAGGCGCGCCTGGCCGCGCACAGTAGCGAGCACCTGCGCACGTACGTGGACGCCAATGTCGGCACCGTCCGTTCCGCCCTCGCGGTGCCGCTGCGCGTTCCCGGGCCCCACACCATCGGCGTCATCTCGCTCGGGTCGACCACCGCGGAACACCAGTGGTCGGTGTCCGATCTCACGCTCGCGCACGGCCTCGCCGACGTGGCCGCCGTCGCCATCCAGCGGGGCGAGCTGACGGACGAGCAGCGCCGCCAGGCGAGCACTGACCACCTGACGGAACTGCCGAATCGCCGCGAGTTTGATCGGATCGTTGCCCTGCGGCAACCCTCGGAGCGGTTCAGCGTTCTGGTCGCGGACGTCGACAACCTCAAGATGATCAACGACGAGTACGGGCACGAAGCCGGTGACGGCGTGCTGCGCATCGTCGCGAAGGTGCTGCGCCATGGGCTGCGCTCAAACGACACGGTGGCGCGCATCGGCGGCGACGAGTTCGCGGCGTTCATGCCAGGGATCGACATGGCCACTGCGTCGTCGATCGCCGAGCGCATCCTCGAGGCGATGCGCGGCGTCAACTCGCCGTTCGGCGCCGCTCGGCTGAGCATCGGCGTGGCCGACGGCGACGGCGCCACACCGGTTCGCGAGGTGTGGGAGCGCGCCGACGCTGCGCTGTACACGGCCAAGCAGACCGGGCGCAATCGCGTCCGCGCCTCGGTGCACCGCGGCAGTCCCGGCTCGGCCGCGGTGCGCTGGAGCCAGATCGTCGGTGCGCTCGTGGACGACCGCACGCTGGAGAGCGTGTACCAGCCGATCGTGCGCATCTCGGATCGGTCCGTCATCGGCTATGAGGCGCTTGCGCGGCGTCCCGGGCACCCCGAGGAGAACGTCGACGGTATGTTCTCCGCGGCGCAGCGGCTCGGCTTCTCGCGCGACCTCGACTGGCTCGCTCGCCGGGCCGCGGTCGACGGCGCCCGCAGCCTCCCCCGCGGCGCGCTGCTCTTCATCAATGTGGGCGTGCTCGCGCTCGTCGATCCGCTGCACGACATCGACCAGATGTTTCTGCTGCTCAACTGGGCCGGCCGCCGGCCGGACGACGTCGTGCTCGAACTGAGCGAGCGCGAGGCGGTGACCGACCGCGCCCGCCTGCGCGCCGTGCTCAGCAGCTATCGCTATCACGGGTTCCGTTTCGCCATCGATGACGTGGGGGAGGGGCACTCGACCATCGAGGTGCTGGCCACCGCGCGGCCGGAGTTCATCAAGGTCGCCGGGACGCTGAGCCGCGGCCCCGGTAGCACGGTCGACGGCAACGTGGCAGCGATCGCCGCACTCGTGACGTTCGCGTCGGCAACGGGCGCGATGGTTATCGCGGAGGGGCTCGAGACCGACGACGAGATCGAGCTCATGGCCGACCTCGGCGTGACGTCGGGACAGGGGTTCGCACTGGGCAGGCCGGCGCCCCTAACGCGCGAAACGCTCCAACCGTTGGCAGTAACTCCTGACTGACGTACACTGCTTTGTGATTTGACGGGAAGGCCGCCAAAGCGAAGGGGGTACACCGACATCAGGAAAGGCCGGGACGGGAATGCATCTGGCTGACGAGGTACCGCAGGGCCGGACGACGCACGTCCTGATCTGCGAGAACGATCCGGCCATGCGAGCGGCGCTGGCAGACCTGGTGCTCTCGTACCCGACGCTCGAGCTCGTCGGCGCGGCCTCCGATCCCGACGAGGCCGGCGAGGTCGCCCGCGGTGGAGTTGTCGACGCGGCCCTGCTCGATGTGCGCATGCCCAAGGGGGGCGGCCCGCGTGCGGCGCGGCTCGTGCGAGCTCAGCACCCCAAGGCGCGGATTGTCGCGTTCTCGGCACACGCCGAGCGCGAGGTCGTGCTGGAGATGCTCCTGGCGGGCGCCAGCGAGTATTTGATCAAGGGCGTGGACGAGAACTCGATCGCGGACGCCTTGCAGCGCACCGGCTACGGTCGCCTGGGTATGCCGGCGATGGAGCTCGAGGAGATGATCTTCGCGCTGGTCGAGCGCGTGCGCCGGGCTGAGAGCAGCGGGATTCGGGCGGAGGTCGGCTGAGCGTGCTCGACGCGCGAGCCGTGGACGCGTCTCGAAGCGGCGCGCCCACGCCGATGCGGCGGGACTCCGAGCGGTCGCGGGCGCTCTCCGAGCTGTCGACGCGGCTCGCGGAGTCCATCACCAACGTCAGCGGCACGCTGCACGCGGTGGTGGAGCTGGTATCGCAGTTCCTCGGCGACACCGCGGTGATCCGGCTGCTCGACGAGGGCGGGAGCACGATGACGGTCGCCGCCATCCACGACGCCGACGAGCACGTGGCCGAGAAACTGCGGACGGCGCTGGGGCTGACGACGTCCGATGTCACCGGGTTGATCCCGCACGCGGTCGCTCTCAGCGATGCGCAGCCCGTCCAGCTCGCGGGCGAGGCGTTCGACGACGCGCTCGAGCAGATGCATCCGCTGACGCGGCAGGCTGTGCTCGAGCTGCGCATGAACACCGCGCTCATCTGTCCGCTGCGCGTCACTGGTCGAGTCATCGGCACGCTGGGGTTGTGGCGCTGGCGCAACGCCGCGCCGCACAGTGAGCGCGACCGAGGCTTCGCCCAGGAGCTTGCCGACCGCGCCGCGCTGGCGATCGAGAACGCGCGGCTCGTCGACCGGCTGAAGGCCGAGATCGCGGAGCGCAAGCAGAACGAGGACAACCTGCGGCTCACCGCCGAGCTGCTCAAGCAGGTGGACCAGAAACGGCGCGCGCTCCTGGAGCACCTGGTCTCCGCGCAGGAGGAGGAGCGGCGTCGCATCGCCGTCGACGTGCACGACGACTCCATCCAGGCGATGGCTGCCGTCGGGGTGCGGCTGCAGATCATGCGTCGCAAGACGCAAGGGGGAGAGCTCACCGACCAGCTCGGGCAGATCGAGGACGCGGTGACCGAGACAATCTCGCGCCTTCGGGCGCTGCTGTTCCGGCTCGAGGCGGCGCCGGTGGAGCAGGTGGGATTGGTGCGCGCGATCTCGCGCTTCGTGGCGGAGGTATTCCCCGAGAGCGAGCCGCAGGTCCGGGTCACCAGCACGATGACCAAGGAGCTCGACGGCTCGATGCACATCGTCCTGTACCGCGTGGCCCAGGAAGCGCTGAGCAACGTGCTCAAGCATGCGCGGTCGAAGAAGGTGACGGTGCAGATCGCAGATGCGGTGGGCGGGGTGCAGCTCACGGTCAGCGACGACGGCGTCGGCTTCAACCCGAGCGAGGCGATCCGTCACGCCCTCCCGGGTCACCTCGGCATGCGCTCAATGCACGAGCGCGCGGTGGTCGCGGGCGGCAGCCTGGAGATCGACAGCAAGCCCGGGGCTGGAACGACAGTGCGCTGCTGGCTTCCCGAGGTGCGCGTCTGACGCGCGATCAGCTCGGCGACTGGATGAGCCCCAGGCGCAGCGCAGTCGACACGGCCTCGAGCTTGGAGTGCGCGTCTAACTTCTCGATGACGCTCTGCACGTGGTTGCGCACCGTTGCGAGCCGGATGCCGAGCTCGTCCGCGATGGCCTGATTCGAGAACCCGTCGGCGAGCAGGCGCAGCACTTCCGTCTCGCGTGACGTGAGGTCGGCGCCCGGCCGCGTGGGATCACGCCGTTCGAGCAGCCGCGTCAGCATCTGCGGTGAGATGAGCGCCTCGCCGCGGTGGGCAGCGCGGACGGCGAGGATCAACTCCTCGATCGCGTGACCCTTGGTGAGGTAACCGGAGCAGCCTGCCTGGATCGCCTCGCGCAGCACGTTGTCGTCGAGCGTGCCGCTGAGCATCACGATCTTGGTGTCGGGGAGCACCTTCTTGATTCGCCGCGCCGCGTCGACGCCGTCGCCGTCGGGCAGGCGGTAGTCCATCAGCACCACGTCGGGCCGGCTTGCGGTCGCTTCTGCCACGCCGCTGGTGGCGGTATCCATGGCCGCGGTGACAGCGATGTCGTCGCTGGTGTCCAGAGCGGCGCGCAAGGCCTCGGAGAACATGCGGTGGTCCTCGACGATGAGAACGCGGATCTGACGCTCAGACGGCGCCAGATCGCCTGATATATCTGCCCTAGACGTCATGCCGCTGATGCGTCTATCGCTCACGCCTTCCGAAGCCAGACCATGCTCGCACAGTACGCCTCGAGTGGGACTGGTGACCACGTGACGCCTCGAGTGGGGTACGGGATCGTCAAGACAGCCCAGCCGTTGCTGGGGGGAATTTGGTGGTGAGAATCTCTCGGCGGGATGCGCAGCTTCCCGAGCCTCCTCCGGTCGTGCAAGAGCACGAGATCACGACGCAGGGATCGCGCAACGGGCGCAAGCTCGGCGAGATCCTCGTCGAGCAGTCGCTCGTCGGCGAAGACGCGGTGAAGTCCGCACTGAAGCAGCAGCGGCGCGACAGACGCCCCATCGGCGAGATCCTGACCGGGCTCGGTGTGCCCAGCGACAGCATTACCAGCGCTCTCGGTCTGCAGATGGGTCTGACACCGGTCGATCTCGACCATGTCGAGGCCGAGCACGCTGCCATCGACGCGCTGGACGCCGGCTTCGTGCGGCAGCACCGCATCTTCCCACTCCGCATCGATGACAGCGGCCGCCTCCACGTGGCGACCCCGAATCCCGGTGACGCGTCGCTGGCGAGGGCCATCATGGAGAAGGCGGAGCGCTCGGTGCGGCTGGAGTTCGCCGACACCGCCGCGATCCAGCGCGCGATCAACCGCAACTACACGGTGCTTGATGACGTCGGGATGCAGGCCGTCGCCGCGATCCAGGACGCGCGTGTGGTGGTTGCGGAGGCGCCGGAGCTTGCGGGCCTCAACGCCAATGCGCCGGTGGTGCAGATCGTCAACCTGCTGCTCATGCAGGGACTGCGTGATCGCGTCTCGGACATCCACATCGAACCGCAGAGCGACCGCCTGCGCATCCGCTACCGCATCGACGGCGCGCTGCGCGATGTGCAGTCGCTGCCGCTAGCGCTCGGCGGAGCGGTCGCGTCGCGGCTGAAGATCATGGCGAACATGGACATCGTCGACCGCCATCGCGCCCAGGACGGCCAGACGACGCTCGAGCTTGACGGACGCACGGTCGACATCCGCATCGCGACGATGGAAACGATCTGGGGCGAGAAGGTCGTGCTGCGCCTGCTCGACCGTTCGCGCTCGCTGCTGCCCATGGCGCAGCTGGGGCTGCGCCAGCAGGAGCACGAGCGCATGCGCCAGCTGATCAGCTCGCCGTACGGGCTGATGATCGTCACCGGTCCCACGGGCGCGGGCAAGACGACCACGCTGTATTCGGCACTCAATGAACTCGACCGGAGTACTCGAAACATCACCACCATCGAGGATCCGGTCGAGTACCACTTCGCAAACATAAACCAGATCCAGATCAACCGCCTCGCAGGCATGACATTCGCCAACGGGCTGCGCGCCATCCTGCGCCAGGACCCCGACGTGATCCTCGTCGGCGAGATCCGCGACGTCGAGACGGCGCAGATCGCGGTGCAATCGGCGCTGACCGGGCACCTCGTGCTGGCTTCGCTTCATGCCGCCGACGCCGTGGGCGCGCTGTACCGCTTCCTCGATATGGGGGTTGAGGGGTACCTGGTGGCGTCCGCCGTGATCGGCGTCGTCGCGCAGCGGCTCGTGCGGGTGAACTGCCCTGCGTGCTTGGTGCCGACGCGCGTGCAGCCTGCCGAGGCGGAGTTCTACCGGACCATTCGAGGGAAACTGCCGACCCGCGACCAGATGGCGGGTGTCGGGTGCCGCCACTGCAGCGGCACCGGGTTCTACGAGCGGCGCGGCGTCTTCGAATGCGTCGGGGTCAACGACATGATCCGTGAACAGATCGTGGAACAGATTCCTCAATCCCTGCTTCGCGAGCGTGTCCACGCTGGGGGTGTCCGCAGCCTCCAGGATGCGGTCTGCGACTTGGTAGACGAGGGCAAGACGACGATCGCCGAGGCGATGCGAACGGTCTACGTCCTCTAGGGACGAGGAGTAAGGCGGGTATGGCACAGGTGGTCACTCCGGCGACAGTGGTCCGGAAGAGCGGCGGGTTCGGCGGCTCCGTCAGGGATTTCCTGACCTACAGCCCCGGCAAGGTCAAGCCACAGATCATCGTCCTGTTCTGCCGGCAGCTGGCGTCGTTCGTCCGGGTGGGCGTGCCGGTGACAACCGCGATCGAAACCTTCGCGGAGCAGGCGACCACCAAGAAGCTGCGGGATACGTACTACGCCGTCGCGGCTGACATTCAGCGCGGTGTGCGTCTCAGCGACGCGTTCGCCGCCCATCCCAAGGTGTTCCCGCGAATCATTCCTG
This sequence comes from Candidatus Dormibacteria bacterium, assembly GCA_050734185.1. Taxonomy (GTDB): domain Bacteria; phylum Chloroflexota; class Dormibacteria; order Aeolococcales; family Aeolococcaceae; genus JAFALX01. The sequence continues at coordinate 29,152 of JBOHUE010000140.1, read as the reverse complement.
ACATGGTGCGCTCCGCCGAGGTCACGGGGAATCTTGACGTCGTGCTCAAGCAAGCGGCAGGGCACATCGAGCGCGAGGCATCTGCGCGCCAGAAGATTCGCGCCGCAATGATGTACCCGTCGGTTGTGGCCGGCTTCGCTCTCGTGATCCTGACCGGGATCATCGTCTTCGTGCTTCCGAAATTCTCGGAGCTGTACGCGTCGCTGGGCGTGAAGACGCCGGCCATCTTGAATGGACTTCTTGGCGTCTCCAACTACGTCAATGCGCATGGCATTGCGATCATCGTCGGCGTGTTGATTGGGTTCGTCCTGCTCGGCATCGGCGCTCGAACCGAGAGGGGACGCTACGCGCGCGACTGGATGGTGGTACGCATGCCTGCGGTCCGCGAGATCGCTCACGCGGCGATGATCGAGCGGTTCTGCCGCACGCTCAGTTCCATGCTCTCCGCCGGCGTGCCGATCGGGCAGACCTACGTCGTCGTCATGGAGAACGTGCGCAACCGCGTCTACAGGAAATCCCTGGTAAATGTGGGCCCCGCTCTGGCCGCGGGGCACGGTATCTACCGTCCCCTGCAGCAGACGAAGGCCTTCCCTCCAGCGGTGATTCAGATGTTCCGGGTCGGCGAGGAGACCGGTCACCTCGACACCAACCTCGAAGAGGCCGCGGACATGTACGAGCAGGATCTCGATTACCGAATCAAGCGTCTCACCGCGCTGCTCGAGCCGGCGATGATCGTATTCGTCGGCCTCATCGTTGGGTTCATCGCCGTCACCCTCATCACCTCTATCTACTCGATCGCCGGCAACTACAAATGATCCCGGCCGTTCGGCGGCGGAAGCACCGCGGCGAAGTGGGTGTGACGCTGATCGAGATGGTGGTGACAATCGCCCTCCTCGCGCTCGGATTTGTCGCGATGATCGGGCTGTTCGCCGTCGTCGTGGTCGTGGGGCGCTCGCCGGCCAACGACGCCCAATTGGCGACGCAGGCGAGGCAGGTGGCGGACTACCTGGGGTCGGAGAACCTCGCGTATCACACGTGTGGAACGGCGGGGCAATATGACACGGACGTTCAGACGGCACGTGCGTCGAACCCGCCTAAGCTCACCATTCCACCAACGACAGCTGCCCACGTCATTGCGGTCAACCAGGCAACGGGCGGGACGGACACCTTCCACGGAGCAGCGAACACGCCCCTTGTACCCAAGGCGGGCTGCGTTGGCGCGCCTCCTGACTACGGGGTCCAGCAACTCGAGATCAAGCTTCAGGTCCTGAACTCGAACCAGTCGGTCACCCGGATCGTGTACAAGCGATGGAACTGAGGCGCCTGTTAACCGCCCGCTCGCCTATACGATCTGGCGTTCGGAGTCGACGCGCAGCGGAAGCGGGCCTCACGTTGACCGAGCTGCTGGTGTCCACCGCCGTGCTCGGCTTGGTGATGGCCAGTCTTGCCGGCGCAATCGGCATCGGCCTGAGGGTCATCGGGCCCGGGGGTGCCCAGGCGCAGCTCGTCGGCAGCAACGACGTGCTTGCCCTCGAGCAGCAGGTCGGCAAGGACGTGAACCGTGCGGTGTGCCTCGCCGCAAAACCACCACCCGACCCTCCCCCGCCACCGACCTACATCCCGCCGCCCCCCATTCCCACCGGGGGATGCACGAACAGCGTGCAGAAAACCGGCGGCGCCGGCTCGACCTGCGGGCCCGGGTATTACCTTCTCTGCATCGCATGGTATTGGTACCCAGCGGGGTCGCCGCCGGTCTGCCACACCATCACGTATCGGCAGGGCGCGGGGAGCGCCTACGTGATCAGAACGGACTACAACGACGGCACCGGCGCGACCACGACGAGTCACATCAGCACCGGCGACTACGCGGCCTTTGCAACCTGGACTTCCGCACCCACGAGCACCACGGCCAGCGGAGCGACCGCGACGTACCAATGGACGTACCAGGTGAACCTCGCCTTCCAGCAGGTGCAGACCGTCTTGCGCCCGGGCAGCACAGCTGTCACGGCTTCGTTCTCCATGGCGCCACTCTCTATGGATCCACTTAGCCCGTCGTTGACTGCGGCGGCGGGATGGCCGTCATGCTGAGGCGGCGCCGGCGACCCGCCGAGCAGGGACAGGCGCTCGTGCTCGTGATCGCGTTCTTCCTGTTCTTCTCGCTCGTTGCCGGTGCGGTCGTCGGACTCACAAAGGCCGTGTTCTCTCAGCGCGCTTCGACAGAAGCCACGGCGTCGATTGACGCGACCGCGGAGGGGTCCGCGCAATTCTCCATGGCTGACGTCGCCGCTCAGCAGTGCCCTCCTGCGAGTAACAACGCAGGGACGATCAGTTTCGGCGCGACAGCCGACGGCCTGTTCCCCAGTCAGACACTGACGTATTCCGGCGGCTGCACGCCTTCGACGCTCGGCGGGACCGCTCCCGGCGGCGGCTGCCTGCTGTGCCTGCTGAACGATCCCCTGCCGAATCCGCAGACACCGGTGCTCTACACCAACAACAAGACGCTAAACGTCGCCGGCGAGGTTGACGGCAACGGCAGCGTTGCGGGTGTCCTGACGTCCACCGGAACGCCGCCGGCGATTGGGCTGTACGACTATGGCCAGCCGAACGGCGCCACCTGCGGCAGGGGAGCGCAACTCTGCACGTCGCCCACGCCAACCGATCTGACCACGCCGTTCACCGATCCGCTCGCCGGGAAACTCCCCATATCGTCGTCGCCGTCCCCGCCGCAGACATGCTGTACGACCGCCACGGTGATCGGCCCTGGAGTCTACTCGAGCCTGAGCGTTACAACCGGCACGGTGTTCATGAAGAGCGGTGCTTACATCGCGACGGGTCCGATCAGCATAGGAGGCGGCGGCAACCAGGGCTCGGCCTTGACAAATAGCGATAGCAGCAGCTCGGGTGTGTCCGACGGTGACTCGGGCGGACTAGTCGTGTCGAACAGTGGCGGTCTGACCGACAGCGGTCCTAGCCCGACCCAGCCGTTCGACAGCGGCAGTGGAGCCGGGGTGGCGTACGCCAACAGCGGCAATAACGGGACCATGACGGCTCCCACGGGCAAGATCTGGGCTCCCGGCCAGTGGGTCGGCGCGCTCCTGACCGTGACGGTCAGTGGCACCACTCAAACGAACACTGTCATGAGCAACACCAATAACAAGCTGACGCTGAACAACAGGTGGCCGACCCCCCTGCCTCCGGCGGGCAGTGCCTACACGATCAACACCCTCTACTACACGGCAAATACGCTCGTGGACACGCAGAGCAACTGGACGAATGGCACCAACCAATGGGCCAACGCTCAGGTGACCGTGACGCTCACTAACGGCACCACCGAAACTGGCATCGTCAACACCAACACCGCCACAACGCTGACGATGAAGTCGAACTGGACGACACTCCCTGCGCCGGCGAACGCGTTCTCGATCAACACCCTCTACTACACGACGAACACGCTGGTTGACCTTCAGAAGGCGTGGACCACCAACCAATGGGCCAACGCTCAGGTGACCGTGACGCTCACGAACGGGACCACCGAAACTGCCGTCGTCAACACCAATACCGGCAATACGCTGACGATGAAGTCCAACTGGGGGACGACGATCCCGTCGCCGGGCAGCGCCTACACGATCAGAACGCTCTACTACACGACGAACACGCTGGTGGACACGCAGAAGACGTGGACCACCAACCAATGGGCCAACGCTCAGGTGACGGTGACGCTCACGAACGGCACCACTGAAAACGGCACGGTCAGCACCAACACGAGCAACACGCTGACGATGAGCGCCAACTGGGCGACGGTCCCTGCGCCCGGCAACGCATACACGATCAACGGCCTCTATTACACGACGAACACGCTGGTGGACACCCAGAAGACGTGGACCAGCAACCAATGGACCAACGCTCAGGTCACCGTGACGCTCTCGAACGGCAGCACGGAGACAGGCACCGTGAGTTCGAACACCAGCAACACCCTAACGCTGAGCTCCCCCTGGGCCACCGTGCCGTCACCGGGCAACGCGTACACTGCTGCGACGCCGGTCGTGATCTACCTCGCGTGTCCAACTGCTGGTCCATATTGGGCGTGCTCCGCGGCGGGGCAGTCAGGCGGGTCCCTCAGCTCTTCGGGCCAGGGTAGGATCGTGCTCACCGCAACGACGTCTGGCCTCTACGCCGGCATAGCGGTGTATACAGATCCGAACCTGACCGACCCCAACACTAACTGTGCCGTGCTGAAGCTGCCGTGCGCGATCAGCGTCGCAGGAAACGGGGGCAGCCTCGGGGGTCTCATCTATGCACCGCGCGCGACGATGAACGTATCCGGCAATGGATCAACGGGTAATGGCTGGAACGTCGGGGGCCGCGTGATCGTGCGCGATCTTTATGTCGCAGGGAACACGAACTCGGACCTGACGATCACGGGAGCGAGCGGCAGTCCGATCACGACGTCGACGGTATGCGGGTATTACAACGAGAGCCTGACCGGCACGGCTGCAGCGAAGAGCCTGCCGGGACAGCTGCTGTTTGAAGCAGGGTGTGGTGCTCAGGGAGTCACTAAGCGCACGCCGCCGACGACGTCTGCTACGACGATCATCAGCTTCACATATCTCTGTCTCGACCCAATTACTGGCAAGCCGACAGCCAACTGCTCGTACTAGAAGCAGCTAGAGAAGCCATGCGTTGGCCAGCCGGCGACCCGGCTCCTTCCGGTCGGCCGTTGCTGGGACGAGAGCGCCGGCGGAACGGACGGAACCCATCAGATTGACCACGGGACGTGATGCAACTGCATCTGTGTCCCTGACGGCGGGCTGCTGAAAATGTTGGAAACCGGGCGGGATCTCTCAAAGCGCCCTCGATACACAGGAACTGGAGGAGCACAGGGCATGGACGATCTGTACAACCGGGTGGCGCGGCGGCGCGTGCGCGGCCAGAGTGGATTCACCCTGATCGAGTTGCTCGTCGTCATCGCCGTCTTGGCGGTGCTGGCACTCATCGTCATCTTCAACGTGGCGGGGGTGTTCAACCGGGGAGCGAGCTCGGCCTGTGCCACCGATGCGAAGAGCGTGCAAACGGCGAGCGATGCGTACTACAACGACAATAATCAGAAGTACCCATCTGCGACTGATACTTCTGCCGGTACGGTCGATCTGACCAAACTCGTTCCCGTCTATCTGCACACCACACCTGGTAATGGTGAGGTCTTCACGTTCACGAACCCCAACGGAACGGTCGGCGGACAGTACAAGTACCAGGGAGCTCTCACGCCGGGCGCGGCTGACCCCAGTTGTGGAAGTGGCTGAGGCCAAGGACCCGCGGTCTTAGTGGTCAACTGGAAGGCCCGCTGTCTCGGCAGCGGGCCTTCTCTTTTCAACTAGTGACGGCGTGGCGCCGCAAGGCAACGTACGTGGCCTTAGCGCACTCCATGACGCTGCTCTGACCCGCCTTTCAACGACTGGCCCTCGTCGCGCTGTACTCACGCTCGTTGTAGGCGCCTGTCTTTATTCGGCCGCGTGGGCGGCCGGCGCCTTCCTCACGGCGCAGACCCCAACGGACCTCGACCTCTACTTCTGGCCCTCGGCGCAGATCGCGGTCCACGGCCATCCGCTGCTCGTCTACTCCGCGCCTAGCCTCGGCGGCTACCCGAACGCCAATGGTCCACTTGGCCTTGTCGCGCTCGTGCCTGTGGCCGCTGTTGCGAATGCACTGGTGTGGGCGAACGACCTGCGCTTGCGCGCCGGTCTCAGCGGCGTTGAAGCCGCGTTGGCCAACGTGGCCCTCGCCGCCGTGGCCGTCACCGTCATCTCGCGGGCACGTGGTGGCGTCACGTGGCGCGCAGCGACACCACTTCTCTTTCTGCTCGCTCCACCAATCTGGATCAGTGTCGCCGACTACGGGCACCTGGAACAGCCCATCGAGTTGGCGCTCACCTTTGTGGCGGTTGCGTTCACCACACAGCGGCGCATAGCCCTCGCCGGCGTAGTGCTCGGCTTAGCGGCGTTGACCCGCACCACCGCTGTGCTGTACGTCGTGCCATTCGCGTTTGCACTGCTCGCCGGCCGCCATTATCGCGACGGCAGCCGGTTCCTGATCCTGTTCGTAGTCACGATCGTTCTCGGCGTCGCGCCGTTTGCTCTCGCAGATGGCCGACACGTGCTGTTCTCGCTCATCACCTATCGCGCGCAGCTGCCGATCGGCGGCGGATCGTTGTGGGTCGTCGCCTACGGGACCCCATTGGCCGGCGTCGTACAACACGCCGACGCTTATGTGATCGGCGCTGTAGTGCTCATGATTTGCGGCGTAGCTGCGTGGCGACGACCGTCCGTCGTTGTGACCGCCCCTGGTTTGCTCGGCATGCTCACCATCGCCGCGGCCTGCTTTCCCATGCTGGCAAAGACTGCCTACCCCTACTACCTGCTCGAGCCATACGTGTTCGGCACAGCATGGTGGCTGGCTCGGCCGGAAAACGCGCTCAGCTGGCGCGCGTCAGTGCCGGTCCTGCTGGTAGCCGATACCTTGTTCGCTAAGGCCGGAGCGGCGTTGCCGGTGACCGGGTTGGGGGTTGCGCAGGGCGTGGCGTCATCATGTGTGCTGGCAGTCGTTATCGGGCTGATCGCGTTCGACTTGGTCGCTGCTGACGTGTCCACGGCCGCGGCGTCATACGCACCTGAGGATCCGACCGCCGCGTCGAGACGGCTGGGCGAAAACCTCTCACGCCGCTTGCAGCGCTGAATGCCGTTCGCGCGGCGCCGGCCGCTTCTCGCGCTCGCTCGGATCGATTCCGGGCCGGCGGATGTACAGGACTGTGAGGGCAACGAGAAGAACGTTACGCGCCACCAGTCCGGCTACCACATAGGGCGCGTATGAGAACGTCGCGCCCATCGGGCGGACACCGACTTCGAAGAAGCCCGGAAAGATGAGCGCGGTGAGCAAGAAGACGGCAAGCCACCGGAACTGAAAGCCTGCCGCCGTCGCCAGTAGCGGCGCAAGCCACAGCAGGTACTGCGAGCTCAGAACCTTGCTCCCGCAGAGAAGCACGAGCACCGCCGCGGTCGCCGCTTGCGCCACGGTGAGATCGCCCCGCACCTGTCTCCAATAGACCCACATGAGACCGAGGATGAGCGTCGCAGTAGCGAAATCGATCACCGCCGAGCTTAAGGCTCCCGTGAGATTGAAGGAGTCAAAGCTGACGACCGCAGTGAGATGAAAGCCGAATGCGGACCCAAACCAGAGCAGCGTGGCTGGTACGCTCTCGACTTCGAGTGGCCGGTTCGTCTCGATGAGCAGCGAAGAAGTCCACCCGTGAGGGTCGAGCGCCGCTGCCACGCCGAAGCCCGCACAGACGATCGCCAAACAACCTCCAGCTCCGAGCGCTATCGACCGCCATGGTGGAGTGCTGTCGCCGCCAGCGGCGCGGCTGTGTGCGATGACGATCACCGGCAGTAGCACCAGCGGGAAGAGCTTCATCAACGTCGCGATCCCGATGATGCCGTACGCCCGCGCGAACCTTCGCCGTTGCGCCAGCCAGATGGCGCCCGTCGCCAGCAGCGCCGGGATCAAATCAAAACGGAACAGCAGTGTCGCGACACCGGCGGACAGCACATACAGCGCGTATGCGCCGGCCTGGCGCGGCGTTGTCCAGCGCCGAAACGCGGCATATCCGAGCACCGCGATCACCCCCATCCAGAAAGCAAAGACGTCCGGAAACCAGGCCGCCGGCCCGGCCAGCGTCAGCGAGAGGGGGACGATCGAAAGCGGCGGGTACTCCGTCGGCAGGATCGGGTGCGTCAACCCACCCCAGAACCCGAGTGCGTATGCGTGGTACAGCGAGACGTCGGCGTTACGCCAGTCGCCAGCGATATACAGGGAGATAATCGCCGCGACGAGCCCGAGGCCGAACACCCAGCCAAGCCATTCTGGGAGGCGGACTTCCCGCACGCGCACCGCAATCATCCCGTTGTTCATCAGCATTCCCAGACGCTGCCACGGTGTCATGAGGCAAAGGGCCTACGAGTGAAGTGACGCTGGTACGGAGGCCCGTCCGAAGCAGGCTCAGAGCAAACGCGCCTCCGGCGCCGTCGAATGGTACGTCGGGCCGTGCGGCTGGTGCTGCAGCGACAGGTAAGCCTGCATGTTGTGGATCACGATCACCGCGGCGACGATGGCGAAGACCGCCGCGACCCATGTGGCCACGCGCAGTGACATGATCCTGCGTGGGATGAAGACAAGCACGGCAACGATGACCGCGATCACCACCGCCTTGAAGACGAGCAACCCAGCATTCCCGAACACGGAGAACACCGACGCGGCGACAGGATTGCCCTCGCTCCCACCCGCGTCGAGCGCAATGACTGTCGTTATCCAGTCGAACAGGCTGAAGAACACGTAGGCCACCAGCACAAAGATGAAGGCGATCCGGCTCTCCTTCAGGCTGACGCGGGTAAGGAGGCGGCGCCGCAGCACAGATCCAGTGTAGGCAGCAAGCGGCGTAGAACGAGAACGCGAGCAAGCGCGCGGTCAGGCAGTACCCTCGGTTGATGGGTGCGCTCATCGTCATTTTCGCAGCGCTGGTCGGTGGCACCCTGGGGTCGTACGCCGGTGTCGTCGCCGGACGTGGCTGGACTGCGTCTGTCAGTGGCAGGTCGCGCTGCGACAGCTGCGGCCGCACTCTGGACTGGTTCGAGGTTGTCCCCTTTGTCAGCTTCCTGGCATTGCGTGGCACTGCCGCACCTGCCACGCCCACATCGGCTGGCACCCGTTCTTGTGGGAGGTGAGCGGCGGCCTGGTCGCTGTGGCCGTCACCTTGCCGATCGTGCTCCTCAGTGGTGTGGCGAATGGCTGACGAGCCTTCGCCATCGCCTACGATGAGCGGTCGCGGGACGTTGGCGTTGACCTCGGTCGGTGGACGGTCCAACGGTAGGCCGCGGTAGGTCCAGCGGCGTGCCGCCGTTCGTACTCACGAGGCGAGAGCTGACCGAGGGCTGAGTGTCGATGGGCGTGTTGTGGAAGCCCTCGATGGAGTCGCAATCCCAGCATGCTTCAAGAGAACTCACCACCGTCATGAGATACACTTGTTCTCATGAGGCGTCAGACGGCCCGCATCTCGCGAGGGGGCCAGGTGTCCATACCCGCGGTCATCCGGCACCGGTGGGACACCGAAGCGCTCGTCCTCGAGGACCGCGGCGACGAGCTGGTACTGCGCCCGATCCCTCGGGATCCGCTCGCAGCTGCGCTGGGGTCGCTGCCGCTGCCGCGCGGCATGACCAGCGAGGGCATGCGCGCCCAGGGTCGCCGCGAGGAAGTTGAAGCATCGAGGCGCCGGCGCGCGCCGAGGTGACAATCGTCCTCGATGCATACGCGGTGATAGCCGCCGTTGCCGGCGAGCCCGCAGCCGAATTGGTCGATCGTGAGCTGCGGAGGCCTGGTGCTGACGTGCGCATCTCAGCCGTGAATCTGGCGGAGGTGCTTGACCAGCTTCTTCGTGTCGCCCGGCTCGCTGCTCCCACCGTCGAACGCAGCCTGCAGCTGCTGAGCGCGGCAGGGTTGAGTGTCGTTCCGGCTGACGAGCAGCTGGGGTATGAGGCTGGGTCGCTAGGGGCGCGGCATTATCGCCGTGGCAGCGCCGACGTGTCGCTGTCGGACTGCTTCGCGGTAGCGTCTGCCGCCTCGCTCGATGCAGCGGTCGCAACGGCCGACCCCGCGCTTGCCGCCATGGCTCGAGTGCAGGTGGTGCGCGTCGTGGGCCTGCCAGATTCGAAGGGACGCCTCCCATAGGGCAGCGGCCGTCGGTCTCGGGACGGGTGCGGCATACGCCGCTCCACGTTTGCGCAAGGTCGACGCGTCGTTGCAACCGGTTGCTGTGGCACGGCGCCTCCGAACCCGGCGACAGGCCTCGCACGTCTGGAAGGGACTGCAGTTGAGGTTCGTTGAGTCGGCCGCTTCAAGCGTTTCGCCGTGAGCGCCGCTGCGGCGCTCGCGGACGGGGCAACCGCCACCGCCTAAGGCGGTGGCGACGGGACCTGCCGAGGACTCAAGGGCGGAACACGCCTGTCGTCGGAGGGAGGTGTCGCGTGGCGGTGACGGCTGGCTGATGGCGCGCACCTGCTCACCGCCGAAGGTTGAGGGCTCAGCAGCGATGACGCCGTTGATGCGGTTCTGTGATCGCAACATCCGGAAGATGACGGATAGACACGATTGCACCGATGTCTGACCATTCATGCAGGGCTTGAGAGGCTGGCCGTCTTGGTCGGCGTAACTGGTGGGGCACGGCATTGGCTGAGCAGCGTGATGGGGGCGAAACGCACATGACTGTGCGCTGCCGCCTGCAGCGCACAGTGCAAGCGTGCGCAGCAACGTGGGAGGAGGAGGGGCAGGAGGAGATCTGACTGCAGCGCGACTCGTCATGTCCTCGGGCTGAATCGTGGGCAGCGCTCGGCCCCTCGGCGGAGAGTCAAAAGACGTAGGAACCGTGCGCCGGACGCGGTCACCGCAGACGCCGCCAAGATGCGGCGCGCAACCGCGGGTCGGCATGACAAACACCAACATAAACAAAGGAAACCAGATGAAGCGATCCATGGCTCTGCTTACTGGAGTTGGCGCAGCGGGGGCGGTGCTGATCACATCGGCGACCGTCGCCTTTGCCGCGCACCCGCATTTCCTCTACGCGAGCGTCACCGGCTCCGTGACCGCGAACTCGATCACCGTATCCTTCAAGGAGGCTGGGCTCGGCAACAGCCTGAGCTCAGTCAATATTTCGGTGACAGGCACCGCCGAGTGCATCAACGGCGGCGGCCGTCACCCGAAGGCCGAGAACAAGACGGCGGAGGGCGCGGGCGGCACCTTCAACGTCAGCAACGGCCAGGCCACCGGTTCGCTGACCATGACCGCCGACAACATCTCGCCGCCCTGTGATCCGCCGATGACCATCGCCTGGACGAACATCGTGGTGACTGACTCGACCTTCGGCGACTCGATCAGCATTCCCGGTACCTTCTACCCCACCGGCTAATCGTCTTCAAAGGGAATTGAGGCGGGCCCCGTCGTCTGGCGGTGGCCCGCCTCGTGCCCGCGGCGCGGGCGGATGTGCCCCCCAGCAGCATGGCGCCCATGCCCTGATCTCGCGGGTGGAGTCGCGTTCGACGCGTCGCTGGGTCTCCCTCGCACACAACACCCTGAGACGTCGTGGTGCAGGTGCCCTTCCACTGCACCAACGAGGGCGATCACAACCCACCTGGCCAAGCGCGCGGCCAGAGTGGGCCGATCACGCCGTCAGGCGGGAACATGACGTACGACGTCACCACCTTGGCGGCGGGCTGCCCGATGACATGACGCCGCACTTCGGCAAGACCGCGACCATCCTCGTGTACCAAGCGCCCGCTGTGGCTGAGCGTCCCCACCAAGAGATGGGCGGCGCCCTACAGCGCGGGCAGCTCGAGGTAGTCCCACTGGATCTCCTCGGCCGACGGGTGGGCGATCTCGATGGTTGGCCGACCGCGGACGCCCGCACACGGCTCGCAATGCGGTCGCAACCCACGTGTCCGCAGTGCATGGGTGAAGCGCTGGTAGCTGCGCGTGTAGCCCACCGCGCGGACCTCGTCGTACAACGCCATCGCCCAGACATGCGGGTCGTCGCGCAGGCGCTGGCTGACGTAGTCGTCGAATCGATCGAACGGGCTGGACTGGCGATGTCGGCGTTGACCTGGTTGGCGTTCCTCGCACAGGTACGCACGGACTGTGGCCGGCTGGGGTTGAGATGGCGTGCGATGGCCGAGATCGACCAACCTCGACTGCGGAGCGCATGTGCCTCCACGTCTTCCTCCGGTCAGAGCATGTGTTGGGGACTCCGGTGCTGTTGGCCTGAACACCCACAGCATCCCGGGGTCCTTCCTCGTCGTGTTAGCGGTGATCCACCGCGCTCTCACCCTTTCAGATACACGGATCTGAGGTGGTCAATTTCGACGAGCAACTCTGGTCAGTTTCAAACGAGCGCCCTCATTGTCGCGATGCGCATACCGCGCGTCCCATGAGAACCGACGACTCCGGGCACCGCGTCGCGCCGCGAGGCATCGGCGCCTCGCAGCAGCGAAGCGACGCTCTGCGTCCATACGTTGGCAAGTGGGTCGCTCAACGCAGGCTCGACGTTCTGGTCGCGGCGAGCACGCCGCAGGCGATCCTCGCCTGGCTCGAACGTCACAATCAGCACGCCGACGTCATGTTCCGCGTCCCCCTCAACGCGCAGGAGGCGACGGGGATCGCTCCATCATGAGATTTCCGTTCAAGGAGCTTCCGGGGTGTTCCTGCCGACTACCCGAAGGCCAGCAGTTCCGGTCACAGTAGAGGGGCTGCCGCGCGCCGCGCACCTGTGCCTGCTCGACATCGGCGCGCTCCACAATCGGTTTTGGGGCTTGCACCTCCTGGGGACGGGCCACTGGTTGAATAGAGCGGACCAGCGCGTCACCGCGCTTGAGCGGAGTCGAAGCTGCGCGGGGGCAGTATGCACGGTTCACCACGGAGACCAGCGCCGGGGCCCGTGCCGCGCGGTTGCACCCCTACGGACCGCAAGTCTGGTGGGACGCGGTGGATGGCACCGCGTGGGCAAGTCGCCTCCCGTTTCATGTCAATCCGGCGGCTGCGCTGGCCGACCTCGCCGCGCTGGCGCAGGCGGCGCTCGCGATCCTCACCGGGATCGGCCTGATTCGCGGCACCGATGTCTTCACCAAGCTCGACACCGGGGTGAATCTGACGCTGTCGAGTGATAGTGCTGCGCACTTCGGTGTCGGCATCATCGTCATCGGTGTCGTCGTGATCGTGCTCGCATCCACAGTTGCGCTTCCGTCGCAGTGGGCGCGCGCGCTGCTGGTCCTGGTCGAGGCGTTCGGACTCGGCGTGACGCTCGCTGCGCACTTCGGCGGCGGATCCGTCCTGGGCTTCGTCACCTTGCTCGCACTGGGCGCAGGCGGCAGCGCGCTGATTCCCTTCGGCGCGGTCATCGGCATCGAGGCGGGCATCGTCTACGTGCTCGCAATCCATCCCCCGACGTACCGCGCATTCGCCCAGTAGCGTCAGGCGCTCAGGCGAGCCGGTGGATCGTCGACTGCTCGGCGAAGTACAGCGCGTGGTCGGTGGCCTCCTTCACATCCAGCTGGCACCTCGACGGCCCGTTGCTCACGCTCGCGTGCGGCGATCCCGGCGTGACGATGCGCATGCCGGAGTCGAGCGTGCAGAACACGAGGTGCCCGGCGTAGGCCGACGCCGCATTGGAGTCGACGAACGTCATGCTGGTCGGCCGGGCCGGACTATCCTGGGACGCCATGCCTCGGATCAGCGTCTTCTACGGCATCGTTATCAGCATGCGCTGGCGGGAGCACGGACCACCCCATTTCCACGCGGCGTACGGAGCGAACGAGGCGTCGGTTGGCATCGACCCGCTCGCGGTGCTCCGGAGCACGCTGCCGCCGCGGCAGCTCGGTCTGGTCATGGAGTGGGCCGCCCAGCACCAGGATGAACTGGCCAGCAACTGGAACAGGGCGCAAGAGCGCAGGCCGCTGGCTTCCATCGCGCCCCTCCCGTAGGATCAGTACGATGAACATCCCCTACCCGGGCCTCCTCTCGGTGGAGCCCGTGGCTCCGTACAGGCTGAAGTTGCGCTTCGCCGACGGGGTAACGGGAACCGTGGACCTCTCGAATGACCTGTGGGGAGAGATGTTCGAGCCGCTCAAGGATCCGGAGTACTTTGCCCAGGTGCGGCTGGACGAAGACGGCGCTCCAGCATGGCCAAACGGCTTAGACCTAGCCCCGGATGCTCTCTACGAAGACGTGGTCGCTCTGGCGCCGCGCTGACGCGGACTACCCGCGCCACGTGTAGAACACGCGGGATCCGCACGAGCAAAGTAACCGGCCGAACGACGACCGACTTTCGGAGACCTACTCCCACGACGCGTCGACTTAGCGCTACGAGCTCTACATAAATTTCGGAGAGAGTCGGCGCCGACAGCGACTCACTCGAGAAGCGCGGCGCCGTGAGGCTCACAAACTGCTCGAAGAATTCGTGATGATCCGTTGCGTTACGTACCGAATACCCAGCCTCCAACAGGAATGGCGCGCACGCGTACAGTTCACCCGCTTCCGCGGGCCCAACCCTGCTGTCGCACCTGTGAGGATGCGGACGGATCCAGTGGAAGCGAGCGAGATCGCACCCGGGTGGCCAGGCGCTTCCTGAGCTCCGCGCGGTCCGCCCGTCCCTTGCGCAGCTGTTCGGCTTTCAGTTCGGCGCCGAGAACGACGATCCCACCCAAGTCGATGTGGTCGCATCCGAGCTCGTCCCGGAGCAGCGCGAGCGCAGCTTCAATGCGTGGGGTTTCGGTGATCGTGTGGCGGCGTCGGCGGGTTGCCATTTCGCTAAGTTTGCCACGGTGCGATACCCAACCACGAACGGAGCGCAGTCCTGCAACGGGTTCCGCCGTTGCTCATGCCGACCACCGCGAAGCGGCGTGCGTTTTGTCCTGCTTCTGACGGCCAATCGTCTTAAGACGAATGGACGCTGAAGGTCCAATTCCCTTGTAAGCAAACGCGACTCAGTGCACTGAGTTCGTTACCGATGCACAAACCGCGTTGACTTCTTAATCACGCCGCACGTACCGTCGCGCGTGGACATCCGCGGCAGGATGTCCGAGGCGACGGTGAGACGAGATTGAGGGAGGCGGCTCTTGCACGTCCCGACGCGCGCGTCGGTTGAGGCATCGCAATCGCCTCCGCCTGTTGCGCGCGCTCCGCCGCGAATCGCGCACAACACGCCGGCTCGGCCGATGCGCGCGCAACACGCTGGCGCCGCGGCACGGATATGGACTCTGCTCATCCGCCGGAACGATCCGGCACATATGAAGAGATCACCTATGCATGCACGACACCTGCGCTTGCGCGCCTTACTCCTTCCCCTGATCGTGCTCGCCATGCTCGGCGGGGCTGTCGGGTTTGGACCGCTCACCGCCCACGCCAGCGGCGTCACCTACAACGTCGGTGACGTCTTCGCCGGAACCAGCGGCGGCAACATCCTGCACCTGAGCCCCAGTGGCGCCGTGCTCGATACGCTCAATACCAGCCATAACTCCTTCGGCACGGGGATGGCATTCGACGCCTCGGGCAACCTGTACGCGACCGATTTCAACGCCAACGCGGTCACGAAGTTCGACTCCGCGGGAAACCTTATCAGCGACGTC
The DNA here is from genome assembly GCA_050734185.1 of Candidatus Dormibacteria bacterium. Taxonomy (GTDB): domain Bacteria; phylum Chloroflexota; class Dormibacteria; order Aeolococcales; family Aeolococcaceae; genus JAFALX01. Next base: position 13,940 of record JBOHUE010000140.1, on the reverse strand, counting down.
GGCAGCGGCTACAACGCTGACAACGAGTCGATCGTCCAAGCGTGCACTGTTTGCAGCGGCGCGAACGCGGGGCATTTCTATGTGGGACAGGCTGACGGGTCGCATCGGGTTCTCGAGTTCAATTCGAGCTTCGCCTCGGTGGCGAGCTTCAGCCCGGCGGTCGAGAACCGCGGCACCGACTGGGTCGACCTGGCCGCCGACCAGTGCACCCTCTACTACACGTCCGAGGGCGCGCACATCAAGCGCTTCAACGTGTGCACCAGCACGCAGCTCGCCGACTTCAACTCGACGGCCCTGGCAGGCCCGAACGCGTACGCATTCCGGATCCTGCCCAACCAGGACGTGCTCGTGGCGGATGCCACCGCCGTCTACCTGCTCGACACGAGCGGGAGCGTGATTCAGACGTACACGCCGGGAGCCTTCACCGCAACCAATCCGCTCTTCGCGCTCAATCTGGGCCCGGACCTGAAGTCGTTCTGGACCGCAAGTGAGGGAAGCGGCGATGTCTATCGCATCGACATCGCCTCCGGCAGCGTGCTCACCCACTTCAACGCCGGCACCGATGTCAACGGCCTGACGGTCTTCGGTGAGGACACCGCGGCCCAGCCGAAGCTCGAGCTGACGCCATCCAGCGCCAGCCAGACGGTGGGGACCTCGATCACGATGCAGGCGCAGCTGGTTAACGTGGTCAACCCAGCCGGCATCGTCGTGACGTTCACCGTCACCGGACCCAACGCTCAGACCGGCACGGGAGTGGCCGACGCGAGCGGGGTCGCGACCTTCACCTACACGGGGAACAACCCCGGGACCGACACGGTGGTGGCGACGGCGTCGAGCACGACGCCGCCCGCCAGCCTCACGTCGAACTCGGCGTCCATCATCTGGACTCAGGTGAGCACGACGCTCACGTACACCGGCGCGACCAGTGGTGACTTCAACGACGTGGCCACTGTCTCCGCGCGACTGACCGACAGCAGCAGCGTGCCGCTGGCCGGGCAGACGGTGACCTTCACCGTCCAGGGCACGGAGACGTGCAGCGCGGTGACAGACACCTCGGGGATAGCGAGCTGCTCGCTGACACCGGGTGAGCCGGCCGGGGCCTACTCGCTCGTGGCGAGCTTCGCCGGGACGGCCAAGTACGTCGCCTCCTCGACCACGGTGACCTTCACTGTCACCCATGAGGAGACCACCACGACCTACACCGGCCCGACCCTGATCGCAAACGGCGGTCCGGTCACCCTCTCGGCCGTGCTCGCGGAGGACGGCACGACGGCCATCCCGGGACGGTCCGAGACATTGACGCTGGGAACGGGGGTCTCGGCGCAGGCCTGTTCCGGCACCACGAACATCGCCGGATCCGCCAGCTGCACGATCGCAAGCGTCTCGCAACCGCTCGGCCCGGGCACCGTCGCCGCGAACTTTTTTGGTGACGCGTTCTACAGCGCATCCAGCGCGAGCGCGAACACCATCGTCTACGCGTTCGCTCAGGGCGGTTCGTTCGTCGTGGGCAATCAGGTCAACACCAGCACCGGCAAGCCGGTGCTCTTCTGGGGATCGCAGTGGCAGCAGAACAATCCGTTGAGCGGCGGCAGCGCGCCGAACAGCTTCAAGGGATTCGAAGACGACGCGACGCATCCGGTGTGCGGCACGTCGTGGCTGACCGATCCCGGCAACAGCACACCGCCGCCGGCGACGGTCCCGTCCTACATGGCGGTGATCGTCTCAAGCTCGATCGCGAAGTTGGGCAGCGCCATCAGCGGTGACGTCGTGCACGTGATCATCGTGAAGGTCAACCCGGGCTACGGCCCGCAGCCGAGCTCAACTGGAACGGGGACCGTGGTCGCGCAGATCTGCTGACGTCAGAATGCGACAGCCCGCGTGCTATCGCTCGAGAAGGAGGGGACGGACAACGTCCCCTCCTTCTCACCTCCCGTAGCGCAGTGAGCGAAACGCGCCCCCTCAAGTAGCACATGGAGTGCTACAATGATCGTCACCATGGAGCGAATCGGGATCCGCGAGTTGCGGCAGCATGCCAGCCGCTATGTCGCGATGGTCAAGGCTGGGCACGGTGTCGAGGTCACCGAGCGCGGGAAACTGGTGGCGCTGCTGGTGCCGCCATCACAAGACGGGACGGCACGCGACCGGCTGGTCGCTGCGGGTGCGCTCCGGCCGGCCAGCCGGTCGTTTCGGGTTCCCGTACCTGTCCGGCTGGCGCCTGGCGAGACGACGGCGTCGGAGACCCTCGATGCGCAGCGCGGCGAACGACTTCGCTGACCGGTGATCTATCTCGACACCTCGGCACTGGTCAAGCTCGTGTTCGAAGAGCATGAGACCGCGGCTCTCGGTGACTGGCTTGCGCGGCGCGCCGACCTTGCCATGGTGAGCAGCGAGCTCGCCACCGTCGAGCTCATGCGGGTGTGTCGCCGGCGCGACGCGGGAGCGGTCGACGTTGCGCGCCAGCTGCTTGCAAGCATCGACGTTGTCCCGATGACCACCGACGTCCTGCTGCACGCCGCTACCGTCGGCCCCCCTGAGCTACGAAGCCTCGACGCGATTCATCTGGCCAGCGCGCTATCTGTCGGCGACGACGTCACGTCCCTCATCGCGTACGACGAACGGCTCCGAATGGCGGCCGAGGACGCCGGGCTGGCCGTCGCCGCACCAGTCTGAAGCCGCAACGCGCCTCATCGCTCTACCGGTGCCGTCGCACGGAGCCGGAGAATCTCGCGTGCCGAGATGGCGCCGAATCGTGTGAGGCGCAGGCTCTGATCGGGCCACTTGCCGATCTGCAGCATGTTGAGCAGTGCGAGCGGACGGATGGCGTCCCACATGTCATACCCCACCATGTCGGCGGTGAGCAGCCCGCCATTCCTTGGTGTCCAGCCCGCTTCAGCGAGGACAGGAACCATGTCTTCGCGGACGTCGCTCTGATCTACCGGGCCACGAAGGAGGCGCGCCAGCAGGAGTTCGCCGATCGCGTCGGAAAAGGACGCTCCCCGAGCGAGCGTCCACGTGGTGCGTCGCCAGAGCGCCTGCGTGTCGGCGAGCGCGTGCCGGCCGTTCGCGGTCAGGCGCAGCTCCTTCCGTGCGACTCGAAGCAGCCCCGACCGCTTCGCGAGGTCACGCAGGTCGTGCACCTGCAGTGCGTCCGACTCGTTCCGCGGTGGCTTCCCCCAGTGCCACCACCCGAACTCGTCGACCAGCTGCCGCACCACGGCCGGCTGCATGAACCCCGCCTGCGTCAGCGGAATACCCTCGCCGGCCAGCTCCAGCAGCCGGTGCAGCGACAGCATCGCTGCCGAGGCATCCTCGGGCGCGTCCGCACTGCGGCGCAGGTCTTTTATGGCCGGGCGCAGCCAGAGTTCCCGCGACGGGCGCGCGGGACGTAACGCCCAATACTCGATGCGCTCCTGCCACACCGCCTCACGAGGGGAGCGCTCGTCGAGATCGTGGCGAACGCGCAGCAGGAACTGGCGCGTGACCTCGGACTGCGCGTGCTTCCATCCGCGCTCGCCCGGCGTGAAGACGCCGTGCGAGATCGCGTCCTCGAGCTCGTTCGCCGCCATCTCCAGCACGCGCGCCTCGGTGAGCAGCATCACCGCTCCCCATTCGAGGACATCGGTGTTCGGAGGATGGACCCCGGACTCGTCGAGCGCCTTGATGAATGCACGATGGCCGCGGTCCGGATCCGATTCCCATTCGGCGAGCACTTGCATCGTCGTGAAGCCGCGGCACAAGCTCGCCGCGTCCGCGTGGCCCAGGGCGTCCAAGAGGTCGGCGAGCGCCAGGGCGACGGCACGATGGTGCTCATGCGATGTGAGGAACTTCGCCGGCAGCTGGTACCAGAGAAAGTACTCCAGCTCGTGCAGGCTCACTTCCGGCGCATCGCCGCTCGCTGTCAACCAGTCCCAGGCGGCTGTCGCGTCCTGGGAACGGCGACGCTCCCACGATTCGAGCAGTGGCTTGACGCGATCCCGAGCGAGGTCGAACGGCATCCGATCTCCGCACTCCAAGTTGATCTTCCATCCTGCCCCTCGCGAAGCGTTCAGTTTGATGAACCTGACTTGTCTTGCGAGTGTGGAATTTCATGAGAAACTCTGCATCCCATGAAGCGCCAAGCGACGCACATCTCGAGAGGAGGTCAGGTGTCCATCCCCGCTGTCATCCGGCACCGGTGGGACACCGACGCGCTGGTCCTCGAGGACCGCGGCGATGAGCTGGTGCTGCGCCCGATCCCTCGCGACCCGGTCGGTGCTGTGCTGGGGTCGCTCCCGCTGCCGGACGGCATGACCAGCGAGGGCATGCGCGCGCAGGCTCGCCGCCAGGACGCTGAAGCATCGAAGCGCCGGCGCCCGCCGCGGTGACGATCGTCCTCGACGCGTACGCGGTGATCGCCGCTGTTGCGGGTGAGCCGGCGGCGCAAGCGGTCGATCACGAGCTGCGGAGCCCTGGTGCTGACGTGCGTATCTCAGCCGTGAACCTGGCGGAGGTGCTCGACCAACTCCTCCGTGTCGCACGGCTTGCTGCTCCCGCCGTCGAACGCAGCCTGCAACTGCTGAGCGCGGCAGGCGTGAGTGTCGTTCCGGCCGATGAGCAGCTGGGGTTTGAGGCTGGGTCGCTGCGGGCGCGGCACTATCGCCGCGGCAGCGCCGACGTGTCGCTGTCGGACTGCTTCGCGGTAGCGACTGCTGCCTCGCTCAATGCCGCGGTCGCAACGGCCGATCCAGCGCTTGCCACCATGGCGCGAGTCGAGGTCGTGCGGGTCGTGGCCTTGCCCGACTCCAAGGGCCGCCTCCCATAGCGGCGCGCTGTGTCAGGCTCGGCCGCCTTGCTAACCGCCGTACTGCAGGCCGGTGATCGTGTCCGTGGTCCCCGCCGCCTGGTCACCATCCGCGATGATCTCGGCGCCGGTCACACTGCCGGGGCAGGAGCTGTTGACGGCAGCTACTGCGTCGCTGTAGCCCATGTACGTGTTCGAGTTCACCGGTGGACAGTTGTTCACGCTCCAGGCGAAGTCGTTGCCATTCAGGTGGGGATTGCTCGGATAGCCGAACAGGTACGCGCCACCCGTGAGCGGGATGTACCAGCGGGGCGAGCCGCTGTTGTAGTTGTCGGTGGTGAACGTTGGCGAGGTTGATGGGAGGCTGGACGAGATGTGATGCAGCACAACAGCCGCAAACACACTCGAGCTGGGTCCGCTGCCGATCGTCAGGCAGATCGCCGAGTGACCGTGCCCGCACCAGCCGGCGCTGCTGGTGGTGTCGGAGGCAAATGACACAGAGACGCTGCTACGGCTGGCCCCGGCAGGGTCGGCCAGCGTCACGCCCGCGATGACGACAGCGGCTCCTGCGACGCCGGTGATGGAAAGTCGTCGCATGAGATCACTCCTGGTGGTGCTGCTGACCATGTGCCATAACAAGGCGCACTGCACGTGCAACGTACCTGCAATGCGCGTCGCGGACATGACGCAAGCGTGCCCATGCGCGCGGTGCAAATGCTCGATGCGCCCTGCTAATAGTCAGGACCAAACGAGCCGCCGTCGAGCAGGGCGATGCGCGCTGTCGATCTTCAGTTGTCGGGGCTTCAGCGGATCTCGATTCCCTCGGCCAGCATGCGGTGCAGCAATGGCAGCACGCGCCGGTCCTTGTCTCGACCGGCGGCCTCCTTCGAACGGATCACGTCCTCAAATGACGCGACGGCGAACACGACGCCGTCGACGTCGATCTCCACCGCGTGCCGCAGAGGTCCTCATAGCCGCCAACGCCGGCTGGCTCGAAGGCGATGTCGAGCAGGCCATGGTCGGTGACGAGGTTCCAGATGCGCGATTCGCGCAGCGACCGGGCATCGTGCTCGAACCGCACGCCCTCGCCATGGCCGGTCCAGACTCGAGCACCCAAGTCCCGCAGCGCGGCCGACAGCTGAGCCAGGTTGGCATCGTCCACGTCGGGCGTGATGTCGCAATCGACGGTCTGGTAGGGCGCTCCGTGCAACACGGCGGCGAGCCCGCCGATGACCACGAAGCGCACGCCGCGACGCGTCAGCGTCGCGAGCAGGGCCGACGCGTCGAGTGCCGGTTCATCCACCGTGTCGCCGCCGCCGCAGGGCGCGGCGACCGGCCGTCACGAAGCGGCTGTAGCTCTCGAGGTCGTGCAGCCGCTGAGCCGGTGTCCGGTTGCGGCCGGCTTCGACAAGTCGCCAGTCGTCAGGATCGACTGTCTCGAGGCGTCCCGCCACGGCCATCCCGCACGCAGCGACGGCGCGTAGCACGGTGGCCCATGACGGCTCCACCAGCCCGCGCTCCCAGCGCCACACTGCTGCCTGCGACGTGCCCAGGCGGCTCGCGAGCTGCGCCTGGGTCACACCGGCGCGATCTCGAGCTTCACGGATCGTCGTCGCAGCTCGAAGCATGGCTCTATCAGAACACACATCAGATCTGAAGTTGGAAAGGGGCTGGCGAATATGTCCGCCTACACGGATCTGCATAAGCGTAAAGTGTCCCCGTGCGGCGCTTGCAGATTCATCTCGAGGACGCAATGGATGACGCGCTGGCGGCCGAGGCTGCGCGGCTGGGCCTCTCCAAGGCTGCCATCGTTCGGACGGCGCTCCTGACTGACCGGCCCGATTTCCCGGCAACGTCGGACGATCCATGGGAGGCGCTCAATGGATGGCTCGATATCGGTGGCGTCGACGACATCGACGCCGTGATCTACAAGGGCCGTCCGTGAGGTTCGTCGACACGAGCTTCTGGTTTGCGCTCCAAGACCGAGGCGATCGTCGACACTCGGAGGCGCGAGCGCTCGTTGCGAGCGACGTCGGGAAGGTCGTCACCACCGTCTTGGTCCTCGCTGCCGGCTTCATTTAAGTGCAAGCAGCGTCGTCGAGCTAGACGTTAGCGATCAGTTCAGAGAGAGCCGGCGCTGACCAGCCACTCGCTCGAGAACCGGAGCGGGTGTGCGACTCGATGATGTCGAAATCGCGGTCGTAGTGCAGCACCCTAGGTCGGGCACGTGCGCTTTCGTCAGGACCGGGCCCAACCGCGCTCGCGCACGCGAGCGGCGGCTTCCAGGTAGGCTGGAACCGAGCGAGATCGAATCCGGTTGGCCAGACGCTCCCCGAGTTCCGCGCGAATCGCCCGCCCCTTGTGCAATTGTTCGACTTTCACCTCGGCGCCGAGAACGACCAAGCTCGCCCAAGTCGATCCGGTCGGATCCGAGCTCGTTGCGGAGCAGCGAGAGCGCAGCGCCAACGCGCGCGGTCTCGGTGATCGCGTGACGGCGGCGGTGGGTGGGCACACGGCAAGTCTTACACTGGTAGGTACCCAACGACCGGCAGCGCAGTTGCGCGTTGAGCGGTGAGGTCGCGGCGGCGAGACCACTCTACTCAATCGGCTTTTGGGTAATATTTGCCCTTGGGCGAGGGCCTCTGGCCTTTAGCCCTTCCCCCCGAAGAGTCACTAGTTTTGGCGATCTCGCTTGACCTACCCCGTACCCACCCAACGGGGCTGATCTTCCTCGACGAGAGCGGATCGATCTCGAATGATCGCTTCTTCGCCGTCGGCTGTTTGAAGATCAGCGAACCTAGCGACTTGACGCGTTCGATTCAGCGGCTGCGCGACCAGTGGCACTGGTATCAGGAGATTCACTTCACGGACCTCACCCACGGTGCTCTTCCGTTCTATAACGCTGTCCTCAGCGAGGTGAGCCGCTTGAGAATGACGTTTGCATGTTTCGTGGCCGACCGAAGCGTTGATGACCCGATCCTAAGATTTGGCAGCTCTTGGAAGGCGTATGAGGCGCTTGCCGAGCAGCTCCTCGCCGGCAACATCGGACGCCGCGAGGTCGTTACCGTCCTTGCTGACCGTTACTCAACGCCCGCAACTGTAGTATTTGAGCGCGACGTCAAGCGCGAGGTCAACCGCCGATTCGATCGGCTCGCGATCGCCTCCGTGTGCCGCCTCGACTCCAAGTCAGCCGATGCACTCCAGGTCGTTGATCTGCTTACCGGGGCCGTAACCTTTGAGTTTCGGCAGCGTGCGGGACTGGCTGGCATGAACAGCCCCAAAGCGCAGCTTGCAAGGTCGCTGCGGGCACACTGTTCGGCTGGAACCTTCTGCAACGGCTTCAAGACGCGAGCCGGCAACGCGACTAGCTTCCGAGTTAACGTCGCGTTCTATCGCGCGAGAGATGCTCGCCGCCTGCTCCCTGGCCCAGGCTTTGGCGGCGTTCCCATAGTCTGAGCTTCGAGCGATCCGCGCAGCGCGTTGCGCACAGCTTCGAGCTTCAACTCAGCGTCGAGGGCGCGATAGGCTGGGCTCGGAATGCTGGCCCTGGTTGTCATCTTCGCGGCGCTGCTCGGCGGCGCCATCGGCTCGTTCGCAGGCGTTGTGTCGGCCCGCGGATGGCGTGGGTCGCTCGCGGGCAGGTCGCACTGCGATGGCTGCGGACGAACGCTCGCGTGGTACGAGCTCGTGCCCTTCGTCAGCTTCCTCGCTCTCCGCGGCGGTTGCCGGACCTGCCATGCGCGCATCGGGTGGCGACCCTTCGGCTGGGAGGTTGCTGGTGGCGTAGTGGCGGTCGCCGTCGCGGTCGTCGTGCTTCTCCTCATGGGGCGGAACGCGGGCGGATGAGGTGCGCGGATGTAACGCGAGTGTCGCTGGCGGGCGGTGCGCCTGCCACATACTCGACCTCCGGATGCCCCCCTCCAGCTATCACGCCGGCGACCCAGACGACTTCGGCCGCCTCTACCGCGAGAGCTACCACCGCGTCCTCCTCACGCTCCGCGGCGTCCTCCGCGACGAGGCTGCGGCAGAGGACTGCACTCAGGAGGCGTACGTTCGGGCGTTCCGCGCGTGGCCGTCATGGAAGCCCGATGCGCCGGCCGAGGCCTGGGTGCATCGCATCGCCATCAATGTCGCCATCTCCCATCGCCGCCGCGAGCGCCTCCGGTCGATCGCCGATCGCCTGCAGCGACGCGAGGTGATCGCGCCGACGGATGCCGCTCACCTCGACCTGATCAACGCACTGCGCCGGCTGAAGCCGCGCCACGCTGCGGTGATCGTGCTGCGGCACCATCACGGCTACAGCAACCGGGAAATCGCCGCGGCGCTGAAGATCCCGGAGAGCACGGTGTCGGCACAGCTGGTGGCGGCAAAGCGCCAGCTCGTTCAGATGCTCGGAGAGCGCGTCACCCTGAGCCTTGAGAGTGAGCTCCAGCGATGAGCTTCATTACTCCGGTGGCCTGATGCGTTTCTTAGGTATGGACCGATTCGACGACTGGCTCGAGACCGAACTGCGCAAGGCCGACGGGAGCTCCGAGCTCTCGACGCTGCCGGCGCCCCGCTACGCATCGATCGAGGCGCCGCGACGCCGCCGGCGACTCCTCACCATCATCGGCGCGGTCGGCGCCGCCAAACTGGCGCTGGCCGGCGGGGCCGTCGTGGCGCTTGCCGCGGGCGGGCTCGTCACGGCGAAGACGGTGACCACCGGCGATCCAAATCCCCTCGACAACTGGGGCAGCACGGTCACGCAGCAGGTGCAGACGTGCAAGGCGGATCTGGGCGCGAACCAGCACGGCATCGGCCAGTGCGTGAGCTCTGTGGCCAAGACGCACGGGGATTCCGTCAGCGACTCCCATGCCAACAGCGGTAGCCATCCGAACGCACCGGCATCTCCGCATCCCACCGGGCCGCCGGCGCCGGCGCCGGGGAATTCGGGCAGTCATACCAACGACGCCCCGTCGGGCGGGCCGCCGACCTCGCGCGAGGACGACCATCCGACGCCACCGGCGCATCCCTGATCGCTGCCGGTCCCTGATGGAGGGGACCGTGCGCACTACACGGCGACGATCGTGAGGAGAGCGCCGATTCCGGCGAGGTCGCCAGGATTGCGCGTGTAGAGTTCGAGCTGGCCGGCGTGCGCGACAGCTGCAATCAGCAGATCAGCAAGGCGACTCCGGTCAGAACGCCCCGCAGAGGTCACGGCCGCGACGACAAGACCGTAACTCCGCGCAGCCTCGCGATCGAACGGGATGGGATCAAAGAGCGCCTCGACGCGCTGGAGGTGGGAGATGCGGCGAGCTCGCTCGAGAGCGTCTGCGGCGAGTTGGGGTCCGGCCGTCAGCTCTGCCACGCTGATGGTGCTCACCGCCGCGTCCGCGGGAAGGGCGGCCAGCACACCAGGATCCAAAAGGTCGATGAGCACCGACGTATCCAGCAGAGCCGCAGCCGTCAGCGGATGTTTTGATCGACCACGCCGGCGAGGTTCGCGCGAAGCTGCCGGGCATCGATGCGTGGCGCGCCCGCGAAGGCGGCAATGATGTCGGCTCGGGGAACAATGCGGTGTCGCGCGCCGAGGATGGGGCGGAGCTCCGCGACTGGTTCGCCGTTCCGCGTGACGATGAAGCTGTCGCCGCGGCTGACCGCGTCGATGATCTCCGCGTTGTGGTTGCGGAGGTCCCGCTGGGCGATCGTCCTCGGCATATAGCGAAGGGTAGTCCGGTTGGCTACGGCTTGAGGTTGTGACCCGGCGCCCCGGAGCTCAGGCAGCATCGTGATCCGTCCGTAGACTGACGGCGGGTCATGCGAAATCCGCCATTCGGGTCATCGGCCGGCGCTCCAATCCCGCCACGGCCCCCGGCATTCCGGCTGCACCCGCAAGCCCCATCGCCGGCCTCGATCGATTACGCGGGCGTGGGCCGACGCCGTAGCTTTCACGCAAATCTCATCCTTCGCGTCGGTCAGCTCGCCGCTCTGGTGCAGGCGGGCTTCGGCGTCTTCACCGGCGCGCGGATCATCACACGGCAGCTGTCGATCACCCACCTGGGCTCCGGCGTGTCGTATGGCAACGTGTCGCAGTCCACCGCCACTGGCTACGGCGTCACGGTGATCGTGGTCGCGACGGTGGTAGCGCTCGCCGCGCTCCTGGTGACGCGCCCATCGACCATCGCGCGCTGGCTGGTCGGCCTGTACGAAGCCGTTGCGCTCGGGTTCACGCTGGCCGCGTATGCGGGCGGCGGCTCCGTGCTCGGCGGCGTCACCGTGATCGTGATGGCGGCAGGCGGCGTCGCGGTGATCCCGGTCGTCGCCGTGATGGGAATGCAGGCCGGCATCGCGTACGCGCTCGCGGTGCACCCGCCGACGTACTCGGACTTCCATGCCGAGTAGTCACACCCGGAGGATCCGAGTCACGGCCAGAGCGGGAGTGCGCACCGGCGACATGTTGCCGGCGAGCTGACAGTTATCGGCCGGGCGGCTTGTAATCGCGGATTGTTGCGACGGCGGCGCCCCTACAGCGAGGCAGGGCTGATCTCCGCTGACGGGGAGCAGGTCCGCGGCGAACTCCAGGTGATGCGCTGGAATCGACCAGCTCGAGCTCGTCTTCGCCAAGCATGCCGGCGTGTGGCTGCTCCCACTGATTGACGCCCGCCGCAGCGTGCCTACAATCGAATCGTCGAGCCATGAGCAAGCTGGGCCCTCACGAACGGACGATCCGGCTGCCCGACGAGGAGCCGTGGCGGCTTCCGCCGCCTGAGCCCGCCTCGGAGCGCGGCGAACCTGTTCGCACGGCTGAACCAGTGCCCAACGAGGAACGTGAGCCGGCACCGGTGCCCCGGTAGGCGGCAGGATGCGGATCGTCGGCTACAAGTGGCTCTGCGTCGAAGCGCCGCGCGATGATGCCGGCGGTATCTCGTTGCGATCGGCTTTCGACGCGCACCTCTGGACTCGGGGCACCAACGTCGCCAACTACGCGCCGTCGGAAGAGAACATGTGGGGGTTCAACGCGTACTACGGCGCGATGCGTGCGCGTTGGTCGGGACGCAACTTCGGCGTGGTGATGGTCGGCGTCGTCGGGTTCGGGACGGTGGCGCTGTTCCAGCGTGGCTGGCGCGCCGAGAAGGCGGAGATCGTGGCCGTGTACTTGCCGCGGCGGCTGACACGTCGCTGGGAGCTGCGACACGACTCACTGTCGTCGTTCAGTGCGCGGCTCAGCGCCACCTACGACGTGCCCGTCTACCGATCGCTGCGGCGCTTACGGCGGGAGACGGAGCGGTGGGGCCTCCCCGCTGACCACTTCCTCCGACAGTGACGCCTACACGGATCTGCAGAGGCGTATCCTATCCAGCATGCGGCGTCTGCAGATTCATCTTGAGGACGCGATCGATGATGCCCTGGCGGCTGAGGCTGCCCGCCTCGGCCTCTCCAAGGCGGCCATTATTCGGAGGGCGCTGCTGACTGACCTGCCCGAGCCCCCGGCAACGGCGGACGATCCCTGGGAAGCGCTCAACGGATGGCTCGCTGTCGGTGGCGTCGATGACATCGACGCGGCGATCTACGAAGTCGATCCGTGAGGTTCGTCGACACGAGCTTTTGGTTTGCGCTCCAAGATCGCGGCGATCGTCGACACTCGGAGGCGAGAGCGCTCGTTGCGAGTGACGTGGGGAAGGTCGTCACCTCGGTCTTGGTACTAGGTGAGACATGGACCCTGCTGCGTCGTCGCGCCGGCCACGCGGCGGCCGTCGGGTTCCTCGATCGGGTCACCCGCATCTCGGACCTCGAGGTCGTGCACGTCAGTGAGGCGGGGGAGGCGGAGGCGTGGCTGTGGCTGCGACGCCATGCCGAGCGCGCCTACTCCTATGTCGACGCCACCAGCTTCGGCGTGATGCGAAGGCGACGCATTCGCGAAGCGCTGGCATTCGACGGCGACTTCACAGCTGCCGGCTTCATCGAAGTACGAGCAGCGTCGTCGAGGTAGGCGCCTCCACGAACACATGTTCTGTATACTACAGAAATGTATGAGGAGGTCGACGGGCCGACCGCATCCCCGCCGCTGATCGCGCTCCGCGACGCGGTCGCCCGGTACTGCGCCGAGCTGCAACCCTCTGCTGACGGCGAGCAGGTCCGCGGCGAACTTCAGGTGACGCGCTGGATGATCAACCAGCTCGAGCTCGGCTTCGCCAAGCATGCCGCGGCACTCGCCGGCATGAAAGAGTCCGAGTTCTGCGGCGCGCTCAGCGCGGTCGCCTGGATCCGCCACACCTGCCACATGTCCGGGGCCGCGGCCAGCAGCGCCGTCTGCGCCGGGGAGCGGCTCTCGGCCATCCCCGAGACCGAGCGGGCCATGGAAGCGGGCGAGATCGGCTTCTCGCACCTCGCGATGCTGGCGTCGGCCGAGCGCGCCGCCGACGCAGCCACGGGTGATGCCGCAGCGTTCGACGAGCGCCCGCTGCTCGCGCTGGCGCGCGAGCACAGCGTCAGCCGCTTCTACTTCGACTGCGCCGCCGCCCGGGCCGCTGCCGACGCCGCCGGCTTCCTCACCGATCACCTCAGCGCGGTCGAGTGGCGCTCGCTCGAGCTGACCCCGTGCGAAAACGGAGTCCTCGTCCGCGGCCGCCTCGACCCCGTGGGCGCGGCGACGGTGCGGGCCGCGCTGGAGCCGCTGGCCAAGCGCGAGGGTGCCGGCGATGAGCGGCCGCGCTCCCGCCGCATGGCCGAAGCCTGGATCGAGCTGTCCCACCACGGCCTCGACGCGGGCGTCCTGCCGTCCATCGCCGGGCAACGCCCGCACCTCCAGGTCACCGCCAGCGTCGAGACGCTGCAGGGCGGGCGCGGCGCCCCCACCGGTGAGGTGGAGTACGCCGGCCCTGTCCCCCACGCGACCGTGGAGCGCCTGGCCTGCGACGCCGCGGTCACCCGCGTGGTCTTCGGCCCCGGCTCGGTGATCCTCGATGCCGGCCGCTCCCGGCGTCTGCCCGGAGCGGCGATGCGGCGGGCGCTGGTGGCCCGCGATCAGGGCTGCCGCTGGCCCGGATGCGACCGCCCGTCGTCGTGGACCGCCGCGCATCACCTCCGGCACTGGGCAGGGGAGGGTGGCACGACAGATGTGGCCAACCTCGTCAGTATCTGCCACAAGCACCACGAGAAGGTGCACGAGCACGGGTGGCGC
>JBOHUE010000139.1:0-42663 GCA_050734185.1 Candidatus Dormibacteria bacterium | reverse complement strand
GCAGGAGACCCTCGTGCTGCACGACGGCGTCCGCAATCTCCTCCGGCAGCCGGAGTTCGGTGACGTCGAGCTGCTCCAGCAGGTGATCGAGGTGGTGGAGGAGCAGCGCATGCTCGCGGCGCTGATCGCGCAGGTCGACCGCGACTCTGGCGTGCAGATCATGATCGGGCGCGAGAACAATCTCGCCGAGCTGAGCCGCTGCAGCCTCGTGCTCACCACGTACCGGTCGGGCGGTGACCGTCGCGGCACGATCGGCGTCCTCGGCCCGACGCGCATGCCGTACGCGCAGGTGGCGCCGCGGGTGCGCTACGTGGCGCAGCAGATAGGGCGCGCGCTCGAGCGTGTGCTGAGCTGAGACGTGGGAATACTGCGCGCATGACCTTCAGCCCTGACCCGTCCGCCGAGGCCGAGCAGGTCGTCGAGACCGACGTGGCGGCGCTGCAACAGACGCTGCTCGACGGCGAGAACCGCTACCTCCGCCTCGCCGCCGACTTCGAGAACTTCCGCCGCCGCAAGGACCAGGAGCTTGTCGACAGCCGCCGCTACGCGAGCGTGGAGGCCGCGGCCGCGCTGCTCCCGGTGCTCGACAACCTGCGCAGAGCGGTCGAGCACGCGCCCGAGACGGATGCCGAAGACCAGCTCCTCGACGGGCTGCATCTCGTGGTGCGCGAGTTCGACTCGGCGCTCGAACGCATCGGGGTCACCCCCATCGCCGGCGTCGGCGAGCCGTTCGACCCGGCGATGCACGAGGCGGTGAGCGGGGAGGAGGCAGACGTCGAGCGGGACACCGTGATCGACGTGCTGCTCCCCGGCTATCGCCTGCACGACCGTCTGCTGCGGCCGGCGATCGTGCGCGTCGCGCATCCGAGACATCCGGGGGCGGCGGGCTGACGATGGCGACCACGAAGCGCGACTACTACGAGGTGCTCGGCGTGGCACGGGGGTGCACCGCCGAGGAGCTCAAGACCAGCTATCGCAAGCTGGCGATGCAGTTCCACCCCGATCGCAACAACGGGGACAAGGGCGCCGAGGATCGATTCAAGGAGATCGGCGAGGCGTACTCGGTGCTGAGCGACCCCGAGAAGCGCCAGGCCTACGACACCTTCGGCCACGCGGCGACCGGCCAGCCCGACTTCGGCGCCTTCTCGTTCGATTCCGCCTTCGACCTCTTCGACATGTTCTTCGGCGGCGCCGCCGGCCGCCGCGGTGGGCGCCGCGGCGGCCCGCAGCGCGGAGCGGACCTGCGCATGAATGTCGACGTCGAGTTCCAGGAGGCTGTCTTCGGCGCGAAGCGCACCGTCGAGGTGCCGCGCGCAGGCACCTGCGCGGAGTGCAATGGATCCGGGGCGCGCGCCGGCACCAGCGCTGTGCAATGCACGACGTGTCAGGGCGCGGGTCAGGTGCGCCGCACGATGCAGTCGATCTTCGGTCAGGTGATGAACGTGACGACCTGCCCGCAGTGCCAGGGCGAGGGCCAGATGGTCGAGGATCCCTGCCCGCAGTGCCATGGTCAGGGCCGGGTGCAGTCCAAGCACACCGTCGAGGTCTCGATCCCCGGCGGAGTCGACGAGGACATGACACTGCGACTCACGGGCGAGGGCGAGGCTGGGCCGCGTGGCGGGCCGCCGGGCGACCTGTACATCGGGTTCCGCGTGAAGCCGCATCCCTTCCTGGTGCGAAGCGGGTCGGACATCGTCTACGAGCTGCCCATCAGCGTCCCCCAGGCGGTGCTCGGCGACAAGATCACCGTCCCCACGGTGTCGGGAGAGCACACCGTCGACGTGCCCGCCGGAACGCAGCCGGGCAAGCAGATCAAGCTGCACGGCATGGGCGTGCCGCATGTGCGCAGCGGCCGTCGCGGCGACCAGATCTGCGTCGTGCGCGTCGTCGTCCCCTCGCACCTCAGTCACGACGACCGCGAGATCTACGAGCAGCTCGGCGGCCGCGAGGGCAAACCCGCCGACGTGAAGAAGGGCTTTTTCGAGAACGTGCGCGAGGCGTTCCGCGGCTGACGATCAGCCCGGAGGCCAGGTCATCTGACGCCCACCGAGCACGTGCATATGCAGGTGCGCGACGGTCTGTCCGCCGTCGGTGCCGGTGTTGACGACCAGCCGGTAGCCGCTCTCCGCCACACCCTCGGTCGCCGCCAGGTGTTTGGCGACCCGCAGCATCCGGTACCAGAGCTCCTCGTGCTCGTGCGTCAGCTCAGCGGCGGATGCGATGTGCGCCCGCGGCATCACGAGGACGTGCACCGGGGCCTGCGGGTTGTTGTCCCGGATGGCAATAACGGCGTCGTCCTCGTGCAGGATCTCCGACGGTACGCCGTGTGCCGCGATGGCGCAGAAGATGCAGTCGCTCACGCAGGTACTCCCAGGAGTCGGTCGCCGCTCAGTTCTGTGGCGCGGACGCGACCGAGTGATCCTGGGCGCGCCGTATACCCCGGGATCACGATCTGGTGGTAGGTGGACGACAGGCCGACGGCGTCGCCGTCGACGCCCGTCTCCCAGACGACCTCGTGCACTCGCCCGAGCGCACGCCGGCGCGAGTCGTCGCCGGTGCGCGCGGCGGCGCGCCGCACCTCGCCGCTGCGCCGTCGCGAGGTCGCGGCGTCGACCGAGTCTGCGCACGTCGTCGCGGGCGTTCCCGGGCGTGGCGAGTAGCGAAACACGTGGCAGGAGTGGAAACCGATCTCGTCGACCAGCGAGAGTGTGGCCATGTGGTCGTCCTCCGTCTCGCCGGGGAACGCGACCATGACGTCGCTCGTGATCTCGGTCAGCGGGTCACGCTCGCGCAACTCGCCCACGATGCGAGCGTACTGGCCGCGGCGGTAACCGCGATGCATGCGGCGGAGCACGGAATCACTACCGCTCTGCAGCGGCAGATGCCAGTGCGAGCACAGCCGCGGATGCGCGTTGAGCTCGATCAGCCCGGGCGTGATGTCGTTGGCGTTGATGCTGCTGAGGCGGATGCGCGCGCGGCTGCCGACGCACTCGAGAAGGTCGGTGACCAGCGTGGTCAGGTCGGTGCCGAGGTCGCGGCCGTACGAGCCGAGGTCGACGCCACACAGGACCAGCTCGCCGTGGCCGCTGTCCACCGCGCGCTCGGCCGTTGCCAGAACGGCATTCGGTTCGCGGCTGGTCGACACGCCGCGCGCCTGCCACACGATGCAGTACGTGCAGCGGTGATTGCAGCCGTCCTGCACCTTGATGAAGGCCCGGGAGCGGAGCGACTGGGTGGGAGCGGCGCCGGCCGGCGTGCCCGCGGCGCGGTGAAATCGCATGAGCAGATCGGCCGCGATGCTGTCCTTGCGCGCGTTCGTGTACACGGCGTCGAGCCCGAGCCGCCGCGCACCGTCTGCGGTGTACACGCCGGGGTTGGCGTCGACGCTGCACCCGGTGAGCACCAGGCGCGCGTTGGGATCTGCGCGCCGCATGCGGCGCAACCGCTGCCGGGTGGTTGCGTCGGCCTGCAGCGTGACCGTGCACGAGTTGAGAACGCGAACATCGGCGGGCTCGTGCTCCGGCACCACGTCCCAACCGGCGGCGGCAAGAGCGCCGGCAAGCTCGGACATCTCCGCGAAGTTCACCTTGCAGCCGAGCGAGGTGACGGCGACGCGCGGCGGAGCAGCAGCGCTCATCGCGGCGCCGGTTCGGGCGCACTGTCGAGGTCGCCGTTGCGTGCGAGGAGCAGCGACACGGCGACGAGGCCCGCCAACCGGCTCGGGACGATCCGGGGGCCGAGATGAACCGTCGTCGCGTCGTGCGCGTTCAGTTCCAACAGGTCGCGTGCCCCAAGGCCGCCCTCCGGACCGATCATGCAGGCAACGGTGGCCGTATCCCCGACGGTGAAGGTCTCGATGGGAATCGCCCGCTCATCGGCCACGCACGCGAGTATCGGGCACCGCGCCGGCAGAGCGGCGAGCACCGCGGCCAGTGGCATGGGCGGCGCAATGCGTGGTGCGCGGCCCCTGCCGGCGAGCTGCGCGGCTTCGCGTGCGATCGCCTCCCAGCGCCCCGCCTTGAGGCGCGACGGGCCGGCGTCGGCCCGGACCACGCCGCGCTCCGTGATCACAGGGTGGATGGTGTCCGCCCCCGCGATGGCCAGCGCCTCGATGGTGTCGTCGAAGCCGCGCGCCGGGATCGCCTGCAGCAGGTGGATTCGGAGGCGGCTCTCGCCGGTGGCGGGACGTGACCATTCGATCCGTCCGCTCACCTGCGTCGCGCCGACGTCGGTGAGAACGACGCCGTGCTCGATCGTTCCAGCTTCGACAACCACGATGCTCTCGCCCGCGCGCGCACGCAGCGATCGCGCGAGATGTATCGCGGACTCGCCGCCGATGTGCACAACATCGCCATGGACTGCGCCGGCGTCGACGAAGAAGCGGGGCACTCGCCGCATGATCGCGCAGACTCCCGTGCAGTGATCGAGGAGCCGACCGCCGTCCACGCTCCGGACGGCGCGGTGCTCGCTGTCGTCGCCGGCGGTGAGGGGCCGCCCCTGCTGCTCATCCCGGGACTGGGCGCGTCGCGCCACGTCTTCGATCCTTTTGCGCCCGCGTTGCGGCGGCAGCACCACGTGATCACGTTCGATCCGCGCGGCATCGGCGACTCCGAGCGCGGATCGCTCCCGGTGGCCATGGCGACCCTCGCCGCCGACGCCGCTGCCGTCATCGCAGGCACCGCCGGCGGCGCGGTTGACGTTCTGGGTGCATCGATGGGCGGAGTCGTCGCGCAGCAACTTGCCGTCGATCACCCGGAGGTCGTCCGGCATCTCATCCTGGCAGCCACGCAGCCGCCGGGGACCCACGCCATCCCCGCGGATCCGGCGGCACGGGATGCGCTCCTGGGTCGTGGCGCCCGCACGCCTGAGGACGCCTACCGCATCGCGTGCACCGTGCTGTACTCGCCGCACTTTCAGCGTGCGCATCCCGAGTTCATCGAGGAGCAGGTACGAGTTCGAGCACAGCACCCGGTGCTGGGTCGTCTCTTTCGCGATCAGCTGAGTGCAATGCGCGAGTCGTCGGCACTCTGGGGGCGGCTTCCCGGCATCTCAGCGCCCACGCTTGTCATGCACGGCACCGCGGACGCCGTCTCACCGTATGAGAACGCGGAACTTCTCACGCGGCGCATTCCAGGGGCGCGGCTCCGACCGTTCGACGGTTCCGGACATCTCTTCTTCCATGAGCGTCCCGCCGAGTCGGCGCGCGTGGTCGATGAGTTCCTCACCTGACCCTCGGGTTCCAGGATGAGCCGAGGTTGTCCGGCATCGTTGACGGCGTCGTCTCGGGCTCTCGCCAAACCGGCTTCACGGGGCGAGGCTCCGGTTCCGCCGCCGCTCCGCCCGAAAACGTCCAGGTGAGCGTGTATCCCCACATGATCGAGCCCAGCAGGGCACCGTCGACGTTCGGCAAGGTCTCGAACTCGTGCGTGAGCGTGAACACCGAGCACTCGAGCACGTCGCGCGGCCGTTCCTCGCCGCCAGCCGTCGCCATCCGCATCACGGCCTCGAATGGGTCGAATTCTGGCGAGGTGCCCGGCCCGTCGAACATCACCGTCGCGTCGAGCGCGTCGCTGGCGAAGCTGCCGCCGTAGGGAGAACGGAGGTCGAGCCGCCAGGGCGTCCCCTCGCTGACGACGCCCTCGCCGGCAGCAGTCATGTCGAGGCTGACGTCGCTGCGAGCGTACTGGTAGAAGCGCGTCGACTTGCTGCCATAGGCGACGAAAACGCGAAGTAGGCCATTGTGGCCGGCGTTCTCGGCGATGCGCAACCGGCGCGCAGGCGCCCAGTATCCCGCGATCGCGGTCGATCCGATCGATTCCGAGAAGTCCTGGTTCAGCTCGACGGGCGAGCCCGGCAGCGGTTCGTCGGTCGAGTCGAGGAACGCGACCAGGATGGCATCGCCCACCCGTTCGATACGCACCCGCGCCCGGGTCTCGTCCTCGAGCACGAAGTCGTCGAGGACGGCGACCGCGCGATCGGAGTCCGACGCCATCGTCGTGGTCAGTTCGGCGCGGGCGCGTCTGCGTTCGGCTCGCTGCCTCGCACCGGCACGATCTGCGCGGGCGCGGTCGCTGTGGCCGTCGTCTCGCGAATCGTCGTGACCTTCACGACGCCCGGGTAGGCCATCTCAGCCTCGATCTCGCGGGCTATCTCCGCGGTGAGCGCCGCGAGATCGGTGTCGTTGACCGTTGAGGCCTTGACGAAGATGCGCACCTCGCGACCCGCCTGCAGTGGGAAGGCGCGCTCCACGCCGTCGTGCCGCGTGGCGATGGTCTGCAGCTGTTCGAGCCGCGCGAGGTATGCGGCGAGCGTGTCGCGCCGCGCTCCCGGTCGTGACGCAGAAATTGCGTCGGCGCAGATGGTGAGCATCGCCAGGTCGGTCGCTGGCTCCTCGTCGAAGTGGTGAGCCTTGACCGCGTGGATGGTGGCGGGCTCGGCGCCGAGCACGCGCAGCAGCTCGCCGCCGATGATCGCGTGCACTCCTTCCACCGCGTGGTCGACGGCCTTGCCGACGTCGTGGAGCATCCCTGCCTCGCGCGCCGTGTCCGGAGCGATGCCGAGCTCGGCTGCGAGTGTGGCGCAGATGAACCCGGTCTCCTCGCAGTGCAGCAGGGCGTTCTGGCCGTACGAGAACCGGTAGTGCAGCGTGCCAACCAGCTCGGCCAGTTCCGGCCGCCCCTCCATGGCCATCTGCCACAGCGCGCGCTCGCCGATCTCCTGCACGTGGCGGCGCAGCGCCGCCGAGGTCTTCTCCAGCACTGGCGGAACGCCGGCGGCCTGGATGCGGCGGTCGAGAACCTCGAGCGCCGCCTGGCGGGCGACCTCGCGGCCGAGCGGATCGGTGCCGCGCAGCGTCGCCTGCCCCTTGGTGTCGTCAACGCCGAGCTCCATGCCGGTGGAACCGGCGATCACCGTCAGCGCGTTCAGCAGCCGCTCGCGCGCATGCTCGTCCAGCTTCTCCAAGGAGAGCGGTGCGAGACGCGGCGCCGAGTCGATGTTGGATGCGTCCTGCCGCTGGATCGCGCCCACGATGAGCTGGCTCGCAGTCGCCACGGGCTCGGGGCCGATGCGTTCGACGACGGTGGCTTCGACCCGGGTGTCGTGCTCGGTGCCGAGCTCTGAGTCGAGCCGCTCCAACACCGTCGCCGCCGCTGTCTCGCGATCCATCGCGGCGCTGCGCAAGCGCGTCTCGTCGATCGCCGCGCGGTCAGTCTCCAGCGACGCCTTGCGCTCGTCCATCTCGTCGCGCCGTTTGCGGTGCGCGAACCGGCGCTCATCGAAGACCTGGCGCCGCTCGCGGAGGTGACGGTCGCGTTCGGCGATGAGCGCTTCCTGCGAGTCGACCGCCGCGCGGCGCGCGTTGATCTCCTCGAGCGAGGCCTCACGGGCGCGGAGCGCAGACGTGCGCGCATTCGCAACGATCGTCGACGCGTCGTTCTGCGCCCTCGACCGCTGTGCGTCCGCGGTTCCGTCCGGGGTCCCGGCGCTATCGCGCCGCCGCGAGCGGGCGACGACGATCGCGGCGACGCCGGCGGCGACGAGCAGCAGCGCAAGGACGAACAGAATTGCTGCGATCACGGGCTCAGTCTAGTGGCGCTCCGGTGGGGTGCCTGCCTGCCGGCGAGATCACGTGACCGTCTCGGCGAGGAATGGCTCCGCCGCCTGCTCCAGAAGCCGCGCGGCGAAGAGGCGTGCCGCGGGCGGCAGCGCGCGGCGACGGTTCCAGCACAGCACCATCGTGCGAGCAATGGGCGGATCGCGGAGGGGAAGTACCGCGACCCGCGTGCTCGGCACCGGGAGCGGCACCGGGAGCAGCGTGCTGCCGAGGCCGGCCTCGACCAGTCCCTGGACGATCGCCAGGTCATCGCCCTCGTAGGCGACGTTGGGAGCGATGCCCTGGGCGGCGAAGGCGTCATCGACGACCTTGCGGAGGCCGCTTCGCGACCGCGGCAGGATCAGGCGCTCCTCGGCGAGGTCCTGCAGGACGCACGAGGTCCGCTCGGCGAGCCTGTGCCCCGCCGGCACCACCACTGCCACACGCTCGCGGAACAACGTGTGGATCTCGAGCTCGGGCGCGTTGGTGGGCGGCGGCCCCACGATGCCGAGATCGAAGTCCCCCGCGATCAGGCCGCCGACCACCTCGGCGCTCGTGCCCTCCTCGAGGATGAATCGCACGCCTGGGTACGCTCGAAGGAACATGGCGAGGCGCTCGGGCAGCCAGCGCGCGCCCACCGTGTGGAGAAAGCCGACATGGACCTGGCCGGTCTCAGCGGAGACCGCACCCTGTGCGTCGGCAATCGCATCGCTGAGATCGTCGAGGATGCGCCCGGCCCGGGTGACGAAGCGCCGCCCCGCCTGGGTCAGACGGATGCTCCGGCCGATCCGCTCGAAGAGCGGGACGCCGACCTCCTCCTCGAGGCGGGCGATCTTGCGCGAGACGGTGGACTGGTCGGCGTGCAGCATTTCGGCCGCTCTGCCCAAATGCTCGACCCGGGCGACCTCGATACACGTCCGCAGCAGATCCGCATTGATGCGATTCACGCATCAATCTAGTCCGAAATGTGCTGTTGATGTCAAGGTGCAGGGCCGGTAGGCTTACCAGACCGTGATCACTGAGCAAGTGACCCAAGGCGGGAAGGACAGATCCGATCCGAGCCTCCTAATCGAGAGCGCTACCCGGGAAGTGCACGACGCACGGCGTCGTCACCGGCGCGAGCTGGTCGAGCGGACGCGGCTGCGCCGGCTTGTCGAGCGAGTCGATGCGGCCATCGAGATGTGCGAGGAGACCCACCTCCACGGCATCAAGGAGGTGCCGCCGGATGTAGCGGCTCGCGCGCACAAGGTCTTCGTGTTCGCACGCGGGGCGGTGCGCAAGATGCGCAACACCGAGGCCATCGGGGCCGTCGACGAAGCGCTCGCGCGGCGACAGGTGAAGATCACCGAGGTGATGGACATTCTGTGGACCATCCAGGAGATCGTGTTCGACCTGATGCTGCCGTGGCGTACCGAGCTGCCCGAGGACGTTGAGGTCGACGGCGACGAGCTGACGCTGGGACCGGGGTTCTGGCGCGAGTTCCGCCTCCACCCATAGGCGACCTGCGGGCGGCTGACGCCCCCGCACCGGCAACTCCGGCGCGACGCCGGCTGCTGCTGCACTCAGGCGGTGACATCACGAGCGCACTCGACGATCTCGCCGCGCACTTTCACGGTGTGTCGCATGCGGTCTTCATCCCGTATGCGCTACAGGATCACGACTGGTACGCGGAGCGCATCGCCGAGCGCATGGCACGCGTCGGCGTGCCGATCACGAGTGTGCACAGCGTGCTTGATCCGGCGAACGCGGTGGTGGAGAGCGACGCCGTCCTGGTCGGTGGCGGCAACACGTTCCGCCTGCTGCGGGCTTTGCACGAGTACGCGCTCCTGGACGTGATCCGTACCCGCGTAGCCGCAGGGGTGCCGTACTTCGGCGCAAGCGCAGGAAGCAACGTGGCCTGTCCCACGATCCGCACCACCAACGACATGCCGATCGTCGAGACGGAGTCCCTGCAGGCGCTCGATCTCGTGCCGTTTCAGATCAACCCGCATTATGTGGACCCACCTGCGGTGCGGGTTGGAGAGACGCGCGCCGAGCGGCTGCAGGAGTTCCTCGAGGAGAATGACGTCACCGTCCTCGGGCTTCGCGAGCCGAGCTGGGTTGTGGTCAACGATGACCGAATGACGCTGCGCGGGACCGGTGGTGCAGTGGTCTTCGGGCGCGGTGGCGGCCCGGAGAATGTGGAGGCCGGTGCTGACCTCTCGCACCTGCTGGCCGGCACGCCGCGATTCGACGAGCCCGCATAAGGTGCGCGACCTGGGATCGGGTCGCCTCCGTCACGGGCGTACGATGGTCGCCGGGGCTGCGACACGCCGCGCTCGTGCGTGCACGAACGGAACAGAGAAAGGGTCACGACAATGCAGAAGCGCCTGATCACGCAGTACCGCATGAAGTCGGTCGAAGCCGCGGACGAGAATCAACGGCGTGTCGAGGGGGTGTTCACCGAGCTCGGCGAGACCAAGCCCGACAACGTCACGTATCTGGTGTTTCGTCTTGCCGACGACTCCTTTCTCCACGTGTCGTTCCATGGCCACCGGGACGACGAGGTGAATCCGATCTCATCCACGAAAGCATTCGCGCACTTCCAGGATGGTCACGGTGACCGGCGAGACGGGGGAGTCGATCAGCAGACGGCAGAGCTCGTCGGCGCGTACGTCACAACCATCGACTGAAGCCGCTGGCCCTGGCAGTAGCGCTCCAGCAGCGCGACTGAAACAACCTCGAGTGCGGGTCCCAAGGGTGGTGTCTGCCACTTGCCAACCGGGGTGCTGGCGCCATTGTCCGATCGCTCTCGATGTCTACAGTGGAAACGATGCCATCCGAAACCGCTCGCGGCTTGCCCAATCCAACGGCTGACACACAGGTCCCTTCAGCGCGTGCATCGACGACCGCGGCGGCGATTGGCTCAGGCGCGCTTGCAATCGCGGCCGGGGTGGCAACGGTGGTGCTGGTCATCATCAACCGGAGTTCGCCTGCGACCACCGGTGATCTCCCACTCAGCGCTGTAGCGGTGAGCTTCGGTCTTGTCGGCATGCTGGTCGCGTCCCGACAGCCCCGCAACACGACCGGCTGGTTGTTCCTCTTCGTGGCACTGATCATCGGCTTGAGCGGTGTTACGGATGAATACGCACTCCTTGCGCTGATAACTCACCCGGGGTCTCTGCCCGGTGCTGTTTGGGCGGAATGGCTGTCCACCTGGTGGCAGACTCTCCTGTTTCCCGGCGGCGCGATTGCACTCTTGATGCTTGTAATTCCGGACGGACACCTTCCGTCTCGGAGATGGAAGCCCGTCGCCCTTGCGGCCCTGATCCTGACCGCGGCCGGCGTCCTCGCAGGGATGTTTGCTCCGGGCCAATTGGGAACTGGGGGCGCCCAATTTCCCGCCCTGGCCAACCCGATCGGCCTTCCGGCGAACGGCCCCATCGGCGCCCTGCTCAGCTTCCTGGGACTTGCATGGCTTCCTGGCTACGCTGTGCTTGCGGTGGCGGCGGCGGCTCCATTGGTACGGCTGCGCAGGTCGCGTGGCGATGAGCGGCAGCAGCTGAAGTGGATCACGTACGCGCTGGTCATCAGCGGGACTGCCATGGTTCTGTTGGGGGCAGGCAACGTGTTTGATCAGGCATTTCCATCGTGGCCGTCCGACATCGCGTTGGGGATCGGCTTCGGCGTAGGGCTCCCGGTGGCGGCGGGGATCGCCATCTTCAAACACCGTCTGTACGACATCGACATGGTCATCAGCCGCACCCTGGTGTACGGCTCACTCGCGGTGTTCATCACGGCGGTGTACGTGGGTATCGCGGTCGGCATCGGTGCGCTGATCGGGGGCGGCGGCAAGCCGAATCTGGGACTATCGATTCTGGCCACGGCGATTGTTGCGGTGGGTTTTCAGCCGGTGCGCGAGCTCGTGCAGAAGGTGGCAAACCGGCTGGTGTACGGAAAGCGGGCGACCCCATACGAGGTGCTCTCGCAGTTCTCGGAACAGGTGGCGGAGTCGTACGCGGTGAATGACGTGATGCCGCGCATGGCACGGGTGCTCGCAGAGGGTACCGGTGCACAGCGCGCCGATGTCTGGCTGCGCAGCGGGATGGTATGGCGGGATGCCGCGGTGTGGCCGGAGGATGCGACGCCGTCCGCGCCCGCTGACGCCGCCAACGGGACGCTGCCGTCGAGCAACGGAACCAGCCGGCTGGTCGAGGTGCGCCACCAGGGAGACTTGCTCGGTGCCCTAGCAGTGACCAAACGCAGCGGCGAGTCACTGACGCCGGTGGAGGAGAGCCTGCTTTCGCACCTGGCAGGGCAGGCGGGCTTGGTGCTCCGCAACGTCGGCCTCACCGCCGACCTGCAGGGCCGGCTCGAGGAGTTGCGCGCGTCGCGGCAACGCCTGGTCACCGCGCAGGACGAGGAGCGCCGCCGGCTGGAGCGCAACCTCCACGACGGCGCCCAGCAGCACCTCGTCGCCATCAAGGTAAAGCTGGGGCTGGCAGAGATGCTCATGGCCCGAGATCCGGACCGGGCAAGGCAGACGCTCGACCAGTTGAAGACTGACGCTGACGAGGCTCTCGAAACGCTGCGCGATCTCGCCCGGGGCATCTACCCGCCACTACTCGCCGATCAGGGCCTGCGGGTTGCCTTGGAATCTCAAGCGCGCAAGGCCACCGTCGTCGTAGCGATCGAGGCGGATGGGATCGCCCGTTACTCGCAGGAAACCGAGGCGGCGGTGTACTTCTGCGTGCTCGAGGCCCTGCAGAACGTCCAGAAGTACGCACACGCGACGCGGGTCGTCATCACCCTCCGCGACGACGATGGGAAGGTCAGCTTCGAGGTGACGGACGACGGTCAGGGCTTCGACGCTGCGACGGTGCAGCGGGGGGCAGGGCTGACCAACATGGCGGACCGTCTCGATGCACTGGGCGGGAGGCTCCAGATCACCTCTTCGGTTGGCCATGGAACAACCATCGCCAGTTCGTTCGAGAACGCCTCGAGGCCGGCACTCGCGGCCACTCCATAGCGGCCGCAAGGTGGAACGTGAGGTGCGTGAGTTGCGCCGTGCCTATATGCGTTTGGTCAAATCGCTCGCCGTCCAACAGAGCCACATGGCGACCCCCGAGCCGATCAATGCAACGCCGATCGCAATGTGGACTGAGAAGTAAGCGATCTCGCCCGATCCTGCCTCGCCGCTGAAGATGCCCGATGTTCGTATCGCAAAGTAGACCACCGATGCCAAGTAGCCGACTCCGAAGCAGAACAACACATCCGGCAGCCTTTCACGCTCGTGACGCTTCATGACAAGGGCGGCGGGGATGAAAGTGAAGAGCAGTATCACGCCGGCCAACTCAAGGCTTAGGAACCCGAGCCCGGCCCCGATGGTGGCCCAGACGGCGCCAATGACAACCTTCACCGTGACCTCACGATAGCCACGGGCTGATCGTCTAGGGGGCTAGCCATGTCAGCGTCTAGCTGGATAGACTATGCTGGGTGTCGGTCACCAAGCTTCGACGGCTGCTCCGCCGCCGAGGTTGCAACGAAGTGCGTCAGAGCGGCTCCCATCTGGTGGTTCGATGCGACGGTTGTCAGACGGTAATACCAGTCCACAGCGGCGATCTTCCCAGCGGCATGATG
Organism: Candidatus Dormibacteria bacterium; assembly: GCA_050734185.1. Taxonomy (GTDB): domain Bacteria; phylum Chloroflexota; class Dormibacteria; order Aeolococcales; family Aeolococcaceae; genus JAFALX01. The sequence continues at coordinate 29,450 of JBOHUE010000139.1, read as the reverse complement.
CGGGCGATCGAGCGCGATCTCGAGCCATGCCTCGGCAAGCGATGGCTGCAGATGTGAGCGATACCGCCTATCTCGCCGAAGTCGAACGCGACGAGGCGGGGAATTGGATTGCCAGCGTCCCGGCACTGCGTGGCGTGCATACGCATGCTCGCACGCTGGCTGGCCTGCGTCGCTATCTCCAGGACGCGATTGCGCTGTGGCTCGAGGTCGGACGCAGCGATGCCGGCGAACGTGACCTGCACGTCGCCCGGGACACCGTCAACGTTGAGCTGCGGGTGAAACTCCCTACTGATGTGAAGCGCGCCGCGGAAACTGCGCGCCGGAGCCGTGCGCGCGCGACTGCTGCGGAACACGACGCCGCTACAGCCACACGGGAGGCAGCGAAAGCGCTGGTTGGAGCTGGCTTGTCACGTCGCGACGCGGCTGAGGTTCTTCGGTTGTCGCACCAGCGGGTCGATCAGTTACTCCGCTCGGCCTAGGTCGCAGGTGGGTGGCGGGGACATAGCGTCGGGGCTGATCCGTGCTCACTGCGGCCCCGCGGCTAGCCCTATGACCGCGTTCTGGTGGGACGGCGTCTCCGCAAGAGACCGATCGCGAGGCCACTGACGACGAGGTTGGCCCGTCGAGGATGCGACGATGTGCACCTGAGTCGGGCCGTCATTTCGGATAGCACCGCTACGATATCCGCATGGCAGCCAGACAACCCGCGCCCAAAGCACCTTCGAAGCTCAGCTCAGCGGACCGCGCGTGGCTTCAGGCCCGCCTACGCGAATATCGGACACTCCTCGACTACCTTCGCGATCATTGAGGCTGCCCACCGTCAGTCTCGCAATCGCTATCAACCAAGCGGTTCGCGAGAGCGACGAGTGGTTCGACGAGCCAGACGACATCGAGCGCCTTACGGTTGCGCTGAACTCGGCTCGCGACACCTTGGACCCTGTGGCTGCCGCGGGTCGGATTGCCTTTCGCGTCGCGTCTGCCCAGGCTTTTGCTGAAGGCAACAAGCGCACAGCGCTTCTACTTGCCCGATGGGTCCTCGACGCGAATGAAGTCGACGGAGCCCGGCTGCTTCCAGCAGACGACAACCAGCTGGCGGAGTGACCGGAGCGTCGGTCGTGCGTCCTCGCCCTCAACGCATTGTTCTATGGTCGCGAAGAGTTGAGCGGCTACAGCGATGACGACGTGCGAGTGGCTCATAACGCGGCCCTCCCCGAGGGTGATCGTGTGCGGGCAATTGAGGCCCCTTGCGGAGAGCAGGGAGGTGCGTGCTGACGACCCTCTCATTGCCGTGGGCGAGCGGATGGACGAGGGGCGCGCTGTCCTCGAGGCAGCCGGCCGCGGATTGGCTAGTCTCCTCGGTGCGGGGGTTGCAGTTTCGGAGTGGGATCTCCGCAACCTCACGCCGGTTGCAGCTGAAGCGTTCTTCGAGTGAGCCAGTCCCGGTGCGAGCAGAGGGGTGACCACGCCGGGCCAGGCAAGCATCCGCCAACCTCCACTTGACGGCGCGCTGACCGGCGCGACTGCTATTCGCCGCTCAGCAGCTGCGACAGATCGGCCGCGACGACGCTCGCGATGGCCGCTGGGCTGTCCACTAAGCGGCCCTTGAGATAGACCATGTAGACGAGCACGTCGAATACATCGCCGCTGCGACGGAGCATGAGCGTGACTTCCGAGTCGTAACCGGTCGAGCCGGCGATTCTCACGATCTCGGGACCGTTGACGTTTATGCCAGCGCTGCGCAATGCGACGGCGTGCTCATGAAGCACGGCGGTCACGGCGGCCGAAGCTTCTGCTTCCCCAGGTCTTCCCCGCGCATTGCTCATCACAACAGGACCCGTACTCCGGGGGCCCACTTACCCGGCCAGGCCAGGATGCGCCAATGTGCACTTGACGCTCCCGATCGCTGCAAATGAAAGACGGCGCAGAATTGCCTGGCGCAATCATCGAATTTGCCTAGGACGTGGCGAGCGCGGGTTGCTGGCGAGTTTCGAGAACAGCGGGGAACTGTCCGCAAGGCGGAGGAGTTAGAACGCGCCAACTCGGGTAAGAAGTGACGACGGTCGGGACGGCGACCACTGGCGGATGTAACTCGCCACCCGCCGGGTGCTACGCTCGTGGAGCTCGGGGACAATGTTTCGGCAGGACCCCGGGCCTTTTTTTTGTATCCGGGCCGGGTAGTGAGACGGGCTCTGGGTACGAGTTCGCAAGCCAGGCAAGGGTGCGTCAATGACCCCTGAGGAGGACGTGCTCGGCCGCGCCGTCCGCCTGCTTCTTTACCTTTCCCGTCGAGCGTAGCCTTCTTCGGCACCCGACGTGTACTCGCGGACGCGTTGACCGCGAACCACCCAGAGGTGACCCGCGACATCCGCCCGCTCGAGGGCATCGAGAAGTGTTCGCGCTGCGTCGTCGAGTTCATCGCGAGTCGGCTCGCTGTGAACGCGGAGCACCGCGATGCCAGCACCTTTGAGCGGTCAAAACGCAGTGGATTGGCGAAGTCGATGTCGAGGCTGACGAGAAGTCGGCCCTCACTGACGCAAACGTCGAAGACCTCCTGATCTGTCGCGCTGGTCAGCTGCTGCTCGTGGGCTGTCGCGACATCGTGCCCAGCGGCCCGAAAGGCCTCAGCGGCGCGACGTCCCAGATTCTCGTCGAGCTTGATCCTCACGCAACGTCGACGAACGGTCCAGAGGCGAGGCGGGCTCCATATGCGATGCAGGCGCGAACGTCAGCCTCTTCGAGACCCGGGTACTCGTCGAGGATCTCGTCAACAGTCATGCCGTCGGCGAGCAGCCCCAAGATGAGCGAAACCCAAATTCGATGGCCCCTGATTGTGGCCTTACCGCCGGCGACGTCTGGGTTGATGACGATGCGGTCGAGCAATGCAGCGTCGGCCATGCCGCCATCGTAGAGCAGCCTCAAGGGTTTCATCCGAACGAAAAGGCGCGACTTACGCTGACGCGGCGCTCAAGCAACGCCGGTGACGGCAGCTGGGGCAGACCTGAGGAGAGAGCTCCGCGAGCCACCCCAGTAGTCGTGAATGACCCCCGACACGGACGCCCACGAAGGCGACCTCTCTGAAGTGTCGAGCCTCCTGGAGCCCGAGCGCAAGCGGGACGGAGGGCGGTGGTACGTTGCGCGTGTGGACGAAGCCGAGGCGCGCGAGCTTCTGAGCCAGGAGGAGGCGCGGTTACGGCGGCTGCGTTATGAGCAACTCCGCCGGTTCGAGACTGCGCGATCCGAGACACGCAAAGGCACGTCGGGCGTCGTCTACCAGCTCGAGATTGAAGCAGTCTGGGACGACGGCAAGCGGCAAAACCTACGTCTCGTACTTTCTATCGACGACGGCGGCTGGCGGTCCTTGAAGCCGCTAGCCGCAAGCTTCATCGTCGCGCCTGATGGCTCCTTCGTCGGAGAGTAGGCGCCTCTGGCGACGGCGTGGACAGACAGGCGAGGATGCGCCAACCTCTACTTGAGTCGACCACTCCTGACTCTGCCGTCCGCTATCTGTAGAGATAATCCGGCCATGACGACTTCTCGACAGGGCTGGTTCGCGAGGCTTGCTGCCGCTACGGGGTTTCCTTCAAGCCTGTCGATGGCGCTGAGGTGCCTTCTCGGCGTCGGAGTGCTGACGCTGATCGAACGGTTCGTCCTGTACCCGCCGGCTGCGTTGGCCTTCGACATAGCGATCGCAGTCGCGGCCTTGGTGATCGTGCTGCTCTTAGCGTTCTTCACGGTGCGAGCTCGTTCGGGGTAGCGATTCTCATGTTTGGCCTTACCAACATTGGCGCGAACGCGGAGCTTCGTCGTACCCCGGAAGCAGGGCCCTGCGCCAGGCCAGCATTGCCTCCCTGGAGCTTCGTCGGGTCGACGGACGTTGTTACCCCGCGGTTGCTTCGCGCCCCTCGGAACACACCGTGCGGTATTCGCACGTGGAGCACTGCCACGTGGACGGCCGTGGCGGGAAATCACCGGCGCGCCACGCATCGACGATCTCCGATGCCGTCGCGCTGATCTGGCCCCATGCGCGGTTGAGGAACTCGCGGTCGAACTCGACGCGTGCCACCTCGCTCGTCTGCAGGTAGTGCAGCTCGACCGCGACGTGGTCGCTCTTCGCGCGTTGCGACAGCGCCACCGCGTACGCGCGAACCTGAAGGTCTCGCTTCAGTGACTCTGCTGTCTTGGGGCGACTCGTCTTGTAGTCGACCACGGTCGGCGACCCGACGTTCGCGTCCACCCGGTCGAACCGTCCGACGATCTCGGCGCCGTTGGTCGGCAGCACCACCCGGTCTTCAACCGTCTCGATGTGCGCGTCGCGCCACGCTGCCGAGGCCACATAGCGGCGCAGCTGCTCCTCGCCGAGGGCGCGCAGGCCCGCCGTCTGACCCTTGGGGCCTCGCGACTCGTCCCAGGCCTGGTTCCACAGGGCGGCGATTGCGTCGCCGTCGACGGCGGCGCCCTCGCCTCGTTGCACCGCCGCGGTGCGCAGCACCTCGTGCACGAGCGTGCCGTACCAGCTCTGCACCGTGTTGCGCACCGGCAGCCGCCAGATCTTGCGGTACTCGAAGCGGCGTGGGCACGCCTTGAACACGCGCAGATCGGAAACGGCGAGGCTCAGATGTTGCGGCAATGGCGTGCCGGCGGCCCGTGGCGGCCGCTCGTGTGACGGTGGCGCCGCCGGCGGAGCCACATCCACCGCGCCCACATCGGACGCGACATCCATGAAGGGCACGCGCTTCTGCGCGCTCCATTGGCGCGGATACCGCTGCGCCCAGGTGCACACGAGCCGGTCACGCGCACGCGTTGCGGCGACGTAGAACAGGCGGCGTTCCTCGTCGACCGCCGCGTCACCCGGCGGCGCTGGCTCTGGGACGAGCTCATCGGGAAGCTGCAGGTCGAACGGTCCCCGCGAGCGGCCCGACCACGCGCCGGCGGCGCAGCGCGACAGGAAAACGACGGGCCACTCGAGGCCCTTGGCGCCGTGTGCGGTGAGCAGCATCACGCCGTCCTCGATCGCATCAATGGCGGGAAGCTCGGATGCTTCCTTGCTGTCCCGCAGCACCGAGAGGTAGTGGAGTGCCGTCGTGACCCGCCGGTCATCGCACCAGTCCGCAAACGATTCCAGCAGCTCACCGATCTTATTGAGGTTCGCCCCGATCTGCAGACGCGCGGCGCCACCCTGCTCATCGAGCATCCCCAGGAACTCAGACCGTTGCAGGGCCTCATAGAAGACGTCGCGGACATCCTCGCGCAGGCTCTGCGCGTGCAGTTCGAGGAGCACGGTCACGCACTGCGTGATCGCGGTGCGATCTGGTTCGTCGATGACATCGAGCACATCGTCACCGCTCGTCGCGATCAGCGTTGTCAGCGGGGACTCGTGTTCGCCGGCAAGCCGAGCCAGCGCGGCGCGCGCTGCCGGTGACACCCGCCACGCAGGCAGGTGCAGGCAGCGCAGCACCGCCTGGTCGTCGCTCGGGTCGGCCGCCGCGCCCAGCAATGCGAACGCGTCCTTGACCTCGCGCTCCTGAAAGAATCCGCGCCCGCCTGACACCTGGTACGGGACGCCGAGCTCGCGCAGCGCCTGCATTGCCGGCTCCATGTGCACGTGCTGGCGGAACAGCCACGCGATGTCTGCGGCGCGCGCGCCGCCCGCAATCAACTCGCGGCATTCTCGAGTAACGGCGAGCACCTCGCTGCGCTCGTCCGGTGCCGCCCACACCTCGACCGCCGCGCCGAAGCCGCGTTCGGCGGTGAGCGCCTTGACGATGCGCGTATCCGGCGCGGCACCGGCGATGATCGAGCGCGACACCCCCACGATCGCTTCGGTGCTGCGGTAGTTGTGCGTCAGCGTGATCGACCGGTGCCCGGGGTACACGCGCCCAAACCGGTCGAGGTTGGCGCGGCTGGCGCCGCGGAACTTGTAGATCGACTGGTCGTCGTCGGCGACGACGAGCACGTTGCCCGAGTCTGCGCACAGCGTTTCAACGAGCTTGGCCTGCGCGTAGTTCGTGTCCTGGTACTCGTCGACCATGACGTACCCGAGGCTCTCGGCGACGGCGCGGCGCACCGCGGGTTGCTCGCGGATCAGGCGTTCAGCATAGAGGATGCAATCGTCGTGGTCGAAGATCGCGTGGCGCCGGTAACGATCGTCGAGCCGGGCGTAGACAGCCGCGACATCGGCATGACGCTGCAGCACGAACCGCTCCACGTCGTCGCTGCAGAGCTCGAGCGCCTGCTGCGCCCAGGCCTCGTACTGCGCGGGCGTCACCAGCTCCTGCTTGGCAAACGTGATCACCGAGAGCAGTGGGTCCATCAGCTCGTACGGCCGCAGCGGGTTCCAGAGCGCTCGCGGTTTCATCTCGTCGAGCACTGCCTCGACGTGCAGCCATCGCTCGGCCGCGTCGGCGACGCGGAACACCGGCGAGACCCCGGCGAGCCAGCCCCAGTCGCGCACGACACGGAAGGCGAACGCGTGGTAGGTGGTGAGCGGCGGGTCGCCGGTGAAGGCACCAGCCACCTCCTCGGCGCGGCGGCGCATCTCGTCCGCGGCGCGTCGCGTGTAGGTCAGAACGAGCTGCCGCTCCGGTCCGACGCCCTCCGACAGGAGGCGGAGGAAGCGATCGACGATGACCCGCGTCTTGCCTGTCCCGGGCCCGGCCAGCACGAGGCAGGGACCGTCCTGGTGCTCGACGGCACGCCGCTGGTCCGGATCGAGGTGAGCGATGGCGAGGGTCATCGAGTGCGACGATGATGGGCACAGGCGACGGCTGCCTGTCGCGGCTCGTGGCTCGGGATGCCGCGCTGTGGGTACACTGGCGTTTTCCCCGACCCCATGTCGTGTCCGAAAGGAGGTGAATCCCGACCGTGTCGGAAGTGAAGGTCCGCGAAGGCGAGACCTTCGAGAGCGCGCTTCGACGCTTCAACAAGAAGATCAAGCAGAACGGCATCATCTCGGAAGTGCGACGTCGCGAGCATTTCGAGAAGCCGTCCGTTCGCCGCAAGCGCAAGCTCGTCGCCGCCCGGAAGCGTCGTATCAAGGCCGGGTGAGGGGTCGCTGAGGGTCAGCGTCGTCCGCAACCCGTCGCTGTCGGCAACGCAGCGACGAGTCGCCGGATCCGCCGGTGTCGGCGCGCTGCTGCGCCGTTGTGGCGACACACTCGGTGTGGGGGCGCGTCGCGAGCTCACCGTGCTGCTGACCGACGACTCCGAGCTGCGCCGGCTGAACAAGCAGTTCCTCGGCGTCGATGAGGCCACCGACGTGCTCGCGTTTCCCGCAGGCGATGACGGACGCGTCGGTGACATCGCCATCTCCGTCGAGCGCGCGATGACGCAGAACGACTCGGGCGCCGAAGAGGTGCGGCTGCTGTCTGTCCACGGGCTGCTGCACTGCCTCGGGCACGACCACGCGAGTCGCGACGAGGCTGCCGCGATGACCGCCGCCACGGTGCAGCTGCTGCCCGATCAATCGGTGCCCGACCTGTGATCGCGCCGTGCCAGCCCTGGTCGTAGGCCTCGGCAATCCCGGAGGCGAGTACTCGCGGACCCGGCACAATGTCGGCTGGATGGTCCTCGACGAGCTGGAACGGCGCGGCCGCTTCTCGAGGGAGCGGCGGCAGGGACAGGCGCGGGTTCGCGAGGGAACGCTCGAGGGCATGGACGTCGTGACCGCGCGTCCGACGACGTACATGAACCTCAGCGGACGCGCCGTCAAACAGCTGACCGACGCACTGTCTGTGCTGCCCGAGGACGTCGTGGTGGTGCACGACGAGGCGGACTTTCCCCTGGGCAAGATCCAGGTGAAGCATGGTGGTCGTTCGGCGGGACATCGCGGCGTGCAGTCGTTGATGGACTCCTGGAGGACGCAGGACTTCACGCGCGTACGTGTCGGCGTCGGGAGGCCCGACGGCGACGGCGACCTGGTCGACCACGTGCTGGATCGATTCGATCGCGACGAGCGCGATCAACTGGACGCCAGCATCGCGCGAGCGGCAGACGCGGTCGTGACCATTCTCAGCGTCGGGCCGCATGAGGCCATGACGCGACACAACCGGCCCCCGGCGCCACGGCAACCGCAATGACGTGGTGACCGCGGTCGGCACGTCCACACTCTTGCAGCGCCTCGACGGCGTCGCAGGATTGCGCCGCGCGCTCGACGAAGGCGGCGTGCTCGCCGGCGTGCCCGGCGGGGCTGTGGCTCTCGTTGCGTGGTGGCTGCGCGAGCGCGGGGAGCGCACCGTGCTCGTTGTCGGCGACGACATCGAGACGCTGTTCGGTGACTGCCTCACCTGGGACGGCGACGGCCGCGTCGAGCTCTTTCCCGCGGCGGACACGCCGCCATTCGACCGCACCCCGCCGTCGGAGGAGGTGAGCCGTCGCCGGCTGCGCACACTGACGGCGGTGCACCGCGGTGGCACGCACATCGTCGTGGCGTCACCGCAGGCCCTGTTGCGTCCCACACTGGCGCCAGACCTGGTGCGCGACGGCGTGACGGAGCTGCACCGCGGCGATCGCGCCGACCGCGACGCGTTTCTCGCGCGGCTGGTGGCGCTCGGCTACCGCCGTGAGGCCGCCGTGTCGGTGCCCGGTGACTTCGCGGTTCGCGGTGGGATCGTCGACGTGTTCGGCCCGGACCGCGTCCGTCCATGGCGTGCCGAGTGGTTCGGCGACGAGGTCGACGATCTGCGCGTGTTCGAGATCGATTCGCAGGAATCCGTCTCCAAGGTGGACTCGGTCGCGGTGGGGCCGGCGCGCGAGCTCGACCTGCGCCCGGACAGCGTGCGCGACGCGCTCGCGATCGTCGACGTTCTTGGCCTCGACACGCTGCGCGACGACGTGCGCGAGGCGTGGGACCGCGATCGCGGACATCTCGCTGAGGGTATCTACGACGAGGGCGTCGACCTCTTCTTCCCCTACCTCGGTGGCGCGACGCCGGCGACGCTGCTGGATCACGTCGAGGACCCGCTGATCGTCTTCGCCGGCGGGCGGGAGCGGCTGCGCCGTATCGCCGAGCGGTTCGAAGACGAGATCACGCGGCTGCGCATGCAGGAAGAGGAGCGCGGCGAGCTGCCGGCGGGATCGCGCACCGGGCTGCTGAGCGTCGACGAGCTCTTCGGCGCGCTGTCACGTGCCCGCACGATCGACGTCGTGCGAGAGGCCGCGGATGCGCGCGCCGCAACGGTCGACTGGAGCGGCGTCGACACCTACGCCGGCCGCTTCGGGGTCTTCGCGCGTGCGGCGAACGAGATCACCGCTCGCGGCGACGCGGTCGTGCTGATGACCCGTCAGGAGCGCCGCATCGGCGAGCTTGCTCCGGAGGCCGGGCTCGAGGTGCAGACCCCCGAGGATTTCGACGCGGTGAGCTCGACGATCGCGCCGTCGACCTGCACGGTGACCGCGGGTGAGCTTGCTCAGGGGTTCAGCACCGGGTCCGCCGGCGTCACCTTCTTCACCGACCGCGAGCTCTTTGGTGCCAGCAAGCGGCGCGGCTCTCCGCTCGCGCGCGGTGCGCGGCGGGCGCTCTCGACATCTGCACGCGGTGCCCGTCGCGCCGCAACGGGTCGGGCTGCGCGCGAGGCGTACATCCTCGAGTACGCGCCGGGTGATGTGGTGGTGCATCGTGATCACGGCATCGGGCGATTCCTCGAGATGCGCAGCATCACGGACGAGTCCGGCGCCGCGCACGAGTACATGGTGCTCGAATACGCAGACTCGGACCGGCTGTTCGTGCCGGTCGAGCACCTCGACCGAGTCGATCGCTACATCGGCGGCGCGGACTCGAAACCGAGGCTCTCTCGCCTCGGCTCCGGTGAATGGGCGCGCACGAAGCGCCGCGTCAAGGAGCGCACCGAGGAGGTGGCGCGCGAGCTCCTCGCGCTGTACTCGCGTCGCGAGGCGGCGCAGGGACACGCGTACGCCCACGACAGCGCGTGGATGCAGGAGCTGGAGACGTCGTTCCCCTTCGAGGAGACACCCGATCAGCTTCTGGTGATGGAGGAGATCAACCGCGACATGGAGTCGTCGCGTCCGATGGACCGCGTCGTGTGCGGCGACGTCGGCTTCGGCAAGACCGAGCTCGCGATCCGCGCTGCGTTCAAGGCCGCAGCCGAGGGACGCCAGGTGGCGGTGCTCGTGCCGACGACGGTGCTGTGCCAGCAGCACTACCTGACGTTTTGTGAGCGCCTTGCGCCGTTTCCCATCACGGTGAGCCAGCTGTCGCGCTTTTGCACCGAGGAAGAGGTGACGCGCACGCTGGCGGGGTTGCGCAGCGGCGGCGTCGACATCGTCATCGGCACACATCGACTGTTGCAGCGCGATGTCGAGTTCAAGAACCTGGGCCTGGTGATCATCGATGAGGAGCAGCGCTTCGGCGTGTTGCAGAAGGAACGGTTCAAGGAGCTGCGCGTCGCCGTCGACGTGCTCTCGCTGTCGGCGACGCCGATCCCCCGCACGTTGCACATGTCGCTCGCCGGCATCCGCGACCTTTCGGTGATCCAGACCCCACCGGAGGAACGGCAGCCGATCAAGACGTACGTCACCGCTCGCGAGGACTCGCTCGTTCGCGAGGTGATCACCCGTGAGCTGGCGCGCGACGGCCAGGTGTTCTTCGTGCACAACCGAGTCGCCAGCATCGACGCGCAGGCGGAGCAGCTACGGCGTCTTGTGCCCGAGGCGCGTATCGAGGTGGCGCACGGTCAGATGCCCGAGGGGCAGCTCGCGGCTGTGATGCGCAGCTTCAGCGAGGGCACCATCGACGTCCTCGCCTGTACCACCATCATCGAGTCCGGACTCGACATCCCCAACGCGAACACGATCGTGATCAACGACGCGCAGCGCCTCGGCCTGGCGCAGCTGTACCAGCTGCGCGGGCGTGTCGGCCGCGCCGGTCAGCGCGCGTACGCGTACATCCTGTATCCGCCGCTGCGCTCGCTCTCGGAACGCGCCGACAAGCGGCTCGACGTGATCGGCGAGCTGCAGGACCTCGGCTCGGGCTTCAAGCTGGCGATGCGCGACCTGGAAATCCGCGGCGCCGGCAACCTGCTCGGAGAGGAGCAGCACGGCGAGATCGCGGCGGTCGGGCTGGAGATGTACAACCACTTGCTCGGTCAGGCGGTGACCTCGTTGCAGGGCAAACCCGTCGTCGAATCGCCGGCCCAGGTGACGATCTCGCTGCCGCTGGCCGCCTTCATTCCCGCCGACTACGTGTCGGACGAGACGCTGCGGTTGCGCTGTTATCAGGACCTCGCCGCGTGCACCTCGGAGCGCGACCTCGACCTGCGCACGAAGGGACTCGTCGATCGATTCGGACCGATGCCGGCGACCGTCGAGGCTCTTGTGTACTCGTTGCGCGTGCGTCTGCTGGCGTCGGCCGCGGGCGCGCTGTCTGTGGAAGCGGAACGCGGGCTGCGCCCGGCGGGAACCGAGTCGCGCGGGCTCGTGGTGCGGCTGCCGCTAGATCACGGGCTCGATCTCCGCAGCGTGGCGACGCAGTTCCGCGGCGTGACGTCGACGCCGTCGCAGATGCACATGGCCACCGATCACGAGTGGCGCGAGCCACTGCTCGCGATGTTGCGCGAGCTCGGTCGCCTCGCGCGAGCGCGTCAGCGCCTCAGCGCCTGACGGGCGTTTCCGCCGTCACGGAATCCAGGCATCGAGTGCTTTGAGCGTTTGCGCGACCCACCACTCCAGACCGTCGCGCTCACGCTGCCGCGTTGCGGGGTCATCGGCCGTTGCTCCCAGCGCTTTCGCCCAGCCAAGCTGACACAGCCCGCCCACCAGCGCGAGTCGAAGCGCAACATCGTCATCGCCTGCGTCGGTCTGTCGCACGTCGTCGAGCACGTGGTCGAGGGGCAGGTCGAGTGCCGCGCCGTTGACGGCCATGTACCACGCGTACTCCACGGCGGGCGGGGCCCACGTTGTCAGCGTCCCCCAGTCGACGAGGACCACGGTGTCGCCGGCGGCGCCCATGTTGGCCATCTTCATGTCGCCGTGCACGAACGCGCAGTGCCGTTCGAGGAGTGGGTTCGCCAGACGGCCGGGATCCGCGTGCACCCACTGCACAGCATCCGAAATCTCGACCGGCACCAGGTCGTGCAACCGTGTCCAGCCCTCGACGGCCTCACGCGGCACGTCGTGGTCGGCGGCGAAGGCCGCGCACCGCTGTGGCGAGAGGAACGCGTAGAGGTCGGCAAGTGCGCAGAGCTGCGTGCGCGGCGCGTCCGCGAGCGATCGATGAATGAGCGCTGCGGCATGCAGGATGGACTGATGCGCCGCGCGCAGCTGCGATGACTCCGTGAACATTGCGGCGCTCCGGTCACGCATGACGACCACCGCTCCGTCCGGCTCAGCGCGCACGTCGAGCATGGTGTGGTCAATACCGGCGGGGATGCGATCGAACACGCCCTCGGCCCACAGTCCCGAGATGCGCCCCGTGTCTCCGGTCGCCTGCATGATCCAGTCGCGGGCTGCCGCGACGTGCTTGATGACCACGGGTGTCCCGTCATCGAGTCGCCCCCGCTCGAGGAGAGAGCCGGACATGCCGCCCGAATCAAGGGGCTCCCTGTGCACGACGCGGTCAAGTGCGTCGGCGATTCGCGGGGCCCCGACGCGTCAGCTGACGCCGGCTGTTCTGTCGGAGGTGCTGGTGGAGCGGCGGCGGACGAGGATGAGCGTGATACCGGAACCGGCGAGCAGCGCCGCCAGCCCGACGATGATGGCAAGCAGCGCCACGTCACCGCCGCTGTAGCCGGAGCTCGCGCCGGCCCGCCCCGCCGCGATCGTCGATGCGTCGAAGGCGATCGCCGCTGCGTAGATGTCCTGCGAGGGGTTCTGCTCATCGCCGTTTCGGGTGTCGGACCACGCTGACACCGCCCACGTATCCGTGGACGCTATCGCCGGCGGCACCTGGATGAAGTACTGCGTGTTCCAGATGCCCTTCATGCGATCGATCTGGAGGTCGTTGAGCTTCACGTTTGCGGACCAGTTGCTCCCGCCGTCGGTCGAGAACGTGTAGTACACGTCCTGGCGGTTGCCGATGTCGCCGTTCTGCGGGATGGGATACGGATCGTTGCGGTAGTCGTAGAAGGCGACATCGATTCGTCCGTTGGGGCTGATGGACACCGCGGGCAGCTCCTGGTCGCGGCCGTCGCTCTTCGGGTCATCGTTGAGCCGTTTGGGTGACGACCACGAGCTGCCGTCGGTCGACGACGAGTAGAGGACATCGAGGTCCTTGTCGCCGGCGTCCCAGAACATGTTCCATTTCTTGCGCCCGGAGTCGTACAGAAGGACGGGGGTGTCGACGTTGGTGCCGGTCGCGACCTGGTGGTCGCTGAAGGTCTTGCCGCCATCGGTGCTCGAGCTGAACCAGATCTTGTCGGGTCCGGAGCTGAACGTCTCATGCCAGGAGATGTACAGCGTGTTGTTGGCGATGACCGGGTACGGCGGGTCGAATCCCATCGAACGGTCGAACAGCAGCGTCGGCGGGCTGAACGTTGCGCCGCCGTCGGTCGACGTCGCGATGTAGGCACGCGTCGGATGGATCTTCGACGACGGGTACGACCGCCGGAAGAGCACAACAACCTTCTGGGCGTTGTTGGGATCCACGGCAATGTGGGGCTCGAAGTCGATCTCTGCCGGAGAGCCGGCCGAGGCGGGCGGGGCCGCGTCGACGGCGACCGTCTTCCAGCTGTTGCCGCCGTCGGTCGACTTGCCCAGCAGCGCGCTGCGGCTGCCGCCCGCCGAGGGATCGTGCGCCGCGTAGCCGACGTAGATCGCGCCGTCGGGGCCCTGCACCATCGTGGAACGCCAGTTGAGCGGTTGCGAGCTACCCGGTCCGCAGTTCGTGTACGGCTGAAGCTGTGGTGCCGATGTGGCGCGCCACGTGTATCCGCTGTCGTTCGAGACGAAGAACTGGCACTTCCCGTTGAGCACGTCCGCGTTGAACATGTACGCGCGGTTGGCGACGTTCTTGTCGGCGAGCATCACGGGCACCTCGTTCTGGCGGAGCAGAGGCGTCGTCGAGGTGACGGCCACAGACGAGCTGACAATCGGTGTCGTGAGCGCGGAGCCGCAGCCGGCGAGCACGACGGCAACCGTGACGCAGGCGAACGCAAGAAGCCCCGACCTCCTGCTCAACCCCTGCTTGCGGCGCGTCATGCGGATGTGGACTGGACCACGCGAGGCGGCCCCCGTCAATCTATGCGCTGGTCCCTTAGCGCGGAAGTAGAGCGGCTCTCGCCCGGGTTCCTGCGACGATGGCGGCATGCGCGACGAGGCTCTGCATTCGCTCCGCTCGCTGAACGAGGTCGTCGAGCGGCTGCGCGCACCCGGCGGCTGTCCCTGGGACCGCGAACAGACCCATCGCACCCTGCGTCCGTACCTGCTCGAGGAGACCTACGAGGTGCTCGACGCCATCGACGGGCGCGAGGGCACGACGCTGCGCGAGGAGCTTGGCGATCTGCTGCTGCAGGTGCTCATGCATTCCGCCATCGCCCAGGAGGACGCGGACGGCTTCGACATCGGTGACGTCGCCGACGTGACGCGCGCCAAGATGATCCACCGCCATCCGCATGTGTTCGGTGACGTCGCGGTGAGCGGCGCCGCCGACGTGGTGGTCAACTGGGAGAAGTTGAAGCGCAGCGAGAAGCGCGAGCGGCTCTCGCTGCTCGACGGCGTGCCGCACGCGCTTCCCGCGCTGGCGTACGCGCAGGGAGTGCAGAAGCGGCCAGCGCGGCTCGGCTTTGACGAGACGCCGACGGTCGAGACGGCGCTCGACGATGTTCGGCGCGCGCTCGATGCCGTGGCGACCGCGTCGCAGCAGCGCGCCGCGGCGCCGGCCCCGCAAGGGCAGGACTGGGCGGTGAGCGAGGGTGAGATCGCACGTACGGCGACGCCGCCGAGCGGTGACCACGCTGCACCGCCGCCACCACCACGTGTGCTCGAGGACTCCATCGGTGCGCTGCTCTTCGAGGTGGTCGCGCTCGCCCGGAAGCTGCGCGTCAATCCCGAGGACGCCCTGCGCGAGCGCGCCGTGCAGTTCGCGGATCGCTTCCGCGCGCTGGAGCGCGCGGCGCGCGAGGACGGCGTCGACCTGCATGATCTCGACGCCGGCGAGTGGCCTCGTCGCTGGCAGGCCACCGCAGCCGAACGCTGAGGGAGACGTCAGTGCTGGAGGCCGTGATATTCGACCTTGATGGCACGCTCGTCGACAGCGAACGCGACGGCCATCGCGTCGCGTTCAATCGTGCGTTCGAGGACTTCGGTCTGGCGGATCGCTGGGACCCGGAGTACTACGGAGAGCTGTTGCAGACGACCGGTGGCCTGCGCCGCATCGACCAGCACCTTGCGGCGAGTGGCATGCCGGAGGCCGAGCGCCACGAGCTCGTACCACGACTGCACGCACGCAAGATAGAGGTGTTCCGGGAGATGGCTGCGTCCGGTCTCATTCAGGCGCGTCCCGGACTGCGGCGCTTCCTCGATGACCTGGCGGGCGACGGCCTGCGACTCGCAGTGGCGACGACGGGGACCAAGGACGCCGTCGTTCCATTGATACGCGGATTGTTCGGCGACTCGCTGTTCGAGGCCGTGATCACGCGCGACGAGGCGCCTCTGCTGAAGCCCGACCCCATGGCGTATGTCATCGCGCAGAATGCGCTCGGGATCGCGCCGGACGAAGGGGTCGCGATCGAGGACTCGCGCAACGGCGTGCTCGCCGCAGCGAGCGCCGGGCTGCGCTGCATCGTAGTCGTCAACGACTACACCCGCGACCACGACCTCGGCGGCGCGGACCTCGTGGTGGACAGCTTCGGCTCGGCGGACGTTCCTGCCCGCGTGCTCGCCGACCCCCACGGCGTCGGTCCCGCTGCGGAGCTCGACCATTCGCTGCTGCGCCGTCTCGCCGCGCGGGAACGCGCGGCTGCAGTTTGACGTTCGGCCTTGTCAAAAGTCGGGCGCGGCTGCATTCTGTTCGCTACAGCGGCGCCCGCTGTGACTTCTGCACAACGTTTCAGCCATACGTCTCAGCAACGCATCGCACGAGGTACCGGCCATCAGCCGCGGCAGCCCGACGCGCTCGTCATCTCCGCTTCGCCGTGCCGGGCTCACCGTCGTCGCACTTGTCTGTGGCGCGGTCGCATACGCCGTGTACAGCCAGGCAGCCGAGGGCGGACGCATAGATTCACAGGTGCAGCAGCGGCAGTCGCAGAACGCCTCGCTGCAGCAGAGCATCAGTGACCACCAGCGCGAGATCGTCGAGGCGCAGACGATCGCGTGGCTCGAGGAGGAGGCGCGCAAGCTCGGCTACGTCCTCCCTGGCGAGAAGGTCTACGTGCTCTCGCCGGCGGGGCAGCCGACGCCGCCCCCGGGAGGCGTGAACGTCGCCCTGCCCAGCTTCGCGATCCCCACGCCGGCCCCGAGCCCGTCGCCATCGCCCAGCGTCAAGCCCTCCGGCTCGCCGGCGCCGTCCGCGAGCCCGTCGCCGGCGCCTCCCCACTGATCGGAGGGCGCCGACGGGTGGGGTATCCTCGAACAGCGGCGTGGAGCAGTGGCAGCTCGTCGGGCTCATAACCCGAAGGTCGCCGGTTCGAGTCCGGCCGCCGCAACCACTCCATTTGTCAGTGAGCACGCATGGCCTTGGCGGTTTAGCTCAGGTGGTAGAGCAGCCGGTTCATACCCGGTATGTCCCTGGTTCGAGTCCAGGAACCGCCACCAGCTCTGGCGGGTTGCCGCCGGCGGCCCGGGTTGCCGCGGTGGCACGTGTCCGTCGCGCGGTGGCGACGGCGGCGGACCGTCGCGGGGTGCTGCGCCCGGGCGAGACGATCCTGATCGCGTGCTCCGGGGGCCCCGACTCGACCGCGATGCTCGATGCGCTCCTGCGGCTGGCGCCGACCCGCGAGTGGCGTCTCGAGGTGGCGCACGTCGATCACGGGCTGCGCGCCGGCTCCGGCGACGAGGCGGACGTCGTCGAGGCGGTTGCCGGCCCCGCGCGGGTGCACCGTCTGCATGTGTCGGTGCAGGCCGGCTCGTCGCTGCAGGACCGCGCGCGCCAGGCGCGGCTCGCGGCGCTGCGAGGCTGCGCCGCCACCCGCGGTGCATCGGTCATCGCGTTCGGCCACACCGCCGATGACCAGGCCGAGACCGTCCTGATGCGCGCACTCTCTTCGGCGACGCCGCGCGGGCTGCGCGCCATGGCCGAGCGGGAGGGCTACGCGGCGCGCCCACTGCTCCGCGTCTGGCGCGAGCAAACGGAGGCGTACTGCACGGCGCTCGGGCTGCAGGTCGTGCGCGACCCGTCCAACGACGACCCGCGCTTCCTGCGAACGCGGGTCCGCCACGAGCTGCTGCCGGCCCTGGAGCGCGTCTTCCCCGGTGCCCGGCGGCGCCTCTGGACGCTTGCCGAGCGACAGAGAAATACCTTGCCATGTGACGAAAATGTGGCTTCACGTAACGGGCCGCGTATTTGACCCCTGTTAGACTTCAGTCGTGTCTCCTTCGCGGCGCAGCCTCACCTACCTCGCCATCGCGGCCGCGGTCATCGTCGTCGCGGCACTCCTCTATAGAAACCTCCCCAGCTCGTCGGCGAAGGACGCCGACGCTGGCCAGCTCTACGCCGCTCTGGCCAACACGGCCAAGGGCGGCACGGACAAGAGCTCGACGGTCTCCACCAACCCGTCGACGCCGGTCGATATCCAGGGCGACGGCCAGACGGTCGTATGGTTCGACGGCAATGGCACGCGATTCCAGACGACGGTCTCGTCCGGCGACTCCGTCACCCAGGCGTTTTCCCAGGCCAGCTTTTACAATTTCAAAGTCGATTCCGGCAGCGGGAGCAATATCTTGCTGAGCGTCATTCTGCCCAACCTGGTCCTGTTCATCCTGATGGCACTGATCCTGCTGTGGATCTTCCGTCAGACGCAGAGCGGCAACAATCAGGCGTTGTCCTTTGGACGGAGTCGCGCGCGGCTGCTCGCCGGTGACAAACCTGGGATCACGTTTGTTGACGTCGCAGGTGTCGACGAGGCCAAGCAGGAGCTCGGCGAGATCGTCGAGTTCCTCAAGTACCCGGACAAGTTCGCGGCCGTCGGTGCGCGCATTCCCAAGGGCGTACTCCTCGTGGGTCCGCCAGGCACCGGCAAGACGCTGCTGAGCAAGGCCGTCGCCGGCGAGGCCGGGGTTCCGTTCTTCAGCATCAGCGGCTCCGAGTTCGTCGAGATGTTCGTCGGTGTCGGCGCGAGCCGCGTGCGCGATCTCTTCGACCAGGCGAAGAAGAACTCGCCGTGCATCGTGTTCGTCGACGAGATCGACGCCGTCGGCCGTCAGCGCGGTGCTGGACTCGGCGGTGGTCACGACGAGCGCGAGCAGACGCTCAACCAGTTGCTCGTCGAGATGGATGGCTTCGAGACCAGCACGCACGTCATCGTCATCGCCGCAACCAACCGTCCCGACGTCCTCGATCCCGCACTTCTGCGGCCGGGTCGTTTTGACCGGCACGTGATGCTCGACCGTCCCGACATCCGCGGCCGTCGCGCAATCCTTGAGGTGCACGCGCGCAACAAGCCTCTCGACGCCTCGGTGGATCTCGAAGTTCTCGGGAAGCAGACGCCGGGCTTCAGTGGGGCCGACCTCTCGAACCTGATCAACGAGGCGGCGATTCTTGCCGCGCGGGCGAACCGCAAGGTCATCACGATGCACGACCTCGAGGAGTCGATCGCGCGCGTCATCGCGGGTCCGGAGCGGCGCAGCCGCATGATCAGCGACAAGGAGAAGCGGACCATCGCGTTCCACGAGATGGGACATGCGCTTGTCGGTAGGCTGCTCGAGCATACCGATCCGGTGCACAAGATCACGATCGTCAGCCGCGGCCAGGCGCTCGGGTGGACGATGAGTCTGCCCACGGAGGATCGGTACCTCGTCAGCAAGGCCGAGCTGAGCGACCAGCTGGCGCAGATCCTCGGCGGCCGTTGTTCCGAAGAGCTGATCTTCGGCGAGGAGAACATCACCACCGGCGCGTCGGACGACATCCGCAAGGCGACCAACCTGGCACGCAAGATGGTCACCGAGTGGGGCATGAGCGACAAGCTCGGGCCGCTGACGTTCGGAGAGCGCCAGGAGATGGTGTTCCTCGGGCGTGACCTCGGCGAGCAGCGCAACTACTCAGAGGAGATCGCGTCCGAGATCGATCAGGAAGTGCACCAGCTCGTCGCCGATGCGTTCCTGCGCGCGAAGCAGGTGCTGCGTGAGAACCAGGTCATGCTCGAGACGCTGGCCGAGCGACTGATAGAGGTTGAGACGATGGATGCGGCAGACATGGACCGCATGGTCCAGGACCTCGAGAGCCGCCAGGACGCCGTGCGCCGCGCGGCCGATTCGCAGCAAGCAGCGGGCGCATAGGACAGCGCGGCGCGCACCACAGGGGTGCGACGCGCGGTCGAGCCGCTCGACGCGCAGCTGTTCACGAACGCGGAACGTAAAGGGAGCGGCTCGCCGCTCAGCACTCGCCGCGCACCATGCTCCGAGGACACCGGGCGCGGCTCCGTGATGGTCGCACCCCTGGGTGTGCGCCGCGCCTGCCGAAGCGCCGCCAACCAGATGCCGGTGCGTGCGCGCAGTGCACGCCCAACCCCGAACACCTTGTGGGTCCACGGCGCGGACGGACCGTGAAGGCGGGGGAGGGGTACACTCTGCCGTAGTCGACTGCCGTGGACGCGGCTCGTCGTTGACCCGGGGACGCGCAAGCGCCGCGAGGTCGCACCGAACGACGTGACGACGGCGGCGGTCGGAGAGCAACGCTTGGATCCGAGGTGACCGAGACGTGAGCCGACCAACCCTGAGCTTCATCGGCGCGGGCCGCGCCGCCTCTGCGCTCGCGGTCGCGACGCGCGACGCGGGCTATGACATCGCCGCCGTGTTCAGCCGTCAGCGCGAGCACGCAGATCGGCTCAGCGAGCTTGTGGGCGCGGACGCAGTGTCGAGCGCATTCAAGGCGGTTACAGCGGCCGACATCACCATCGTTGCCGTGCCGGACGAGGCGGTGCCGGGTGTCGGAGCGACGCTCGCGGCGAACGGGGCGGTGCTGGCAGGACGAGCGCTCGTGCACACGGCGGCTCGCCTCAGCGCCGGCGCGCTGGCCGCGGCTCGACTGACCGGTATCGCCACCGGCGTGCTGCACCCGCTGCAGGCATTGACGGGGCCCGAAAGCGCTGATCTTCTCCGCGGTGCGGCCTTTCGGGTCGACGCCCACGGTCATTTGCACGACGAGCTCGAGGCCCTTGTCGGCGCGCTCGGTGGTCACGTGATCTCGATCCCACCGGACGCCTTGGACGCATACCACGCCGCGGCCGTGCTGGCCGGCAACGCGCCACTGGCGTTGCTTGCCGCTGCGGAGCGCGTGCTGGAGGGCGTCGGCCTTGACGCCGACTCCGCCCACGCCGCGCTGGCGGCCCTGCTCCATGGCGCCGCCACAAACGCGATGCGGGTGGCTCCTGCGGATGCGCTCACCGGCCCGGTCGTCCGGGGTGACGCGTCCGCCATCGCGGCGCACCTTGGCGCGCTCAGCGGGGACGCCGCCGTCCTCGAGCTCTACCGCACCCTCGCTCGCGAGACCGCGCGGCTCGCCGGTCGCGACGTTGCGGCGTTGGGCATCGAGCCGCCGGCCCAGCCGAGCCCGAGCCGCCGGGTGGCCTGAGCGGTGTCCACAACGATCGCGGACCTCGCCAAGGCGAAGCGCGAAGGCCGTCGCTTCGCGATGCTGACTGCATACGACTGGCCGACCGCTCGCCTGCTCACCGAGGCCGCGATCCCCGTGATCCTTGTCGGCGACTCTCTGGCGGACAACGTGCTCGGCTACCCGAACACCGTCGCGGTGACCATGGACGAGATGCTGCACCACGCCCGTGCGGTCGCCCGCGGTGCGCCCGACGCGCTGTTGGTGGGTGACATGCCCTTCGGCTCGTATCACGCCGGCTGCGACGCGGCCACGGCCAACGCCGTCGCCTTTCTCAAGGCGGGGATGCACGCGGTCAAGGTTGAGGGCGGCGACTGGGTCGTCGACGTCGTGGCCCATCTGACCAGGCGCTCGGTCCCCGTGATGGGCCACCTCGGGCTCACGCCGCAGTCGGTGCACGCCATGAGCGGCCTGCACGTGCAGGGCCGGACCGAGGCGCACCAGGCGCGGATCCTCGCCGACGCGCAGTCGCTCGAGCAGGCCGGGGCCTTTGCGCTCGTCCTCGAGGGGATCCCCCGCGAGCTGGCCGCGCGGGTCACCGAGGCGCTGACGATCCCAACCATCGGCATCGGTGCTGGGCCCGACTGCGACGCCCAGGTGCTCGTCTTCCACGACGCCGTCGGCATCTCCTCGCGGACGCGCGGCCCGCTGCCCAAGTTCGTCAAGGCGTTCGCCGCCGCCGGCGACCAGATGGTCGATGCCGCCCGCGCCTTCGCCGGAGCGGTCAGTGATGGAACGTTCCCTGACGATGCCCACTCGTACCACTGATCGCCCCTCGATGCTCGACACGCCGGCCGGTCTGCGCCGCTGGTCGCTGCGCTGCCACGCGGCCGGGATGACCGTCGGGCTGGTTCCGACCATGGGCGCGCTGCACGCGGGTCACCTGAGCCTCGTGCGGCGGGCATTGGCCGACTGCGACCGCGTGGCGGTGAGCGTCTTTGTCAACCCGGTGCAATTCGGCCCGGGGGAGGATCTCGAGCGCTACCCGCGGCAGCCGGACGCCGACCTGGCGATGCTTGCCCAGGAGGGCGTGCACGCCGTCTTCGCTCCCAGCGTCGAGGCGATGTACCCCGAGGGCGGCGCCGTCACGGTTCACGTCGGCGGGCCTCTGGCCGACCGGCTCGAGGCCGCACACCGTCCCGGCCATTTCGACGGGGTCGCGCTCGTGGTGTCGAAGCTCTTCATCGCTGCGCGGCCCGACCGGGCGTACTTCGGCGCCAAGGACGCGCAGCAGTGCGCCGTCGTGCAGCGTGTTGCCGACGAGCTGGACACCGGGGTCGAGGTTGTGGTCTGTCCCGTCGTGCGGGACCGGGACGGCCTTGCCCTGTCGAGCCGCAACGCGTATCTCGGCGATGACGCGCGGCGCAACGCTTTGGCGATCCCGGCGGCGCTCGGCGCGGCCGGGGAGCTGTTCGAGCGAGGCGAGCGTGACGCCGCGGCCCTGATCGAGTGCGTGCGCCGCACGCTCGCGACGACGCGTCTCGATGTGGACTACGTGGCGGTCGTCGAACCCGAACGATGCACCGATGTGCGCATCGCGGGGCCTGGGAGTGAAATTCTGGTGGCTGCTAGAATAGAGAGCATCCGGTTGCTCGATTGCTTGCGCCTTGGCGTGGACGACGTGCCCGTGGCTGCCGGTTCGAATCACAAAGAATGCAGCGGATCCTCATGAGATCGAAGATCCACCGTGCCACCGTGACACGGACGGATCTCGATTACGAAGGCTCCTGCAGCATTGGACCGGAGTTGATGCGTGCCGCCGACATCGTCGTTGGTGAGCAAGTCCACATCGTGAATCTCACCAACGGTGCACGCGCGGTCACGTATGCGATCGAGGGCATCGCGGGCGAAGTCGGGCTCAACGGTGCGATGGCGCACATCGGATCGGTGGGCGACAAAGTGATCATCATCACCTACGCGAACGTCGACGAGACCGAGGTGGGGCGCTTCGACTCGAGGGTCGTACACGTCGGCCAGGACAATCGCGTTCTCGAAGGAGCGGTTGTCGGCTGAAGTTGGCACTCGTGAGCGCTGAGGCGGCGCGCCTCGATGTTGTGGTCATCGGGAGCGGCATCGCTGGTCTCTGCGCGGCTGTTGAGGCTGCGCCGAAGGCCCGTGTTGCGCTGGTGACGAAGGGCGACCTCGACGACGGCTGCAGCCGTTGGGCGCAGGGCGGCATCGCCGCAGCATTGGGTGCCGACGACAGCGCGCAGCGCCACTACGACGACACCATCGCCGCCGGTCGCGGTCTGTGCAATCCGGACGCGGTGCGCGCTCTGGTCGAGGACGGACCCGCGGGCGTACGCCGCTTGATCGAGTGGGGCGTGAGCTTCGACACCGAAGACGGCGCGCTGCAGCTCGGCAAGGAAGCTGCGCATTCGCGACCGCGCATCGTGCACGCGCGTGGCGACGGCACCGGTCTCGAGCTCGAGTCGGCTTTGATCCGCCGCGTGCGGCAGAGCGGCGTGCGCGTCCTCGAGCGCACCTTCGTCTCGCGCCTCATGGGCGACTCCGACGGCTGCGCCGGGGTCGAGGTCGTCGACGTGGAGACAGGCCAGCGCACTGTGCTCAGCGCTGCCGCGGTCGTGCTTTCCAGCGGCGGCGCGGCGCGGCTGTGGCGCAACAGCACCAACCCCGACTCCGCAACCGGTGAAGGAGCCTCGCTGGCGTACGCAGCAGGGGCCGAGCTGTGCGGCATGGAGTTCGTGCAGTTCCACCCGACGGCGCTCGCGGTGCAAGGCGCACCGCGCTTCCTCATCAGCGAGGCGGTGCGCGGCGAAGGTGCGCACGTCGTCGATCGCGACGGCCGTCGTTTTCTCTTCGACTCGCACGCGGACGGCGAGCTCGCCGGGCGCGACGTGGTGGCGCGCGCCATCTGGGAGCGGCTGCGAGACACCGGCGATGAGTGCGTGTATCTCGACTGCCGCCCGCTCGGCGCATCGGCGCCGATTCGCTTCCCGGCGATCCACCGCACCTGCGTCGAATATGGCATCGACCTCACTCGCGACCTGGTGCCGATCGCGCCGGCGGCGCACTACAGCATCGGCGGCGTGCGCACCGGGCTCGACGCGGCGACCTCCGTCGCGGGACTGTATGCGTGCGGCGAGGTCGCGCACAGTGGCGTGCACGGCGCGAACCGACTGGCGAGCAACAGCCTGCTCGAGTCGGTGGTGTTCGCACATCGCGCCGCCGAGAGCGCCTTGCAGTGGGCCGCAGAACGGCGCCCCAGGCAGCCGCAGGCGTCCAGTCGGGTGCCACTGCGTGAGGACACACCGGACACGGCAGTGTTGCGGCGTCGCATGCGGGACGCGCTCTGGGAGGGCGCGGGCGTCGTTCGCGACGCGTCAGGGCTCGAAGCGGCGTACTCTGTGAGCGAGGACGTGCTCGCAGCGGCCCGCTCGCGCGACTCGCTGGAGTCGCTGCACCTGGCCGCGTCGGCGACGACCGCAACGCTGATCATCACCGCCGCACAGGCGCGCGAGGAGAGCAGGGGCAGCCACCTCCGCGTCGATCATCCAGCAAGCAAGGACCAATGGCGTGGCACGCTCGTCATGCAGAAGGACGGAGGAGTTCGTTTTGACGGTCACATTTGAGCCCATCACCGAGGCTCTCGCACCCGACACGATCGACAACATCATTCAGAACGCGCTGACCGAAGACGTCGGCGCCGGCGACATCACGAGCGAGTCCGTCATTCCCGCCGCCATGACCTGCAGGGGCAAGATCGTGTGCAAGGAAGAGGGAGTCGTCGCCGGGATGAGCGTCACCGAGCGCGTGTTTCAGCTCATTGACGAGCGCATCCAATTCGACTCCAAGTGCAAGGACGGCGACAGGGTGCAGGAGGACCACGTGGTGGCGCGCCTGTACGGGCCCGCCCGCGGCATCCTCAAAGGCGAGCGTGTGGCGCTGAACTTCCTGCAGCACCTGAGTGGCATCGCCACGATGACGGCGAAGTACGTCAAGGCGGTCGACGGCACCAAGACCAAGATTCTCGACACCCGCAAGACCACGCCTGGCCTGCGCGGCCTGGAGAAGTACGCGACCCGCATGGGCGGCGCCGTCAATCACCGCATGGGCCTGTGGGACGCGGTGCTGATCAAGGACACGCACCTCGCGCTCGTCGGCAGCATCGGTGGCGCGCTGCGTCTGGCACGCAAGACGTACTCCGACGACATGGAGATCAACGTCGAGGTGAGCAACCTCCAGGAGCTGGAGGCGGCGCTGACCGAGCACGCGACGCGCATCCTCCTCGACAACTTTTCGTGCGGTCAGGTGCGTGACGCGATGCAGATCATCCGGGGCCGAGCGCTGATCGAGGTGAGCGGTGGCGTGCAGGCGAACAACGCGCGCGCATACGCACTCGCCGGCGCAGACTTCATCAGCGTCGGTGCGCTGACGCACTCCGCCAAGGCGCTCGACTTCTCCATGAAGGTCACGCGCTACTGATCTCAGACGACGCCCTGCTGCGGGGCCGGTATCGCGACGCCGTCGGCGAGCTGACGACGGCGACTGAGCGCGATCCCTCGTCGCATCGCGAGTGGTGGCGGCTGGGCCAGGCGCTGCAGTGGGTGTGGACGTACGACGGTCGCGATGACGCGACCTGGAAGCGTGCGGAGGCCGCGTTTCGTCGCGCGGCCGCTCTGCGGCCCCGTCGCTATCCGATCCCTGTGCGGCTGCGCTCCGAGAGCTTCGATCGCGTGGCAGGGGAGGCATTGCGGATGATCCCGGACGAGCTTCGCGACCTGCTCGACAACACGGCGATCGTTGTGCGGCCGCTACCCTCCGTGGAGATGGTGCGCGACGATGGGCTGGAGCCGGAGCTGCTCGGGCTGTGGATGCAGAGTCCGGCGGCGTACGGTGGCATCAGCGCGCTGGGCGACGGTGGGTTCGACGCGATTGAGCTCTACCAGCTGAACATCGAGAATGTCTGCGGCGACCTGCGCTCCCTGCACCGGGAGATCCGCACCACCGTCCTCCATGAGGTCGGGCATCATTTCGGCATGGACCACGAAGCGCTGGAGGAAACTGGCCTGTGAGACGCGTCACGATTGCCCTCGTGCTGCCGGTCGCGGCACTTGTCGCGACAGCCTGCGGGTCATCCGCAAACGTGACATACGACGCCGGCCACACACAGTCGGCGATGAAGGACGCGGGCTGGACCACGCGCGTCACGGCGGGCATGCCGCAGACATACACGGGCGCGAAGCAGGTCGCGTTCCTCGATACGACCGCGCCCGACGGGGCGCTGATCGACCTGCAGTTCATGGATACGCCGGCGCACGCGACAGCCGAGTACACCGTGGCGCACCAGCACAATTACAACGGCGCCGCATACGGAAACGTGCTGGTCATCGCGCACACGATCGGTCAGTCGGTGACGTCGGGCGACCTCGACTCCGTCCAAGGCTTGCTCAAGACCTGACATCGGTCCGGGGTCATGGCGGTGGCTGAACCATGCGTGTTCTGTGAGCGGTACACCGATGCGGAGCCGCACGCGCCGCCGCGCACGAGGCTCACGTACCGCGACGTCGAGTCAGGGCAGGTGCTCTCGGTGCAGCTGCCGCGAACGGTGACGCTCTGCGAGCGGTGCACGCGACACCTGTCATTGCTTGCGGGCTGCCCGCGGTGCAAGCGCTATGGAAAGTACCCGCAGTACGCGCACTCGCCGTACGGGAGCTTCTGCCTCGACTGCGGCGGCAAGCTCTATCTGATGAGCGGCGAGGATCCCGTTCGCTAGGGGCAGGTCGCGGCGGGGGAGTCCTGAGCAGTTGCGATTGCTCGCCACCGTCGTCCTTGCGGACACGCGGTCGGGCCGCTCGCGGCGTCGAGCATCCTGGTCGCTTGAGTACGGGGAGCGGCCCGCCGCTCAGCACTCGGCGCGCACCGTGCTCCGAGGTGACGTCGCGCGCCTCCGTGATGGTCCGCTGCGAACGAGGTGGCGAGCCATCGTCGCTGCTCAGTAATCCGCGGTGCGACCGGCCGCTAGCGAAGGTCGAGCATCCTTGTCCCCCGCGCTCGGCGAGCAGCGCGAACCGACTGTCCGCAAGGGACGGCGGTGACGAGAAGTCCGCACTCGTGGCCAGCTAGAAATCGGGGCCCTAGGCATGAGGTTGTCGGCGTCATGTCTTCGCGACTCGACCAACTCCGTAGGGCCGTTCCCCGACGCTCAGATCGATCACGGTGGCCGCGCGCTTGCGAGTACGCGCTCTTGCCGTGTGGGCGCTTCTGCCGCGAGTGCGGCGGGAGGCTCTATTTGGTGAGTCGCGACGACCTCGGTCGCCAGCAGCTGGTTGCCGCGCGGATTCCTGAGCCCGTCGATGGCTCGCTACCTCGTTTGCTGGCGATAGTTTGCGGCGCGGAGTCCTGAGCCCCACGATGGCTCGCTACCCCGTTCGCAGCGGACCATCACGGAGGCGCGCAACGTCACCTCGGAGCACAGTGCGCGCCGAGTGCTGAGCGGCGGGCCGCTCCCCGTACTCGTGCGACCAGGAGGCTCGACGCTGCGAGCGGCCCGACCGCGTGTCCGCAAGGACGGCGGTGGCGAGTCGTCGCCGCAGCTCAGGGCTCCAGCGCTGCAAGCGGCCCGTGTCTGCAATGACGACGGTGGCGAGCCATCGTCGCCGCTCAGGACTCGAGCGCCGCGACCAGTTCCTCTTGCAGATACGCCAGCGCGAGGAGCACCCCGAACTCGGGTGTGGCGCGCATGGCGGGATCGGCGCGTTCCTCCCAGCCGTCGCCCTCCACGCCGATGACCCGCCCGGCGGCGAGCCGCAGGTGGTTGAAGGCTCGGAGCCACGCCATCGCCTGCACCTCGGTCAGCGGGAGCGTGTCCTCACCGGCCCCGAGCCCGTCGTGGACGAGCGTGATGTCCTCGTCACGCTCGCGCTCGAGCTCGGGTGAGACCCAGCGAGCGTACTCGCCCTGGAAGTCCTCTTCGTCGTATGCCGCCTGGGAGTTGTCGCGGGTGTGCGGCTGCAGCCGCTCGATGGTGTTGCTCAGCGCGGCGCGTTCGTTGGCGTCGAGATGCACCTGGATGCGGCCGCGGCGCCGCTGTACCTGCGCCATCGAGTTACAGCGTCAAGGACGCGCGAGCGTCGCCTGCAGGCCGAATGCGTGCAGCCGCGACACTGATACCTCAGCCTGCTCGCGCGGCTGCGTCGCGACCACTGCCCGTCCCTCGTGATGCACCTGGAGCATCAGCTTGGTCGCGGTCTCGTGGTCGTAGCCGAACAGGCGACGAAACACGAGCACCACGTAGGACATCAGCGTAATCGGATCGTTCCACACGATCACGTTCCAGCCGAACTCACGTCCGGTCTGTTCGCGTTTCTCCGGGTCCTTGACCGGCGCAGGGGCGGTGGTCGACGCCACGACGGACAGCGTAGTCCACGTCCCCGGGAACGCGCCAGGGGTGCCGGCCCTAGGGCCGCACCCCTGACGTGCCGTTAGGCGGCGCTGGAGAAGTCGAGAACCCCATTCCAGCCGCCGAGCTGGGAGGGGAGTGTCGCGGGCTCGGGGGAGATGGGCCCGTCCAGTGTCGCCTGCAACGGCAGCTCGCAGTTGTGGCAGATGATCCAGATCGGACCGGGTTCGGTGACCCGCCGCTCGAGCCGGTGCCGCTGTCCGCAGTCCTCGCAGGTGATGGTGACTCGCATCGCAGGGAGCAGACTGGCAGGTGCTTGCGACGCACCAACCACCTGCCTGTCGCGTGCGCGGTTCCGCGCTGCAACGAAATGCCGATGGCCGGCACCAAGCGCGACAATTGCTTCGAAACGCAAGCTCTCGGCCCCGCTTGGGGTTAACCGGAGCGGTGGTACACTCCAAATATCGCAGTGGCATTGGCGCAAACGCGTCCATACGGCCCCAGGTGCGACCAATATGCGGACCGCATTCCGCAGGCCGGCATCGCCGGCGTCTCGCTTCGGCGAGCACGACACAGAGACAGAAAGGAGACCTTTGACTTCGACCATTGCTGCTGAGCCAGAACGGCTCACCATGGAGGAACTCCTCAGGGAGGACACCAACTCGATCCGCGCCCTGGCGCACGGCGACATCGTTGACGGCGTGGTCGTCCGCGTCGATCCCGACGAGGTGCTGGTCGACATTGGCGCGAAGAGCGAGGGGATCATCTCCAACCGCGAACTCTCAGCTCGCGGTGAGCAGCCGGTCACGCTGACGGCCGGGGACGAGGTCAAGGTCTACATCATTCAGCCCGAGGACGAGAAGGGCAATGTCGTCCTCAGCCTGCGCAAGGCCCGGGCCGAAGGCATCTGGCAGGCCGTTGCGCAGAAGGAATCCGAGGGCGAGATTCTCGATGCCGAGGTTCGCGAACAGAACAAGGGCGGACTCATCGTCAACATCATGGGGCTGCGCGGTTTCCTGCCCTCGAGCCAGGTGGCACGACAGTTCTCGGGCAACCTGATGGAGCTCGTCGGCACGAAGATTCCCGTGAAGATCCTCGAGGTCAACCGCAAGCGCAACCGACTCATCGTGTCGCAGCGCGCCGCACAGGACGAGGACCGCGCGCGGCAGCGCGAGGAACTGTTCGAGAAGCTGCAGGTCGGCGATGTCGTCACCGGAAAGGTGAGTGGAATCACTTCCTACGGCGCCTTCGTCAACCTCGGCGGCGCTGACGGACTTATCCACATCAGCGAACTCTCGTGGGACCGTATCAACAACGTCACCGATGTCCTCGCAGTGGGCGACGAGGTGCGCGTGAAGGTGATCAAGCTCGATC
>JBOHUE010000138.1:0-39382 GCA_050734185.1 Candidatus Dormibacteria bacterium | reverse complement strand
CGTGGGGACAGGCGCGTCCGCGGCGGGTGGCGCCGGAGACGGCGCCGGCACCTGCGGGCGGATCGACGTTCCGGACTCTTCGGCCCGGCGTTGCACGCGATCGAGAAGAGACATGAGGCCGACTTGCAGGCTAGCGAGCCGTTGTATCGGGAGCCTCAGCGTGCTGCAACGAATCTGTCGAAACGCGATCGGACCGTATCCGACCGCGGTTACAACGGGTGGCGACGATCGGCAGAACTCGCAACGAGGATCACGCATGAAGCGGCTGACGGGCACCGCATGGGAGGAGCTCTCTCGAACTGCGGCAACCGTACGCGCAGCCGATGAGGAGAGCCTCGAACCCACGCCGCCGTCCTGGTTTCGGCGCAACTGGCGCCAAACGCTGTTCGGGACAGCCGGGACCGTGCTGTGCGCGCTCGGCACCGTCTGGGTGCTGCACACACCGACTCTGGCGAGCGCCGACGGTGGCGCCGATTCGACACTGTTCTCGCTGACGAACCAGGATCGCGCCAGTAACGGCGTCGGCTCCGTGAACTTCAACGGCGCGCTGCAGACGGTCGGTGAGAACGGCGGCTACAACTGCGGCGGCATCACGGTGCACGGGCGCTCGCTCGACATGATGCAGCGCAACTACTTCTCGCACATCATCGCCGGCTGCGGCACCTACGTGTGGCCGATGATGCAGGCGTTCGGCGTCAGCTACCAGTCGGCCGGCGAGAACATCGGCTGGGTCAACAACGACTCCGACGGCGTCGGCGCCGCCGGCATCGTGAACACCGCGTTCATGAACAGCCCGGACCATCGCGACAACATCCTCAACGGCAGCTATACCGACCTCGGCGTCGGCTCAGCGTTCGCCTCGACGTGGTCGGGTGATCCGGGATGCGGCAGCCCGTGCACGAACGTGTGGATGTATTCGGAGGAGTTCGCACAGCTCGCCGCGGCACCGCCGCCGCCGCCACCCCCACCGCCGCCCCCGCCGAACAACCCGCAGCCACCGCGCAACTCGCCCGCGCCGCCGACCCCCGACCAGACGCCTGTCGTGACGCCGGCGCCCACGCCGGCGCCGACTCCCACGCCGACTCCGACGCCCGTGCCGGCGTCACTGCTGCCGGCGAACGCGACAGCGCCTCCCACGTACGTCTATCCCGGGCTTCTGCCCAGCACGGTCGAATCCGTGCTCACCTCGTTCCTCATCTCCTAGGAGAACAGCGTGTCGGTTTCCACTCCGATTCCACCGCCTTCCGCCGTGGGCGCCGACCTGATCGAGGCCGACGGCCTGCGCAAGACCTACCGCATCAGCCGCCCACCACGTGAGGTCCTGCGCGGCGTCTCGCTGCGCATTCGCAATGGTGAGTTCGTCGCGGTGATGGGTGCGAGTGGCAGCGGCAAGAGCACCCTGCTGTACACGCTCGGCGGACTCGAGCCGCCCGACGCGGGCATGGTGCGCATCGACGGCGTCGACCTGTACACGCTCGGTGACACGCGGCGCTCCGCCTTCCGCCGCGACCGCATCGGCTTCGTCTTCCAGTCGTACAACCTCCTGCCGTCGCTCACCGCGGCCGAGAACGTCGCCCTGCCGCTGCGGCTGCGCAATGAGTCGCCGCTGCAGCTCGGCGGTTCGCGCATCAGCCGGCGCACCATCGAGGACCGCGTGCGGGCGGTGATGAGCCAGCTCAACCTTCGCGGACTTCAGGGCCACGGACCGGAGCAGATCTCGGGTGGCGAGCAGCAGCGAGTCGCGATCGCGCGCGCACTCGTGGCCGCGCCGGCGCTCCTCCTTGCCGATGAGCCGACCGGCAACCTGGACTGGACCAGCAGCCGCGAGGTCATGAGCCTCCTCGCTCGCCTCGCGCGCACCGACCATCAGACCACCGTCGTCGTCACCCATGAGGCGAGCGTCGCCGCGTTCGCGGACCGTGTGCTCATCATGAGCGACGGCGAAATCGTCGACGAGGTGCGCCTCGAGCATCCGACGCCCACCGACGAGTCCATCCCGGATCCCGCGCCGCTCGTCGCGCGCCTCCGAGCCCTGGGCCTATGAGCGGCCTCTGGCCGCTTGCCTGGCGGTCGATCCGCGGTCACGCGCTGCGCGGCGTGCTCACCGCCATCGCTGTGGCGCTCGGCATCGCAGCCGTGCTCGGTGTGCAGCTCACACTCGACGGCCTCGACTCCCAGGCGCGCGCCGCGCAACAGGCGGCCGCCGGGTCGTCGTCCCTCGACGTTCGGGCCAACGCCGGCTCCAACTTCACGCAGGCGCAGGTCACCAAGCTCGCATCCCTGCACGGAGTCACGCAGGCTGCCCCGCTGTACGAGAAGCGCGTGGTCGCAGGACCCGCAGGCAGCGGGCTGCAGGGTCTGACCGTCACGCTCGTCGGCTTGCAGGACGGCAGCGCAGCCCTGCGACCGGTCACCGTCGTCAGCGGACGGCTGCCTCGCAACGGCGACACCACGGGCGTCGCGATCGATCAGGGGGTGGCGGCCGCGATCACCGCGCCGAAAGCGCCGCTCAAGGTCGGCGACAAGCTGCAACTGATCACCGCGACGGGTCCCGACGTGTACACGATCCTGGGGCTGACATCCGGCACGTCGGCCGGGCCGGCGTTCACGCGCACCGCCGTGTTCGCCGACAACGCCGCGATGCTC
The DNA here is from genome assembly GCA_050734185.1 of Candidatus Dormibacteria bacterium. Taxonomy (GTDB): domain Bacteria; phylum Chloroflexota; class Dormibacteria; order Aeolococcales; family Aeolococcaceae; genus JAFALX01. The sequence continues at coordinate 36,736 of JBOHUE010000138.1, read as the reverse complement.
GGGAGCTTCAAGCTCGGCGTGCAGACGCCGATGGTGTCGCTGCGCCTGCAGGCGAATACAACAGCGTCGACGGTCGCGAACGAGGTGCAGACTTCGGTCGGATCGTCGGTGACGACGGTCGATCCGCGTGGCACGGCAACCGGTCCGCTCGCAGACCTGCGCCCGCTGCTCGTGCTGGCGACGCTCCTGAGCGTGATCATCGGCGCCGCCGTCACCGCGAACAGCGTTGCGCTGGCAATGCTCGAGCGGCGGCGCGAGATCGGACTGCTACGCGCAGCGGGCGCGTCGTCAGGCCAGGTCTTCCGCCTGTTCGCAGTCGAAGCGATCGTGGTTGCTGCAGCGGGGATTCCGATCGGCGCGGGGCTCGGCATCCTGCTCGGCTCAGTCCTGGTCTCGCACTACGCGCCGAGTGATCTTCCCGCCCCCCTCTTCTCCCCCGGCGCCGGCGAGATCCTCGCGGCAATCCTCGCCGGGTTCGGTTCCGCGGTGCTTGGCGCGTTGGTGCCGGCCGCGATCGCCGGTCGCACTCCGGTCCTCGCCGCACTCCGCTTCCAGCCTGCCGCCGAGCGGCAGCGAACGCGCGGCGCGCTGCTGGGGGCGGCGCTGCTCGCGGTGATCATCGGCGCGATCTGCTTCGCCGCGACGAGCAGTGGCGTGATCGCGCTTGGCGTGGCGCTGTTCCTGCTCGGCACCGTGCTCGCACTGCCTGCCCTCATCCCGCAAATCGCACGCGGGATCGCAGCGCTCGTCTCCCCGATCCTGCCCACGGCGCCCACCGTCGCCGATGGGCTGCGGCGCAGTCCCAACCGCACGGCCCTGACCGCGGCTGGGCTCACCGTGAGTGTCGCCACCGCCGTGGCGGTGAGCTCGCTCGTCGCCGGCGCGCTCAGCGCAAGCGACTCGTGGGTGTCGAGCCTCTTCGTCGGCGACACCGTGATCACGAGCCCGGTGACGCAGCGCGATGCCATCGCCACCGCGATCGTCAAGAGCAACACCGTGCAGCTCGCAAGCGAGCTGCGCATCTTCACCGAATCCGTCGGCGGCAGGTCGACTGCCATCGCTGCGATCGACTCGTCGCTCTACAACAAGCGCGGCGGATTCGACTTCGTCGCGGGCGATCGCGACACCGCATTCTCGTCGCTTGCGAGCGGCCCGGCCGTACTGGCCCCGCAACAGCTCGCAAGCGCGTCGGGGTGGCAGGTCGGGTCGGAGCTGCCCATCGCCACGACGGAGAAGGGTGTCGTGTACTTCACGATCGCCGGCATCGTGTCGCATGCCTTCCCCGCCGGCGACGGCGGTGAAGCGCTCGTCATGGGCAGCGACATTGCGAAGACGTATTTCGGCAACACCGCAGCCGGCTTCGACGATCTCATCGTGGTGTCGCAGGGATCGCCGCAGAGCGTCAGCCGCATCGCGGCTGACTACGGCACGCAGGCGGTGCCGGTGAGCACGATCCAGCAGAGTGCACGCGACGCGCTGCAGCACTCGGTCGGTGTGCTGCTCGCACTCGCGATCGTGTCTGTCCTCATCGCCATGCTTGCGTTGGTGAACACACTGGTCGTGAACGCGCGGCAGCGAACGCGCGAGCTCGCCCTGCTGCGCGCAGTGGGCCTCAGTCGCGGTCAGGCGCTGCGGCTCGCGCTCTCCGAGGCAGGCCTGCTGGCGGTGGCCGCATCGCTCGTCGGTGTGGCGGCCGGGTGCATCGTCGCCCTGCCGATGCTGCACGTGAGCTCCTCGCAGGGCTTCACGCCGCTGTTCAACTTCCCGGGCGTGATCGCGATCGTGCTCATCGTCTCCGTCGTCGTTGCCGCGGTGCTCGCCGCCCTGGCGCCGGCCCGGAGCGCGGCGTCGATCTCGGTGCTGACGGCCCTGCGCCAGGACTGAATGCTCAGGCCCGGCGTCCCACCGCTGCGTAGAAGGGCGTGAACACCACCGCAGCTGGGGTCGAGGCAACCCGCGCCGCCGCGTCGTCGTACCGCCGCGAGTCGTCGTCGGTGATCAGTCCGGCAGCCATCATCTCGCCTCGAGCGGCGACTGCCGGTCCGCCATAGATGAGCAGCTGTGCGGGTATCGTGCTGACGTAGCCGCGCTGTTCGACGACCTCGAGGCGCGCAGCGGCGAGCAGCGGTCCAAGGCGCGGCCCGATGTCGACGTTGTTGCCGCGGCCACGCTGAAAGGCGCGGTACCGATCCATCTGTTCGATCCAGTCGGCGTCGTCGACGCTCAGTCGCACCGCGGTGCTGTCCGTGTCGACCACGTACAGGTGCCCGCCGGGACGGAGCAGGGACGCGGCGTGGCTGAGCACCGCCGCGACCTGGCCACCGACGTGGAACAGGACATGGCGGATCATCACCACGTCGAACGTGGCTGGCTCCAGCGTCGTGGCCGTCCCGACGCCCTCGACCACGGTCGCGTTCGCGACGCCGGTGGCCGCGATCTCCTCGATGGCGGCGGCCCGTGCCGCGGGGTCGGGCTCGACGCCGACCACGTGGCCCCCCGGCGCCACGAGCTCGGCCAGCTGTACGAGCACCGCTCCGGGCCCGCAGCCGATGTCGGCGACCGCGGCACCCGGCACGATGCCGTACTGCCGCCACTGCTCGCCCTCGGCATCGCGCGCGCGCGACGCCATCTGCCGGTAGCGGCTGCGCTCCGGCTCGCTCAGCCGCAGCGCATAGGCCGGCGTCTCATCCATGACGCCGCAGCATAGATCGAGCGGCGGTGAGTCACCGCAGCTGCGTCGACGTCTGCCGATGCGCAAGCGTGAGGGCGTCGTCCAGCCGCGTCCCCCCGTAGCGTCCCCGCACCTGAAGGAGCACCACGACGTTGGCGACCCGCCACTCCAGCGACACCTGAACGGCTTGCAGACCGTCCGCTGTCGTGGCGAGGTTGCTGTCCGCATGCGCCTCGTCGCCAAGCGCCCCAGCGGACACCGGCGCCTCGCCCGACTCGCCGTCGCGATGCTTCGTCTCCAGCGCGAACCAGGAGTGCGCGCCGTCGTTGGTCGCGAAGCGGGACAGGGTGTCGATCACCTCGATCGGCCCGTTCGACGTGGCGAAGTCGATCGTCCTGGCGTACGTGACGCTCGCCGCGCCGGCGAGCCCGTAGAGGTCCAGGTCGAGCGCGGTCTTGGAGTCGTTGCCGGCGAGAGTGGTGGCCGTCACGGGCGCCGCCGCCTGGTCGACGGTGAAGTCGGACGACTCGAGCTGGTCGATCGTGAGCAGGTACCGCGACGCGTCAGCGGTGAAACGCGCCGCGCTGGAATCGCCGCACGACACCAGTACCACTGCGGCGGCCGCGAACGCCGCGAGACCGCGGCCACGACCGTCAGGTACGGCGCGGCTCCCAGCGGAACCGGCGCACCGCGACGAACAGCGCCACGAGTCCCCACGCGGCCATGACGATCAGGTCGTTGCCCGAAAAGCCCGTTGACGACACGTGAGCCGGGTCGAACGCGTTGAACATCGACGTGATGAAGTGGCGCACCGGAAAGTATTCGGCGATCTTGGCTAAAACCGACGACGGATCGACCGGGAAGAACGTCCCCGAGATGAAGACCACCGGCAGCAGCACGCCGTTGATGATCGCGGGCGCGGCCTCGGCGTTGGGGATGACCACCGTCATCGCCAGTCCGAGCGCGCAGAAGGTGCCGGCGCCCACCGCCAGCGTCAGGGCGAGGGCGCCGATGTGCTCAGGCACGTGCACCCCGTAGACGAAGATGCCGAACACGATGGTGAGCACGGTGAGGATGGCGGCCACGATGAGCGACGAAAGCACCACAGCGACGAGGAACATCGACGGCGGCAGCGGCGTTCCCCGGAAGAGTTTGAGCACGCCGTTGTCCCGGCGTATGGCGAGCGAGATGGCGATGTTGGTGAACGAGGCTCCGATGACGCCGAAGGTGATGAGCGACGGAATGTAGTAGTCGTTCCATGAGACCTTGACGTCACCCACGTGCGCGGTCTGGCCCTTGAACAGCGTCGCGAACACGACCAGAAAGATGATCGGGAAGATGAAGGCGAAGAACGCCGCAGCGGGAGTGCGCCAGAAGATCTTCTGCTCGTAGCCGAGCTGGCGGCCCAGCACCGCGGCGTCATTCGTCACTGGTGAGCTCCAGGTACACGTCCTCGAGCGACGGCCGGCTCACCTCGAGGCCCTCCAGTTCGACCTCGTGCTCGAGCGCCCAGCCCGTGAGCTCGTGCACCGCTCGCGTCGGTGCCGTCGTCTCGATGGTGACGAGGCCATCGTCCAGGCGCGCCTTCAGCGGCAGTCCGGCAACGTCAATCCCATCGGCGGCGAACCGGATGAACGTCCGGTGTTCGCCGGCGCCGCGCAGCGTGTCGGGCGTTCCCTGAGCGATGACCTGTCCGGCGGCGATGACGCAGATCCGGTCGGCAAGGTTCTGCGCCTCGTCCATGTAATGCGTCGTGAGAACGATCGTCTTGCCCAGCGAGCGCATGTTGCGCACCAGCTCCCACGCGCCGCGGCGGGCCGAGGGGTCGAAGCCGGTGGTCGGCTCGTCGAGGAAGATGAGCTCGGGGTTGCCCACGAGGCCGAGCGCCACGTCAAGGCGTCGCTGCTGCCCGCCCGACAGGGTGCGAAGGCGGGCGTGCGCCTTCTCGGTGAGCCCGGTCAGCGCGAGCACGTCCGCGGTTGCGAGCGGCGCCGGGTAGTAGCCGCCGAACAGATCGAGCAGCTCCGTGACGCTGAGCTGGGGCGCCACCGCCGTCTCCTGGAGCACGAGCCCGACGCGCTGGTGCAGGCTCCTCCCGCCATGCACCGGGTCGACGCCGAGCACGGTCACGGTGCCCGCGCTGCGCGTGCGGTAGCCCTCGAGGATCTCGATGATCGTCGTCTTGCCCGCGCCGTTGGGGCCGAGCAGACCGAACACCTCACCCGTCTCGACGGTGAAGCTGACACCCCGGACGGCCTCGGTGGGGCCGTACGACTTGCGCAGATCCTCCACGACGATCGCCGGCACCGACCTCTCCTGTTCGCCGATGGGTGACAGATTCGTTGCTCCATAGTGCCAGAGACCGCGGCCGGCTCTTCTGACAATGCCATCAGCGCCGATGTCTCTTGCCATGAGCAACGTCGACGTCCTCCATCGCGGCTGGGAGGACGCCGTCGCCGAGATCACGCCGAACCTCCCCGAGGTGCGAGCCAGCATGGAGACGCGGTTCGCGACCGCCGTGCGCGACAACCGCCTCGACGAGCAGTCGCTGCTCGAAACGGTGCGGGAGATCATCGGGTTCGCTGCACGGCAGGGGGGCGCGGACGCGTCGCGGCTGCTCAGCCGTGCCATGCAGCGCGCTGTGTATGAGTACCTGCTGTCCCTCGACGCGCTCACCCCCGAGGAGACAGAAGCCGCTGAGGCCGCGGTCGACATCGAGATCGATAGCAGCCGCCTCATCGGCGCCGAGGAGGTGGCGGAGCTCGCATCGCGGCAGCCCGTGCCGGTCGTCGAGGACGAGGAGCCGGAGCCGGAACCGGAACTGGAACCGGAACCGGTCGCCGAGGCGCTGCTCGACTGGATCACCGAGGCGGCCGACGACGCAGAGCCCCTCGGCGAGCCGGCACGTCGATCGCGCTTCCGGCTCTTCCATCGCGGAGGAGCGGCATCACCTGAGGCTGAGGAGCCTCCCGAAGCGCCGGCGGACGAGCCCGACGAGGCGTCGGGGCCGCGCTCGCCGGACTGGTGGACGGGACCGGCCGATCCACCGGCGATGCCTGTCCCGGCCGAGGCCACACACGTCCCCGAGGCGCCGCACGACGGATTCCATCTCACGGAGTACGAGGACTTCGTCAGCGCCCCCGCTCCGGCCCCACCCAGCAGCATCGACCGCCCTGCCCTGGAACAGTGGGCCGCTGCCGGGGCCGGCCCTGCGAGTCCGGCAGCGCCGGTCGAAGCGGCAGCGCCGCTCGAGGCGGCAGCGCCGCCGGTAGAGATCCCCCGGCCGGCCGAGGCACCACTTCGGGCCTGGCCCGCTCCCCCGACCGTCGAGGATGACGACGAACAGCTGCCTCGCGGCTGGCATGTGCGCAGCAGCGTGAAGGAGCCGATCCCCGCGGAGCCCGGCGTCAGGGCGGACGAGCTCGCCGCACTACTGGACGCCGAGGAGGTGACCCAGGGTCACGGGCTCGATCTCGATCCCAAGGTGAGCGCGGCGCGCGACGAGATCAACGATCGGCTGCGCCGCCGCCGCTGCGACGAGGCCGCCAGCCTGGTGCAGAAGCTCGCCGGCGACGTCGGCGGCCGCGTGGTCGCCGAGCTCGCGCTCGACGCGGGCGACCGCTGCCGCGCGCTGGGCAAGGGCAACGCCGCGCTCAGCTGCTACATCGCCGCATCGCGCGCCGACCCGGACTTCGAGGCGCCGCTGCTGCGGCTTGCGGACGTGTGCCTCGACGACCGTGACATCGACCTCGCCGTCACCTACCTCGACCGCGTCGCGCGACTGCATCGCATGCGCGGCGACACGCGTGGCGCGTTGCGGCTGTACCGCAAGATCGCGACCATCGCGCCGTATCGCGATGACATCCTCGCGACGCTAATGCGCGCAAACAGCACGGGACAGTTCGAGGACTGACACCCGAAAGTGTGGCTCGCCGCGTCGTCACACTCCGTGTGATCGACGCCGAACGGGATGCGATCCCTTCGTTACCGATTGGCGATCCGGCTCTGCAGATGCTGGGTCACACTCGATCCGATCAATCGCAACAACCGCTCGCGATTTGTGATCCGTCGGGTTCCGTGAACTCCCCCCAAGCAACCAACCTCGTGAGGAGAACAGGTGTCGATTCAGGCAAGCAAACCCAATAACCGGGTGTTCCTCCTACTGGGGATCGTCCTTGCGGCGCTTGCCTTTGGCGGCGTCCTCTTCGCACTGCATCAGAGCTCGGGCCCGACCGTCAGCGTCGTTGTTGCCAAGGACGCCATCCCGGCGGGGACGACGATCACAGCCGATCTGCTCAGCACCGTCGACCTGCCCAGCACCGCGGTTCCGTCGGACGCGTACACCGTGACGAGCGCCGTCGCGGGCAAGACAACGAGCATCGCCGTCGGCAAGAACGACGCGATGGTTCCGGCGTTCTTCAATGCATCACCGCTGGCGACGACCACGAGCGCCAACGGCACACCGGTGCCGGTGTCGATCGAGGCAACGCTGCCAAAGGGCTTCGTGGCGCTGGCAATTCCCGCAGCCGGTGCGCTGCCGCAGGGCGCGACCACGCTGCAGCAGAACAACGTGACACCCGATCTGGCCGCCGTGGGCTTCTACATCCAGCCCGGCGACCACATCGACATCCTCGTGCTCGAGGACCAGAACAGCCAGCTGGGCACGCGCTTCTCCTTCCAGGACCTGCTCGTGCTGCGCACCGGCACCTCGGGGTCGAGCGGGAACCCCGGCGTGTACATCGTCCAGGTCGCGCGCAGCCAGGCCGAGCTGCTCACCGGGCTGATCACCGGCCAGGGACATCAGACAGTGCTCAAGTACGTGCTGCGTCCGCAGTCGGAATGGGGCAAGAGCGCTCCGAACAACGCCGGCTACACGCCGAACTACCTGCCGTCCAACGATGGACCAAGCGTCCCGCAGACGGCAGACACCACCGTGCAGGCGAGCACGCTGGACAACCTGTTCGGCCACTGACGTCATGAACCTCGCGTCGCTGGTCGCGGCAACGATGGTCGCCTCCGCCGTTCTCGCCTTCCTCGCGTTCTTCCTGAGCGGACGGCGAAGCGAGGCCGAGGAGATCGCGCGCCGCCTCAATCAGTACGGCGGAGTCGCCGTGGCCACGACTGCGCCCAAGCGGGCGCGTACGGGCAACGTCCTGCGCGATCTCCTGGACACGATCACCACCGCGCTCAACCCGCTGCTGACACGCAGCTCGCACAGCGGCAAGCTGGCCGAGGATCTGCAGAAGGCCGATCTCAAGCTGAAGTCGTCCGAGTGGGTGCTCGCCGTCGTCGGCGGCGGTGTGCTCATCGGTCTTCTGGTTGCACTGCGCTACGGGCAGCCGATCGCCTTCATCCCCTGTCCCCTCGTCGTCTGGATCCTCTCGGGCTTCTTCCTGAAGTTCCGCCAGCGCCGGCGCATGCGCAAGTTCAACGCGCAGCTGGGTGACACGATCCTGCTTCTGAGCAACGCGCTCAAGGCCGGGCACTCGTTCGCGCAGGCACTGTCGTCGGTGGCGAAGAACGCGGCGGCGCCCATCTCCGAGGAGTTCGGACGCGCCACACGCGAGATCGCGCTCGGCATCAGCGTCGACGACGCGCTCAACCACATGGTGGAGCGCAACAAGTCAGAGGACTTCGACCTTCTGGTGACCGCGGTGCAGATTCAGCGCGTGGTCGGCGGCAATCTCGCCGAGATCCTGGACACGATCGCGTTCACCATTCGCGAGCGTATCCGCATTCAGGGCGAGATCCGCACCATCACCGCGCAGGCCCGGGCATCGGGATGGATCATCACGATCCTCCCGTTCGGCCTCGCAGGGATCCTGGCGCTCATCTCGCCCGGATACTTCGGCCCGTTCCTCAGTGACCCGCTCGGCCACGTGCTCATCGGTATGGGCCTGGTGTCCGTCGCCATCGGCGCTGCCGCGATCCAGAAGATCGTGAAGATCGAGGTCTGACGATGAGCTTCCTTGCCATCGGCATCGGCGTTGTCGCGGCGCTGGGTGTGCTGCTCATCGTGCTCGGGCTCACGGTGTCGATGTCGGCCAAGCCGGCCGATCTGCTCGAGGCACGTCTCGCGCAGTTCACCGAGATGGGCCGCATGCCGACGACCCTCAGCGAGGTCGAGCTCTCACTGCCGTTCTTCGAGCGCGCGATCCGCCCGACGCTGGACAAGCTCGGTTCCTTCGTCACGAAGTTCGTTCGCGCCGGCAGCCTCGACGCCCTGCAGGAGCAGATCAACCTCGCCGGCAGGCCGTGGGGCATGACCGCGAGCGCGTTCTGGCTGCTGCGTCTGCTGTCGTTGCTGCTCTGCACCGTGATCGGATTCGGTCTCGCGATCCTGGCGGCGATGCAGATGCCGATGTTCCTGCTCGGCCCCGTGGGCGGCGGTGTCCTCGGCTACCTGATCCCGCAGATGCTGCTGAGCAGCAAGATCAAGAAGCGCAAGAAGCAGATCCTGCTGGCGATGCCGAGCGCGCTCGACCTGCTTACCATCAGCGTGGAGGCGGGGCTGAGCTTCGATGCGGCTCTGACGCGCGTGTCGGAGAAGTACCACAACGCACTGACCGCGGAGGTCACGCAGGTGCTCAACGAGGTGCGCCTGGGACGGCCGCGTATCGAGGCGCTCGAGGACATGGCCCGTCGCTGCAAGGTCGAGGAGCTCACCAACTTCGTGCAGGCCGTTGTGCAGTCGGAGCAGCTCGGCGTCGGCATCGCCAACGTGCTGCGCATCCAATCCGAGGAGATCCGCCGCCGGCGCCGTCAGCGCGCCGAGGAGCAGGGTCAGAAGGCGCCGCTGAAGATGCTCTTCCCGATGGTGGGTTGCATCTTCCCGACACTGTTCATCGTGCTGCTCGGACCGGCAATCGTTGAAGTTGCCCACACGATGGGCGGCGGTCACTAGGAGACACCGAGGTGACGTACACCCTGGCGTTCATCGACGGCACCCTGGGACAGTTCACCGCGGACGTTCTGCTGCTGCTGCTCGTGGGCATCAACGTGTACCTGGGCTGGAAGCTGGGATTCCTCCGCAGGATTGTCGCGTTCGCGGGCCTCTACGTCGGCGTGCTCGCGGCAACGAACATCGGCAATGGGCTCGCGTCGACGTTCGCACCCCACAGCCTTTACGCCAATGCGTGGATGTTCGTCGGTGTCGTCGCCTTCGTGGAGCTCATCTTCGAGGGCCTTGGGTGGGCGTTCGACGAAAAGCTGCAGAAGGTTGTGTACTTCGCGTTCGACCGGGTCACCGGTAGCGTCGCCGGCGTGATCGTCGGCGTGTCACAGTCGCTCGTGCTCTTCCTCGTCGCGCTCGCGGTGGCGGCGGTGCCGAACAGCGCCGGTAGCAACGTCCCTGTGGGGCGCGGTACCACGGCGTCGGACATCAGGTCCGCCGTGCTGTCCGGCCAGGTGGTGCGGGCCACGCCCGAGGCGCAATCGGTGTTCGCGCTCGTGCTGCCCACCGACCTGAGCACGCATCTCGTCGAAGGCACCCAGCTCGAGCCCATTCCGGGCTTCTAAGAGCGGGCCGCTCCCTAAACGTCGGCGGTTGCCGTCTCGACCACGCCGAGGAAGGAGCGCACGACTGCCCCCAACCCGACGAGGTTGAACGGCTTGCAGATCATGTGCGACGCACCGGCATCGCGCGCACGCCGGACGTCCTCGTCCCCGGAGAGTGCTGAGCAGATGACGATGGGGATCGCCGTCGTGGCCGGGTCGGCGCGCACCAGCTTGCACACCTCGATGCCGTCGAGACCGGGCATCATGATGTCGAGGATCACGAGTGCGATCGACTGCGCGGCCAGCTGGGCCAGCGCCTCAGCGCCGTTCTCCGCAGTCACGACGCCGTAGCCCTCGAGCTTGAGGTACATCTCGATGATCTGCAGCAGTCGCGGATCGTCGTCCACGACAAGGACGCACGGCCTCACAGCTGCCACCCATTGCGTTCGCGATCCTGCTCCGCTCTGAGCTCGGCGCGGATCCTGGCCATCAGCCGTTCGTTGAATGCGGAGCGCTCGAGCGCGTCGTTATCGTCGTTGACGCTCTCGTGGTTGCGACGGTGTTCGATCCACGGCGGCACGGCGCTGTCCACCACCTTGCTGCCGACCTTGACCATCACGGTGGCGTCGTCGTTCTCCTCGACGAGGATGCTGACGCGGCGGGCGACACCGGTGTGAGTCACGAGCTTCCAGCAGCGCTCCCAGGCGCGCCGGCGTTCGATACCGTAGAACACCAGCGTCACCGGATCGGCGACGAGCTGGCCGCCGGTCTCGCTGCCGAGCTCCCCGAGCAACGCGGCCCAGACATCGCCGTCGAGCGCACGGGTCATCCATGCAACCAGTGACGGTGCGCGATTGTCGAGATCTGGGAGTGCGGTCGTCGGCACGGGCTCGTCGTTGCTGATCGCGCTCACGACGCCGGCGTGGCGGCGGCAGTACACGGCCTCACCGATCACCAGCCGGTGTGCTGGACACCAGGCCGTCTCGCAGTGATGCCTGCGCCGGTCGATGTACGCGCACGCGATGCCCGTGGTTGCCGTGCACCCCGCCTCGGTGCATGCCAGCGTGCCCGCGCGGTGCAGTGCGGCGTCATGGCGAACCGCCTCCTCGCTGCCGGGGAGCGCGAGCTCGTTCTCGCGGTTGGGCATCGCTTCCATCACCATCGTTCAGTCACCAGATCGCCGGCACCATGCGGCGTGTGCGCTCGGCATAGCTGTGATACTCCGCGAACGTGCCGCGCAGGAGCCGTTCCTCGAAACGCGCGCGCAGCAGCTGCAGCGCTGCGAACGGGACGACCCCGACCACGGCCCACAGCGTCGGGTGCGCGCTGACCAGTGCCAGAGCCGTGAGAATCTCCGTGGCGTACAGCGGATGCCGCACGAAGCGGTACGGGCCCGCCGTGACCAGCCGGCGCGCCTCCGGCATGATGCTGAGGTTGCGGCGCAGCGTCAGCAGGCCCCAGATGGCCACGATGAACGCGAGCGTGGTGAGCACGCTGTCGACGACGAAGAGCGCGACCGGCGTCTCGTAGAGCACGGGACCACCGAGGATTCCGAGCCACAACAGCAGCGTCGTGCCCACCAGGCCAGCCGCACGAGCGATGAGCCGTCCGTCGCGCGCACGCGCTCGCGGTCGAGTCAGGTAGATGCCGACGGGGATTGTGCAGAAGGCGAAGTACACGACCACCGGCACGAGCGCCAGCACACCGATCGCCGTCACGTTGGCGAACACGATGTTCGCGCCGTCGACCAGGTTGCGCAGAACCCGGTAGCCGATGTAGCCGAAGAACACCGCGGGCAGCGCCCGGCCGAATACGAGGAAGCGGATGTCGTCGAGGTGTTCTCGCCACGGTTTTGCGGTGATGCCCAAGGGAAGTGAATGGCGCCAAGCGCCCTCGGTCATGGCGCAAGTGTACGGCGGTCGCCGGGCATGCAATCGCGTCGTATCGGGCTTGTCATGTGGGGACCACGGCCACATGCGTTGCGCATCACGGCTGGTCGTATATGACCGCTTGTTACCGATCCTTGGCAGCGGGAGTACGGGCGCCGTCGCGGTGCGGACCCATAGTGCAGACTATCCCGGGCGAGCGGCTGGAACCGTCCTCCTCCGGAGAACGAAAAAAGGAGGTAAACGCACTTCATGTTCAGCGACCTGTATCTCCGGCTTCGCGAGCTCATGGCGTCGAAGCTGCACAAGGATGAGGAAGGCCAGGGCATGGTTGAGTACGCACTCATCCTGGTCCTCATCGCGATCGTTGTCATCGTCATCCTGCAGGTGGTCGGCCACCAGGTGAACAACGTGTTCTCCAACATCTCGAACGGACTCTCGCAGTAGCCGTTCCCACTTCATTAGAGCGTCACGGGGAGCTGTCCAAATGGGACGGCTCCCCGTTCGTTTTTTCAGTCGTGTGTCTGGGCCCCAACAGGACCGTGACAGCGTGTTCGATTGGCGCGAGCCGGCCATACGATGGCCGCCATGCAGGACGGCCCGGCAGACGCCCCTGTGACCCAGGTGCTGATCGCCGACCAGATCGCGCACATCATCGAGCACCTCGAGAAGCTCGCGGACTTCTCGGACCTGGTGCAGGTGTGCGGTGTTGCGCGCGAGCCGGCGGAGTTGGTCGACGAGGCGCGGCTGCGCCAGCCGGATGTCGTACTCCTCGGCGCCGGGCTCACCGAGAACGGCGAATCGGAGCTGGCGCACGTGGTGGAGGCCGTTGCCCCGCACGCACGAATACTGGTGATCAAGCCGGCTGACGCAAACGGGGACGTGGTGTCGAACGGCGTGCGCGCGATCGCCGCGGGGACGAGCGGCGCCGAGCTGGTCGCCGCCATCCGCACAGCGAACGACGCGGAGCTGACGCCGGAGACCACCGAGGTCGCACCGCAGCCGTCAGCTCCCGAGCCGATCCACGACGTGACGCCGCGCAGTCCACGCGCCGCCGGAGAGGTGCGCGGCGAGGTGTTCGTGGTGCACTCGGGCAAGGGTGGCGTGGGCAAATCGGTGCTCGCCAGCAATCTCGCGGTTGCGCTCGCGGTGGAGGCAAATTCGAAGGTCGCGCTCGTCGACCTCGATCTGCAGCACGGCGACGCCGGCATCATGCTGCACACCGACCTGCACGCCAAGACCATCGACGACCTCGCCGACATTGAAGTCAACCAAGAGAGCTTGCACGAGGTCATGGCCAGCGGGCCGGAGGGCGTCCGCGTGCTACTCGCGCCGCCGAGCCCCGACCGCGCCGCGCACGTTGCGCGCGCGACCGTGCGCTCGGTGCTGCAGGAGCTGCGCCGGACGTACGACCACATCGTCGTCGACACACCGGCGCACCTCGACGACGTGGTGCTCGACACGATCCAGGACTCCGACGCGCTGCTGCTGGTGACCACGTTCAACGTCACCACGGTGAAGAGCAGTCGGTCGACGCTGCGGCTGCTGCGCACGATGGGCGTGAACGGCGGCCGCGTCGTGCTGATCCTCAACCAGATGCGGCCGCGCACGTCGGTGCCGCGAGCCGAGATCGAGGAGATCCTGCGCTACCGGATGTTGACGCAGCTGCCCTACGAGCCGGTCGTCGATGACGCCGTGGACAGCGGCCGCCCCGTGGTGCTGTCGCATCCGCGCTCGCAGCTGAGCCGGCACGTCGACGAGATCGTGCACTATCTCGTTCCCGGGGCCGCGCAGAGCGCGAGCGCGCAGACGCCGCGTGACGAGCACGAGCAGTCGCATGCGCCGCGACGCTTCGGGCTTCGCTGGCATCGGTCGGCTCCATGATCCGCGTCCTCGTCGGCGACGCCAGTGAGCGCATTCGCGAGAACCTCCGCCGCCGTCTCGAGCTGGAGCAGACGACCACCGTCTGCGCGCTGATCGCGTCGGGCGAGGAGGCGGTGCAGGAGAGCCTGCACTGGCGCCCCGACGTCGCGGTCATCGACTCGGCGCTCCCCGGCCTGGACGGGTTGCAGGTCACCGAGATGCTCGCGCAGTTCGCGCCCAGCACGGGTGTCATCCTCACGGCGCTCGAGAGCGAGAACGACCTGATGCGGCGCGCGATGCTCGCCGGCGCGCGCGAGGTGCTGCAGAAGCCGTTCTCCGGCGACGAGCTGGTGTCGGCCATACAGCGCGTGCACGACTTTCAGGAACGCAAGCGCAAGAGCGGCGCGGCGACCAACGCCTCAACCGGTGAGGCAGACGGGAACGGCTCCGGCGCCGCGCACGGGACACTGGTGACGGTGCTGGCGGGCAAGGGCGGGATCGGCAAGACCGTGATCGCGACCAACCTCGCCGCCGCCCTGGCGGAGGGCGGCCGCCGCAGCGTCGCGCTCATCGACCTGTCATTGCAGTTCGGCGACGTGGCGGCGCTGCTCGACGTGCGTGCGGAGCGCACCATCGCCGACCTCGCCGCGCACAACGCGGTGGCGGATCCGGACGTGGTGGCCGAGGTGCTCAGCCCCACCGCGTCAGGAGTGCACGTGATGCCCGCCCCGCCGAGCCCCGAGCTTGCCGACTACGTCACCACGCACCATCTGCGCGCGCTGATCGACGAGCTCAAGCGGAGCCATGAGATCGTGGTTGCCGACACCGTGTCCCAGCTAGGCGAGATGACGCTCGAAGCGGTGGAGAGCTCACAGCGCATCGTTCTGCTCACCGATTACAGCGTCACGGGTGTTAAGAACACACGCCTTGTGATGTCGGTGCTCGGTGTGCTGAAGGTGCCGGACGACAAGGTGCTGCTGGTGGCGAACAATCGCGACGAGCGCACCGAGAACTCGCTGGCACGCACGCAGGCGGAGAACTTCCTGGGCACGAAGATCGCCCTCGAGATCCCGTTCGACGCAGCGGTGGTGGGTGGTGCGGTGAGCCGCGGCACCCCGTTCGTGACTGCATCGCCGCAGAGTGAGGTCGCCAAGGCGGTCCTGCAGCTCGCCGGCCTCGTCACCAACCAGCAAGAGCTCGCGCCCGCGGCCACCGCTGCTGCGAAGCCGGCCGCACCGGCTCCCGCGGCCAAGCGGCCGCGGCGTCTTCTCGGTTTCGCCCGCTAGCGCTGGACGGCCGCTCGTCAGCGGCCGAAGATGCCTCGCTTGCGCGGCTTTTCCGCTGCTCCCCCTGCCGCGACGCCGGCTGCGTCAGGGACGATCAGCCCGACGATCTCGCGGATGGAGCGGCTGATCTCTGCCTCAGGTTGGAGAGTGACGAAGGGCGAACCGCGGGTGATCGCCTCGCTGACCGTGCGGGCGTCGTAGGGCAGCTGCGCCGCGACAGAGTGGCCGAGGTTGGCCTCGATCGAGTCGCGGTTGAAGTCCGAATGCCCGTCCTGGCGGTTGACCACGAGCAGCACGCTCGAGGGCTCGATGTTGAGTGACTCGAGCACCTTGAGGCTGAGCTTGGCGTCCTTGATCGACGGGATCGTGAGCGTCGTCAGCACCAGCACGCGCTGCGCCATCTCGATGACCTCGAGGTTCGACTCCGCCAGCTGGCACGGCGTGTCGACGATGACGTAGTCGCACTGCTTGCGCAGCTCGGTCATCACCGCGCGCACGTGGTCGGTGGTGACGAGGTCCGCGAGCTCGGGGCTGATCGGCGCCAGCAGCACGCGAACGCCACCGGGGCCCGGCGCCAGGATCTCGTTGAGCACCTCCCCATCCAGACCGTCGCCGGCGTCGACGACGTCGGTGATGCTGCGGCTGTGGTCGAGGTTGAGCATGACGCCGACGTCGCCGAACTGCAGATCGAGGTCCACCAGCGCGACCTGAGACTGCGTCTCGGAGGCCAGCGCAACCGCGAGGTTGGTCGCCAGCATCGTCTTACCCACGCCGCCCTTGCCGGAGAACAGCACGATCACCTCGGCGGGCCGGGAGGACGTGGCACCCTGACCGTCGCGGCCGGTGCTGACGCCCTTCTTCTGTTCCAACTGGTGCACGCGGCGAATGGCAGCCACCAGCTCGTCATGGCTGAACGGCTTGACCAGGTACTCGCGCGCACCCGACTGCATGGCGCGCCGGAGGTAGTCGCGCTCGCCCTGCACCGACATGATGATCGCGGGCGATTGCGGCAGCTCGGTTGCGAGACGCTCGGTGAGCTGGATGCCGTCCATCACCGGCATGTTGACGTCGGTAAGCACGATGTCCGGCTTCAGCCGGTGCGCCTCCTCGAGCCCCTGTTTGCCGTCACCGGCAAGCCCGACGACCTCGATGTCATCCTCGAAGCTCAGGAGCTTCTGCAGGTTCTCACGGGTGCTGCTGATGTCGTCGACGATGAGCAGGCGGATCATCGCGGCTACCCCCCAGATGCCTACGCGGTGATGAGTTTTGCGGCGAGCGTCGGGTCGACGTGCACGCTCGGGCCCATCGTTGACGCGAGGCTGACGGTCTTGACGTAGGTTCCCTTCGCCGATTGTGGCTTGGCGCGGACGATCGCATCCATCAGCGCGGCGAAATTGTCACGGAGCTTGTCGTCATCGAACGAGACCTTGCCGATGGCGACGTGGACGATGCCCCACTTGTCGACGCGGAACTCGACGCGCCCGCCCTGGACGTCGTGAATCGCCTTGGCGATGTCGAAGGTCACCGTGCCCGCCTTGGGGTTGGGCATGAGCCCGCGCGGCCCCAGCAGCTTGCCGAGGCGGCCGACCAGGCCCATGACGTCTGGCGTCGCCAGAGCGACGTCGAAGTCGATCTCGCCCGCCTGCACCTTCTTCACCAGGTCCTCGCCGCCGACGAGGTCGGCGCCATTGTCCAGCGCCTCCTTCGCCTTCTCGCCCTGCGCGAATACGGCGATGCGACGCGTCTTGCCGGTGCCGTGCGGCAGCACCACCGTGGCGCGCACCATCTGGTCGGCGTGACGCGGGTCGACGCCGAGGCGGACGTGCGCCTCAACCGACGCGTCGAACTTCGCGGTCGACGTCGTCCGCACCAGAGTCACCGCCTCCGGCGGACCGTAGAGCTTGCCCACCTCGAGCGAGGCAGCCGCCTCGCGGTATTTCTTGCCGTGTTGAGCCGGCATCTCATTCTCCGTGTGGTGCGAGCGGGCGCTGACGCAGCCCTCCCACGTGATTGCTCAGTTGACCGTCACGCCCATTGAGCGCGCGGTGCCCTCGATGATGCGCATCGCCTGATCGATATCGTTGGCGTTGAGGTCTTCCATCTTCGTCTGCGCGATCTCGCGCACCTGGTCGCGTGTCACCGACCCCACCTTCGCCCGGTTCGGCGTGGCCGATCCCTTGTCGACGCTGGCGGCCTTCTTCAGCAGGTCAGCCGCCGGCGGGGTCTTGGTGACGAAGGTGAAGCTGCGGTCCTCATAGACCGTGATGTCGGCCGGGATGATGCTCCCCGCCTGGCTCTGCGTGCGCTCGTTGTACGCCTTGCAGAACTCCATGATGTTGATGCCGTGGGGGCCCAGCGCGGTGCCCACCGGCGGCGCCGGCGTGGCCTTCCCCGCGGGGATCTGCAGCCGGATGATTGTCTTGACTTTCTTCTTTCCCATATCCCTACGCCGCGCTGTTAGCGCAAGCGCTCCACTTGGAGCAGGTCGAGCTCGACGGGCGTCTCGCGCCCGAACATGTTGACCAGCACCTTCAACTTGCCCTTCTCCACGTTGAGTTCAGTGACCTTGCCGTGGAAATCGGTGAACGGCCCATCGACGACGCGGACGTTCTCGCCCACCTCGTACTCGACCGAGACCTTGGTGGGCGCCTCGGCCTTGACCTGCTTCTGAATGCCCTTGATCTCGTGCTCCTGGAGCGGCACGGGCTTGTTGCCCGAGCCGACGAAGGAGGTGACCCCCGGCGTGTTGCGCACGACGTACCACGCCTCGTCGTCCATGATCATGTTGACGAGGATGTAGCCCGGGAAGATTCGCTTGGAGACCTTGCGACGCTGACCGTCCTTGATCTCCATCACCTCTTCGGTGGGCACGAGCACGTCGAAGATCTTGTCGTGCATGTCCATCGACTCAACCCGCTTCAGCAGGTTGTTGCGCACCTTGTCCTCGTGCCCCGAGTACGCGTGCACGACGTACCAGTAAGCGTTTTGGGCGGGGGCTACATTGGCCATTGCAATTGTTCCTATGGAAGTGGTGTCGCGTGAGGCGGTGTGCCGTTTGGTGCCGTTGCCGGCGCGGCGGTCGGTGAGCTGCTCGTGCTGGTGTACACCTGCCGCACCCCGAGGCTGAGCAGGTAATCGGCGACGCCGATGACGACGCCGAACAGGATCACTGTTGCGAGGACGATGCCCGTCATGCGCAGCAGCTCGTCACGCGTGGGCCACTGCACCTTGCGCAGCTCGTCCCATACGCCCTGAAAGTAGGCGATGAGGCCGGCGCTGCGCTGCGATGCGATGGCCGGGCGCTGCGGACGGCGCGGCTGTGGTCCTGCCGCTGTCCTTACGGCTTTCGCCACGGGTCTCCGATTGACCTCCGTTGCTGATTACTGTCCGCGAGCGGTGTACGGACGGGGTTGGCAGGGGCGGCACGACTCGAACGCGCGACCCTCGGTTTTGGAGACCGATGCTCTACCAGCTGAGCTACGCCCCTCCGCTCACTTGGTCTCACGGTGCTGCGTGTGACAACGGCACCAGCGGCAGAACTTGCGCAGGTCCAGGCGATCTGGATCGTTGCGCTTATTCTTCACCGTCGTGTAGTTGCGTCGCTTGCAGTCTGGACACTGCAAGGTGACGATGGACGAGCCGCCCTTGGCCGTGGCCACGTCGTAACTGCCTCACAAAAAAGAAACCTAGCGGCGCTAGGTCAAGGCGAATTCTACCACGGGGCCGGGAGGGTCAAACAAGAAGGCCGAATCGTGACCCCGTCTCTTTTGTGCATCGTGGCCAGTGACTCACGCACCTACTGGGGGTATCCTGGGGGAGTCCAGCACGGAGAACCAGCCAGTGGACGACCCCGTCCCAGATCCCGAGAACGTCGCTGGAAGGGAACAGGAGCAACCGCCCGCGAGCGGAGGCTGCCGCGTCCAGAGCGTGACGTGCGGTCGATGCGGCTGGCCCAGCGCCTGCGTCGCCCAGGACGGCATGCGGGTGCTGAGCTTCGTCTGCCACTGGTGCGGCAAGCAGGCCTTCGGCGTCGTGGATCCGACGATCCAGCGGATGGTCATCTTCTAATTCGGGGCATGGCCCGATCAGCAGATTCGGGGCAGCGGGTCACCTTGCAGCATGTCGACCACGCGCGTGCCCCCGAACACGGTCTCGATGAAGACCATGCCCTCGGGCTCGGGCAGCACCTTGCCGATGATCGCGGCCTCCTCGCCCTCGGGCCGTGAGCGCATGACCGTGAGCGCCCTCTCGGCGTCGTCGTGGGCGACGATCGCCACCAGCTTGCCCTCGTTGGCGATATAGAGGGCGTCGATACCGAGGATCTCCGCGACGCCACGGACCTGATCGTGGATCGGCAGCGAGTTCTCGTCCACTGAGATGCCGACGCCGGCGCTCTGCGCGATCTCGTTGAGCACCGTCGCCACACCGCCGCGCGTGGCGTCGCGCATGAAGTGCACATCCACGCCCGAGTCGAGCAGCGCCCGCGTCAGGCCGTGCAACGGCATCGTGTCGCTGCGCAGCGTCTCGGCCTCGAGGTCGACGTCGCCACGCGCGAGCATGACCGTGGCGCCGTGGTCGCCAATGGCGCCACTCACCAACACAGTGTCGCCGGCACTGACCCGCCCCATGGCGCTGCGCTGGGGCAGCTCCACCAGGCCCACGCCGGTCGTCGTGATGAACAGCTGATCCGCCTTGCCCCGCGGCACCACCTTGGTGTCGCCGGTGACGACGCTGACACCGGCGCGGTCGGCCGCGGCCCGCAGCGATTCGACGACCCGCCGCAGCAGTGCCACGTCCAGCCCCTCCTCGAGGATGAACGCAGCGGCGATGCCCACCGGGGTCGCTCCGCCCACGGCGAGGTCGTTGACAGTGCCGTTGATGGCGAGCTCGCCGATGTCGCCTCCCGGGAAGAACAGCGGGCTGACCACGAACGAGTCGGTGGTGACGGCGATCCCCAGGGTGTCGAGGCCCGGAATCGGCAGCACCGCCTGGTCGCCCAGCTGGTCGAGTACGGGGTTCTGCAGGATGTCCGCAAACAGCGCAGTGATCAGCGTGTGGCTGGACTTGCCGCCAGCACCATGGCTCATGGTGATCGCGTGCTCGCGGAGGTGCGGCTTGCCCTTGCGTATCTCCTCGATGCGCGCCAGCTGCCGCCGTTCCGGGTCGGAGATGCTCGCCACCGCCGCCCTGATGGCGGCGCCGCTGCCTGCTTCGGGGGACTCTGGCGGCGGACTCTCGGACGCGACGTCCGTGTCCGTCATCCGGCACGTACCTCGATGGGCGTGAGCTCCTTGACGGCACCGTTGCCGCCGCCGTTGCCATTGCCCGCAGCCATCACCCGCTCGCGCTCACGCGCACGTGAGTACCGACCGAAGTTGTAGTAGGCGGCGCACGCACCCTCGGACGACACCATGCACGTGCCGATCGGCGTCTCGGGCGTGCACGCGGTGCCGAACACCTTGCACTCCCACGGCTTCAGCACGCCCTTGAGCACCTCGCCGCACTGGCACGCCTTGGGGTCGGCGACGCGCACGCCTGGCACGGTGAACACCTTCTCCGCGTCCCACTCGGCGAACTCGTCGCGCAGCTCGAGCGCACTCTGGCTGATGAAGCCGAGACCGCGCCACTCGAACTGCGTCCGCAGCTGGAACACCCGTGCCAGCACCTCGAGCGCCTTGGGGTTGCCGTCGTCGTGCACGACGCGCGTGTACTGGTTCTCCACCTCGCAGCGTCCCTGCAACACCTGCTGGATCACCATGTGCACGCCTTGGAGGATGTCGAGGGGCTCGAAGCCGACGACGACGACGGGCTTGCCATACGTCTGCGTCACGAACTCGAAGGGCCGGATGCCGACGACAGTCGACACATGACCTGGCCCGAGGAAGCCGTCGAGCTGCAGGTCGGGCGAGTCGAGGATCGCCTTCATCGGCGGGATGATCGTCACGTGGTTGCAGAACACGAAGAGGTTGCGCAGGTTCTCTGCCTTGGCACGCAGCAATGTCAGCGCCGTGGACGGCGCCGTGGTCTCGAAGCCGATCGCGTAGAAGACCACCTTTTTGTCAGGGTTGTCACGAGCGATCTTGAGTGCGTCCAGTGGCGAGTACACCATGCGCACGTCCGCGCCCGCCGCCTTGGCGTCGAGCAGGCTACCGTCGCTGCCGGGGACGCGCATGAGGTCGCCGAAGCAGGTGAAGATGATACCGGGCCGCTTGGCCAGCGCGATGCCGTCGTCAAGGCGCCCCATGGGGATAACGCACACCGGGCACCCCGGCCCGTGCACGAGCTCGACGTTGCTGGGGAGGAGATCCTCGATGCCGTACTTGAAGATGGTGTGCGTGTGCCCGCCGCACACCTCCATCACCTTCCAGTGCTTGTCGCCGGCCTCGTCGGCGATGCGCGTGCCCAGCGCACGCGCGATGTCGGCGTCGCGAAACTCGTCGGCGAACTTCATGCTGGGGATCCTCCATTGCTCTGCCGGTAGTTGGCCCCCACCAGCTCCTCCTCCATCGCCTGCGATTCGCGGATCTGCTGCAGCTCGTCGGTGTAGGCCGGACCCATCTCCTCGAGGATGCGCAGCGTCTCCGCGGCCTCCTGCTCGCTGACGCGGCTGAGCGCGAAGCCCACGTGGACGAGCACGTACTCGCCGGGCTCTGTCGCGTCCTCGCCCACGAGCAGCGAGGTGTTGATGCGGCGGGTCACACCCCCTAGCTCCACCTTGCCGTACTGGCGGTCATCGTCGACATAGTCCACCAGGCGCGCCGGAATCGCTAGGCACATATCTTCTCCTCCGCGAGCGCCCGCTGCACCAGCTCGAGGAGCAGGTGGTAGAGCGTCATCTGTACTTCCTGAATGCGATGAACACTACTTGACCGAACGATGAAACAGTGGTCGACGGATGTCTCGCGCGCGATGCGTCCGCCGTCGTAGCCGCACAGCGCGATGGTGCGCAGCCCGCGGCGGTGCGCCTCGCGCAGACCCCGGATGAGGTTCTCCGATTGGCCGCTCGTGGAGACAGCCAGCACCACGTCGCCTCCGCGCCCGAACGCGATGATCTGGCGCAGGACCACGTCGTCGAAGCTGACGTCGTTGGCGATGCCGGTGACGACCGCGACATCGTTGGTGAGGCACAGCGCGGGCAGCGGCTGGCCGGAGTGCGGCGGCGACATGAGCTCGGCGACGATGTCGGCCGCCGACGTGGCACTGCCGCCGTTGCCGATGGCGAGGAGACGGCCGTGGCCGCGGAACACGTCTGCCACCTCGCCCGCCGTGCTGATGAGCTCCTCGCTGAACTCGCTCATCGCCTGCAGCCGCAGCCGGTTGCTCTCCGCTGACTTGAGCAGCGGCGCCTCGGCGAGCTCGCGGACTACGCGATCGTCGACACGGGGCTGCGGGGTCAGCATCGGATACAGCAGCTGCGAGAAGGCGTCGCGTCCGGTCTCGCTCACAGGTTGATCTCGATCCCGGTCGCTTCGCTGACGCGCTGCAACGCCACGCCGCCGTGGCAGAGCAGTACGTCACCCGGATGCACGCCATCGATGAGATCCACGCCGATCTCCGCGGGCTCGCCGTCGATGGTGCCGGTGGCGATCATGAGGTCGTCATCGACTGCGTCAACCACCATGCGCAGCAGCTGGTCCGAGCACGTAATGCAGACCTCGTGGTCCGCGCTCACGGTGCTTCCCCTATTCCGCGGTGGTTCAGCACTATGTGCGCCAGCTCCCAGAGCATGTGGTACGTGGCCAGATGCAGCTCGTGAGCCATCAGAAGATCTGGGTCCTGCGCGTGGAATTGATGATCGGCAAGATCCTGCGGGATGCTGTCGGGGCCTGAGGTCAGGGCCACTGTCAGCATGCCCCGAGTGCGCGCCTCACGCAAGGCGCGCAGCACCGATTCCTGCAGTGGCTCGTGCGCAAAAGCCAGGGCGACGTCGCCGGCGCGGCCGAGCACGCGCACCTGGTGCGCGTACACGTCGACCGCGGCCTCGCTGTGCATGATCCCGGTGACGGTCGCGATGTCGTTGCTGAGCGAGATGGCCGGCAGCGCACGGCAGCCGGGCAGGACGGGGTGGACGAACTCGACCGAGTTGTGCTGCGCGTCGGTGGCGTGGGGCCCGTCGCCGAAGACCAGCAGGGTCGCCCCGGCGAAGAAGCGGTCCGCCACGGCGGACGCGCAGGCGGCGATGCCGCCGGCGTTGGCCGTGAAGAAGGCCTCGCCGCGGCGCAAGCGCTCGGCAACCCGGTCCTCCACGAACTCGAGATCGGTTGCCGGTGTCACCCGGGTCTCCTGCATCTCCTCGCCCTACCTACTGTACCTATGTACGTCGCGCACCTACCTAAACGCTCATGGTAGGCCATGTTCGGAATCGAGAGCAGCCGCAATCAGCGCCTGGCCAACGCTGATGCCGCCGTCGTTTGCGGGAATCTGCTGATTGCTGTAGACGTCTAAGTCGCGCTCTCGGAGCAACCGCTCCAACCGGCTCGAGAGGAGCGCGTTCTGGAAGACGCCGCCGCTGAGGGCGACACGGCGGACGGAGCGGCGACGGCTGAGCTCCAGGCAGGCGGCGGCGACCATCTGAGCCAGGCTCTCGTGGAACGCGGCGGCCAGCTCGGCCGCGGGGCGCCCCCGGCGCCGCTCCTCCAGTAGGCCGCTTACCAGTCCCACGGTGTCCAGCACGAGCGGAGCGTCGGCGGCGTCGGCAGGCACTAAGGCGGCAGGGAGCGACTCGATCTGCGCCGGGTCGATCGCTGCCGCGAGTGCCTCGAGCCGCATCGCCGCCTCGGCCTCGAAGGTCGACAGGTGCGCCACGTCGAGGAGGCTGGCGACGGCGTCGAACAGACGTCCGGCACTCGTGCTGATCGGGGCACCGGCGCTCAGAGCCACCCGCGACACAAGGCGCCAGCGCCGCTCGTCGGGGACGCCGGGCCCCGAGAGGACGTCGCCGGGGGTGCCGGGGAGCGTGCCGGCGGCGGCGAGGTACGCGATGGCCATGCGCCATCCCTCGTGGGCAGCCGCGTCGCCACCGGGCTGGCGCACAGGCGTCAGGTGGCCGGCTCGGACAAACGTCCGCTCGTCGCAGAGCAGCAGCTCGCCGCCCCAGATGGAGCCGTCCGGACCGTACCCCACGCCGTCGAAGGCGACGCCGATCACCTGGCCGCGCAGCCCGTGCTCGGCCATGACGCTCGCGATGTGGGCGTGGTGATGCTGGATGCGGACGGGGCGGGCGCCCCGGTCCCACCACTGCTCGGCCAGGCGGGTCGACGCGTAGTCCGGGTGCAGGTCGGCAGCCACAACGGAAGGTTCCGCGCGGAACAGCCGGAGGTAGGTTTCGAGTGCCTCGTGGTGGTGCTCCAAGGTCTTCGGGTTGTCGAGGTCGCCGATATGCGGCCCGGCAAAGGCGTTGCCGCCCCGGAGCAAGCAGAAGGTGTTCTTGAGGTGCCCGCCGAGCGCAAGCACCTGGGCGCTGCCTCCGATTCGCACCGGCAGCGGGCAGTAGCCGCGAGCCCGCCGGATCACGCGCTCTGACCCGTCGAGCAGCCGCACCACCGAGTCGTCGTAGCGGGCGTAGATGTCGCGATCGTGGAGGAGGAATCCGTCGGCGATGCTGCCGAGCCGGGCGATCCCCTCCTCGTTGTCCTTGGCGATGGGTTCCTCGGTGACATTGCCGCTCGTCATGACCAGCGGGCCGCCGCAGCTTCGCAGCAGGAGGTGGTGCAGCGGCGTGTAGGGAAGCATCACGCCGAGCTCGTGCAGGCCGGGCGCCACCGAGGGCGGCGGCGTCCGACGGAGACCGTCTCGTCGCAGGCGGAGGAGCACGACAGGCCGGGCGGTGCCGGTGAGCGTGGCCGCCTCGTCGGCCGAGACCTCGCAGAGCTCGCGCACATCCTCGAGGTCCGCGCACATGACCGCGAACGGCTTCTGCGGCCGTCGCTTGCGCTCGCGCAGCCGGCGCACAGCGGCCTCGTCGGTCGCATCGCAGCACAGCTGGAACCCGCCGAGGCCCTTGAGCGCTATCACATCGCCGCGGCCAAGCGCCAGTGTCGCGAGCTCGATGGCGTCGGCCGCGAGCTCCGTTCCGTCATGGGTGGAGAACCAGAGCCGGGGGCCGCATTGCGGACACGCATTGGGCTGCGCGTGGAAGCGGCGGTCGGACGGGTCGTCGTACTCGCGGCGGCAGGCGCTACACATGGTGAACGCCCGCATCGTCGTCAGGGCGCGGTCGTACGGGACGTCCTCGATGATGGTGAAGCGCGGTCCGCAGTTAGTGCAGTTGGTGAAGGGATAGCAGTGGCGCCGGTTCGCCGGGTCGAAGATGTCGGCGACGCACTCCGGACAGGTAGCGGCGTCGGGCGCGATGGGCTGGTACTCGCCCGCGATTGCCTGGCTCTCGACGATTCGGAACTCGCTGTCGCCCCCGATCTCCACGTCGTCGGTTTCGACCGCGTCGATGCGCGCGAGTCGCGGGGCCTCAGCGCGCAGTGCGCTGCCGAACGCGACCAGTGCCGCGTGCGGCCCCTGGACCTCGATCAGCACCGCACCGGACGTGTTCCGCACGGTTCCAGTCAGCGACAGCCGCGAAGCAAGCGTCCAGACGAACGGACGGAAGCCCACGCCCTGAACCACCCCGCGGACCGTGAAGCGGCGCCGCAGGCTTCGCCCATCTCCCGCCGGTTGCGGGGCGGTGGCTCCGCCGGCGTGGGGCGGGGTGGCCAGGGTCATGGACTCAGGCTACGCGCAGTCCCTCCGACCGGGTGTTCATCCGCTCCTCCACCAGACCGCCGGCCAGGCTGAGCACGGTCTTCACGTCGTCGCGGTTGAGGAAGCTGCGGACGGTGTCGCCCAGGTCGTCGAGCGCCTGGCGGCCCGCCTGTGCCCCGAGCACATAGCCGATTCCAAAGATCACAAGCCGTTCAAACATCCTTGTACCTCCTCGTACTCTGTTTCCGCTATTGAGGCTCCGCCACAATGTGGGCGCGAACATCCACGTCCGGCTCGACCCGCAGGACGATGAGGCGCGGCGGGTCGATGCCGAAGTCCTTGATGTTGATCACCGCCTGTGCATCCGCCTGCACAGTCGAGTCCGACAGCGAGAACCGCACCTCTCCGGTCACCTCGCGTGTCTGCCCGTGAATGGTCAGCTTCGCCGTTGCCCGGAAGCTTCCATCGCCGTCGGCACCGGGCTCGCCGTGCACGACGCGCGCCGTGATGACAGGGTAGCGGGACGCGCCCATGCGCCGGCGCATCTCCCGGTCCTGCAGGCCGATGCCCGAACTGATCGCGTCCACGGGCAGAGTCAGCTCGGCCGAGTACGGTCGCTCCAGGTCGGGACGCCCGTGATCATCCAGCTCGCACTCGATGGTGCCGCGAACCCCGGTCGCGGTGATGTGCGACGGATGCAGGTTCACACGAAGGCCGATGTCCACTGTGGATCGGCGCGTGTCGACGCTGAAACGTGGCATCGGCAGCTACGGCCGCGCTACATGCTGCGGATGCGCAGATACCGCTGGATGTCCTTCGAGTTGAGCACGGCGCCGATCAATGCGCCGAGCACGATCAGACGCACGAGGCCGCCGAGACCGCCGCCGCGGCCCATCGAGATCGACATGTCAATACCTCCAGTGAATGCTTGCTGCTACTCGTCGCGTGTCATTGCCACGCGGGATGTCTGTGATGGTCCTCGGCCGCATGCGGCGGCTCGACTATGTCGATGACGGCCGGGCGGATGACGTCGCCGCCGTCGAGCACGATCTCGTCCACGCGGACGCCGTCGCCCGCAACCGGCGTCACGTCAAGAACGGCCGAAGCCAGCGGCGTTCCCTCGGTGAGCAGCGTGAAGTTGAACGCCAGGCTGTCGACGGTCATTGCCTGCGCCGAGCCGACGCGCACGCTGACGCGCTCCACCGCACGGTGGCCGGCGACATCCTCGACGACGCTGGCAATGGCCTGCGCCAGACCCATCTCATGCATGGGGCACGGCCTCGCGCGTGGTGACGGTCGACGTGAGCACATCGCGCACCAGGTGCTCCACCGTGTCTGCGCCGGTGGGGACTGCGCGCTCCACTGTTTCGGTGAGACCCATCTGCCCAATGGTCTCGTCGCCGAGGCTCTCGGGTTCGCAGCCCACGATGAGCACGCGACGGGGAGTGCCGCCGAGCGTGCGCACGAGCGTGAACACGGCCGCGGGAGTCATCGCGTGTCCCTGGAACGCACCCTGGCCATGGTCCGGCATGTCATCCGGGTTGGGCAGATCGGAATCGAGGTCGGGTTCGATGACATACACCGTTCCTGCTGCGTCGCCGCGCGAGGTGGCGTCGATGAGGACAGTCGCCTCGTAGTCGTTGAGCATCTCGTACGCGACGTCGTAGCCGCGGATGCCGTAGTCGACCACCTTCACCTCGGCGGGCAGCGACTGCCGGCGCAGCAGCAGCTGGGCGACCTCGACGCCGAACGCGTCATCACCGAGGAATACGTTGCCGATTCCGGCGACGAGCACGCGTGCGTCAGCCATCGCTCGCCTCAGCACGCGTGGGCGGCTCGATGTCGTCGACGCTGAAGAAGAAGCGATGGCCCGGCTGGCGCATGAGCCCGAACTCCCTGCCCGGGTCGTCGTCGACGACCACCGCGACGTGGATGCGATCCTCGTAATCCATCTCGATCGACTCCACCGCGGCCAGCCGGCCGCGCAGTGCGATGTCGATGACGTCCGCTCCACCGCGTGGAGTCAGACGGACGGTGTCGCCGACGCGCAGCGTTCCCCAGCGCCACTGCACGGACGTGCGCACCGGCTGCGCCGCGAACGGGTCCCACTCCGCGACCGCCAGCGTCTCTTCGCTCACGCCCGATCTCCGGGGACCGGGCGCAGCTCACGGATCGTTCCGTGCATGCGCATGAACTCCTCACCCGTCAGAGACTCGGTGCGCTCGAGCAGGTCGCGCGACCGCGCGTCGGCCGCGCGCATCTCGTCCTTCTCGTCGTCGGTCAGAGCCAGGATGCGCAGGCTCAGGATCTCGTCGATCTCGGTTGCGTCGAAAAGATCGCCGGCCGACTCCGGTGCGATCTGGGGATGATCCTCGAGGATGATCGGCGACGCAAGCACGGTGTCGTCAGCACACGCGTCTGAGATCAGCACCGGCCACAGGCCGTCGTTTACACACGCCGCAGCCGCGCCGCGCGCATCGTCAGGCGGGTCCGCCAGCGACAGCCACGACGCACCCTGCGCGTTCAGCACGACGTGCGCCGAGACGAGCGCGTGGAGCAGCGCGGCGTCGCGTGTGATGCCGTCGGCGTCGGTGGTGTTGCTCACCTCA
Source organism: Candidatus Dormibacteria bacterium (assembly GCA_050734185.1). Lineage (GTDB taxonomy): Bacteria > Chloroflexota > Dormibacteria > Aeolococcales > Aeolococcaceae > JAFALX01. The sequence goes on along the minus strand of JBOHUE010000138.1, from coordinate 8,229 downwards.
ACGCGGATCGCGCACGCGCTCTCCTCCAGATGCTCGTGCGCGCTGATCGACACGGAAACCGCAAGCTCCTGCCAGGCACGCTCGATGACGCCGACGATGATCCCGTCGCCACGGTCCACCGGCTCGCGCTCCGAGTGCGCCGGGAACGTCACCGAGACGGTGCGCGGCGCGTCGAGCAACAGGCCGACGTCGTAGGTTCCCGCATCGACGGACCGCTCGGTCGCCTCCTCCCACGAGACGTGGCGGCGGCTGCCCGCGTCGAGTGACGCGACCGCGGTCGCCCGCGCGACGTCGTGGTCCGTGAGCGTCCGCACCGGCTCGCTCAGCTGCAGCACCGTTCGCGTCACCGGATGCAGGAAGCGCGCGGTCACGCTGAGGCGCGCGTCAGCACCCGCGCGCAGCAGACACTCTGTGGCGACGGCGCTTCGCTCGGTACCGCCCGACTGCTCGGCGTACCCGCGGGGAAACACGCCACCGAACGTCCACCGCACCTGGTTCTTCACCGACGTCGGCCGGTACGGGTACAGGATGTAGCCCTCGTACAGGGTCGCGGCCACGATGCGGTCGACGAGCGACCGGGTCATCGTGCCGTCTCGCTGACCGCGTCAAGCAGGTCCGCGAAGGTCTGCTCCCACGTAGGACGGCCGCTGTGCGCCTTGTAGCGGTACAGCCGGTCGAACACGTCGCGGCGCAGGCAGATCCACACGCCCTCGGGGTAATGCTCGTCCATCATCGCCTGCCACGTCACCACCGGAAGGCGGTACTCCGCTTCCTTCGACCACGGGATGCGTTCGACCTGCAGCGCGCCACCGACGTCTGTGAACACGGTGCCGCTGAACTGGAAGACCAGCGGGACCTCGCCGGACTCGAGCCCGAAGAAGTACTTGCCGGCGGCGACGCTCACGTCCAGCGTGGACGGCACGTCGACGTTCACGGTCGTGGTTCCCTCGAATCCCGGCACCATGACCGAGGCGTGTGTCCACACCATCGTCTTCAACGTGTCACCCCAGCGGGAGCGCTCCCCGAAGAGGTCGAGCAGCGCTTCCTCCTCGCGCGCGTCGTAGTTGCGGCGGCGCGTCTCGAGCATGATCTGGCAGGAGAGCGCGACCGTGTCGATATGTATGCCGGTCGTCTCGGAGACCTCCAAACGGAAGCGCATGATCGGCGTCAGCGCGCCCCCGAGCGGCTCCGCTCCGACGACGCGGAACTCCAGGTCAGGCAACGGCGCTGGCCTCCATGGCGTGCGACTGGCTCCGCGTGACGTCGAGGTAGTCGTTGACGCGCTTCCACGCGTCCTGGCCGCCGCCGAGACCACGCCAGTGCACCCGGATCAGCCCCACCAGCTCGAAGCATCGGTCGATCGGCACGATGTAGTGCTCACGCGCCTCGCCGATGCGGTTGATCAGCAGCGCCTCGACGCCGGGTTGCAGTCGATGCAGGGAAGGGTTGGTGCGCACGAGCTCGTCCCATCCGTCCAGGGAGAGCAGCGACTCGGTCGCACCCGCCGGGCTTGGATAGAACGCCCGCGGCACGCGCGAGGTTGTGTGCAGCTGGATGTACGCCATGCGCACCGGGATTGCGAGCTGGTCCCACTGATCCTCCGTCATGATGAATCCGTCGAGCCGGTACACATCCCTGGGGACCCGCAGGTAGCGCCGCTCCGCGTCGACCGGGAACAGCACGGCGCAGGCGGTGCAGGTGCATGCGACCTGGGCGCGGTCGCGCTCGAGCAGATGCTCATGACGCGGATGCGCTCGGATCACCTCGCTGCACAGGTCGCACCGCTCCTCGGACTCGTCTCGGCGCACGTACTGCCGCAGCGTCGCGAGCGTGCGCGCGGCCCCGTCCTCCCCCACCGATGTCATCACCGGATCACCGGGCGCGACGCGAGGCTCGGATGCTCGGACGCCGAGCGAAGCTCGGGCCTGCGAGGCGCCGCGACCGCAACCAACGGGAGTGGCTTGAGACATTCGATTTTTGGGGGCCCGGCCGGTGACGGCGCCAGCCCCTCCACCTCGATTGCGATGACGTCGGGTGCGGCCTCGTAAATCGCCTTCTCGACCGCGTTCTGCATGGTCTGCGTGGACGCCGAGCAGCCGTTGCACGTGCCCTGCAGGCGCAGCCGTACGGTGTCTCCTTCGACGGACAGCAGCTCGACACCGCCCTTGTGCGCCGTCATGAACGGGCGCACCGTTTCCAGGGCCGTCTCGACGCGCTGCCGCAGCGGCCGCGGGTGCAGACCGTGCAGGAGCAGGAGGCTGCGTACGACCGCATCGCCGTCCAGCCGCGCGAGCAGCGCGTCGGCATCGGGTGCGTCCTCGAGGACATCCAAGAAGCGGCGCAGGCCGGTGCCGTGCAGCTCCAGCACGGTGCTCAGCAACTCCTCGATGAGTGACTGCGCTGCCGGGGTCGACAGCGCAGTCAACTCAGCCAACACGCTCTCGACGCGAGCCATCCGATCGTCGAGTCCGCGACGCTGTGGGGCTCCGTTTCGAGCGGCCATGGGTGGGACTGCTAGATGCCGAACTGTGGTGAGTGTTTCCGCTCCAGCACCTTGCCGTTGCCGAGGTACATGTGCACGCCGCAGGGCAGGCAGGGATCGAAGCTCCGCACCGCACGCATGATGTCGATGCCCTTGAAGTTGTCGGGACCGTTCTCCTCGAAGATCGGCGTGTTCTGCACCGAGTCCTCGTAGGCGCCGGGGGTCCCATACATGTCCCGCGGGGTCGCGTTCCACGGCGTCGGCGGGTAGGGATGGTAGTTGGCGATCTTTCCTTCGCGGATGACGACGTGGTGCGAGAGCACACCGCGAACCGCCTCGTGGAAGCCGCAACCGATCGCCTCGTCCGGCACCTTGAACGGGGTGAAGGTGTTGGTGCGACCTGCGTGCAGCTCCTCGAACGCCTTGTCCAGGAAGTGCAGCGCCGCCGCCGCGGCGTACGCCTGGAAGTACGTGCGGGCGCGGTCACGCTCGATGGCGTTGCTCCACTTCGGCACCTTCCACTCGAACTCGACCTCGGGCTTGCTCGCCGTCTTGGGCAGGTAGATCTTGGTGCTGTTTCCCGTGGCTTTGACGTAGCCGATGTCCACGAGTCCGGCCAGCGACGTGGCCAGCAGGCGGGCGAAGGCGCCGCCACCGGTGTCCATCGACAGATGCTCGCCGTTGTGCAGGTAGCGCGGGCACATGACCCAGCTGTAGTTGCCCTCGAAATCGCGCTTCTGCGGCTTGGGGATCGTGGTCTGGTTCCACGGATGCCGCTTGTCCACGGGGTTGCCGAGCGGATCCTTGGCGACGAACGTCTCGCCTGTTTGCTCCCAATCCTCGTAGAAGCTGTGCCCCAGGAGGATGCGGATGTTGAGGTTGATGTTCACCAGGTCCGTCGTGACCAGCTTGCCATCCACCACCACGCCCGGGGTCACGAACATCTTGCGGCCCCAGTTCGTCATGTTCCGGTAGGTGTAGTCGCAGAAATCGGGATCGTTGAATGAGCCCCAGCACACCGTGTCCATGCGCCGCTGGCCGACCCGCTCGTAGCCCGGCAGCGCTTCGTAGAAGAAATCGAAGATGTCGTCGTGCAGCGGTACGACCTTCTTCATGAACTCGATGTAGCGCATCAGCCGAACCAGGTAGTCGGTGAACAGCTGCTGCGTCGGGACGGTGCCGGTGCCGCCCGGGTAGAGCGTCGATGGATGGACATGGCGCCCCTCCATCAGACAGAACATCTCGCGCGTGTACCGGCTCGTCATCAGCGTCTCGCGATAGAACTCGCCGGTGAACGGGTTCAGCGCGCGCATGATGTCGGCGATGGTCCGGTAGCCGTGATCGCCGGCGTGCGGCGCCGGCGTGTTCTCCGCCTTCTGCAGCACGCTCGGGTTGGTCTCACGCACCATCTGCTCGCAGAAGTCCACCATCAGCAGGTTGTCCTGGAAGATGTTGTGGTCGAACATGTACTCGGCGGCCTCGCCGAGGTTGATGATCCACTCAGCCATGTGAGGCGGACGGATGCCGAAGGCCATGTTCTGCGCATATGTGGCGCAGGTGGCGTGGTTGTCGCCGCAGATGCCGCAGATGCGGCTCGTGATGAAGTGCGCGTCGCGCGGATCCTTGCCCTTCATGAAAATGCTGTAACCGCGGAAGATCGACGATGTGCTGCGGCAGTCGGCGACCACGCGGTTGGCGAAGTCGATCTTCGTGAAGATGCCCAGGCTGCCCACGATCCTCGTGATCGGGTCCCACGAGACGTCGACCAGCGTTCCCGCCTTCTGCGGCGTCCGCTGCTGAACTGCTTGTGCCATTGGCTCTCGTTCTCCTTGCTTCGCTCTCTGTCTCGCTGTTTGCAGGAACCGCACCCGTCAGAAGGCGACGGGCTGATACCCGGTGGTCAGCTCCGGGCGGTTGTGACGCCACCTCGGCTCGTTGTTGACCGTGTTGTTGGTGACCCTGCGCAGCGCGCGGATGGCAAGGCCGTACGCGCCGATGGCCGTCGTGGAAACGCGTGCACCGGGCGGCTCGTCCATGAATGGCATGAACTTGTCGGGGAAGCCGGGCATGGTGCATCCGATGCAGATGCCGCCGACGTTGGGGCAGCCGCCGATGCCGGCCATCCAGCCGCGCTTGGGCACGTTGCAATTGACGACCGGTCCCCAGCATCCGACCTTCACCAGGCACTTCGGCGAGTTGTAGTCGGCGGCGAAGTCACCCGACTCGTAGTAGCCGGCGCGGTCGCAGCCGTCGTGCACGGTGCTGCCGAACAGCCACGTGGGACGCAGCTGGTCGTCGAGCGGAATCATCGGCGCCTTGCCTGCCACCTGATAGAGCAGGTAGAGCACGGTTTCCATGAAGTTGTCGGGCTGCACGGGGCAGCCGGGCACGTTGATGATTGGAAGGCCGAGTGCGCTCGTGAAGTCCCAGCCGAGGTAGTCGGCGAGCCCCATCGCGCCGGTTGGGTTTCCCTGCATCGCGTGAATCCCGCCATAGGTGGCACACGTGCCGATGGCGATCACGGCCGCGGCCTTCGGCGCCAGGCGGTCGATCCACTCGCACGTCGGGATCGGCTGTCCGGTCTTCGAGTCGGTGCCGACCGCTGCCCAGTAGCCTTCCTTTTTGATGCGCTCGTTGGGGATCGAGCCCTCGATAACGAGCACATAGGGCGCGACCTCGCCGCGCTCGGCGGCGTAGAACGGCTGCATGAACTCATCACCGTTCTGGTACGCGAGCACCGGGTTGTACAGGTGCACGCGCGGCAGGCCTGGGATCGCGCCCAGCAGGACGTCCTCGATGCTCGGTTGCGTCGCCGCGGTGATCGAGACGGAGTCGCCGTCGCACCCGAGGCCGGCGGTGATCCACAGAATGTGTACGTCGCTGATCGCCGGATCCTTCTGGGTTTTTCTACCGTACGGTGCAGCTTCCGTCGCCATCCGGTTACCTCCAAATCGCCGACCGCTTCCCACCCACCGCTCACGTCGATGCGCGGTGGATCGCTATCCCCGCGCGCAGCGTGAGCAGCGATACCGCCAGCGTCAATATGTGTAATCGGCACCTACCAGAAACAAGAAAGCGGACATATACTCGGCGCCTCATCAGCCGTTCGGGCTGGGAGCGGAGAAGGAGAGATAGCCCCGCTTTGGGTCAGTTCCCGACGCCTGGCCGCGAGCCGGTCGCGAGGGCGCCTGCGCCGATCGTGAGCCTGCCCAAACAGTTGCTCACACCAAGTCTGCTGCTGCTCATCGATAGCGACCCGGCATACGGGTACGAGCTGCAGCAACGGCTGGCTGCGTTCGGTGTGGGCTCGGCCGATCGCGGCACGATCTACCGCGCGCTCAACGTGATGGAAGCGGGCGGGCTCGTCGCGTCTCGCTGGGAGCGTTCGCGCAGCGGCCCGCGGCGCCGCCGCTACCACGCGACCGACGAAGGTCGGCGCCTTCTGCGCAGCTGGGCAGCAAGCCTGCAGCACGCCGATGACCTGATCCGCGAGTTCCTCGACCGCTATCGGTCGGGCGTGGGAGACAACCGCGTCGATCGGTCGGCGCCCGACGAAGCGGCGCGCCTCGTTTCCGAGCCGAGCTAGAGACCGCGCAGCGGCCGCACCTGCGCGCGTGCGTCGCGAGCAGCGTGATCCAGCTGCAGCGTCGTGTGCTCGATGTTGAAGCGTTGGTGCAGCGCCCGTTCCAGGTCGCGGCGCACCGCGTGACAGTCCTCGCCCGGCATCACCAGCACGTGCGCCGACAGCGCCGGCATCCCGGACGTGATCTCCCAGAGATGGAAGTCGTGCACATCGACCACCTGCACGTTGCTGCGCAGCATTCCCTGGACGTCGTCCGCGTCGAGCCCGGCGGGCGCCGCCTCGAGCAGCACCAGCACCGCCTCCTTGATGACGTGAATCCCCGCGACGGTCATCAGCACGACGACGATCAGCGCGGCAGCAGCGTCCGCCCGCGACCAGCCGCTGCCGATGATCACCACCGCAGCGATCGCTGTGGCGACGAACGCGTACAGATCGGTCAGAACGTGCTGGTGCGCGCCGCGCACGTTGAGGCTGCGCCGCTGCACGTGGGCGAGCTGCCGCCCCGCTAGGACGTTGACCACGACGCCGGCGAGCGCCACCCCCAGCATCCAGCGACCGTCGACGACGGTCGGGTTGGCCAGGCGCACCACGGCGCCGAGAGCGATCAGCGCGGCCAGCACGAGCAGCGCGATCCCGTTGACCAGCCCGGAGAGGATCTCGGCGCGGCGCAGCCCGTAGGTCAGCCCGCCGCGCGGCGCGCGCGCCGCCAGCTGCATGGCGAGCAGCGCCAGGCCAAGGGCGCCGGCATCGCCCAGCATGTGGCCGGCGTCGGAGAGGAGCGCCAGCGACCCCGAGACGAGGCCGGCGGCCACCTCGAGGCCCATGAAGACGACGAGAATCCCCAGCGCCGTCAACAGGCGGCGACGATCGGTCACATCGTGATGATCCCATCGCCTCGCCGCCCTGAATCACGCGGCGGCGCGATGTGTACGCTGCGCCCCCATGACGGCGGTTGACTGGCTCGAGGTCGCGCTCGGCTCCGCGCTGCTGCTGGCCACGGTCTACGACGTCTTCCAATCGGTCGTCATGCCGCGACCGGCGGTCGGCAGGATCCGCTTCAGCGTCACGTTCACCCGCCGCGTCTGGATCGTCTGGCGGAATGTGGCGCAGCGGCCGAAGCGGTTGCAGACGCGCGAGTCCGCGCTGGCGCTGTTCGCGCCGCTGGTGATGACGGTGCTGCTCATCCTCTGGGCCTTCGGGTTCATCCTTGGATACGCGCTGCTCCTCAACGGCCTGCACCACGGGCTGCATCCAGACCCGGGGTCCTTCGGCGGCACGCTCTTCTTCTCCGCGGGCGCCCTGCTTTCCTTCTCGGTCGGCAGCATCGAGCCCACCGCCACCTCCACCTCGTTTCTGATGACCATCGAGGCGGGCACCGGCTTCGGGTTGTTCGCGATCGTCGTGTCGCTGCTCTTCTCGCTGTTCACCGCGTTTCAGCGACGCGAGACCGCGGTGGTCGCGCTCGATGTGATCGCGGGTGCGCCGCCCACCGGCGTGCAGCTGCTCGAGACCTGCGCAAAGTTCGACATGCCGGAGCGGCTCACCGCCACGTTCGTCACCTGGCAGGCGTGGACCGCCGACGTGCTCGAGACCCACCTCTCCTATCCCCTGCTCTTCTTCTTCCGCTCCAGCCACGACAACGAGGCGTGGTCCAACTCGTTCGGCGCGGTGATGGATGCCGCCACGCTGGTCGTCAGCGCGATCGAGCACGGCCCCGAGGGCGAGGCGCTGATCATGTACAAGCTGGGCGACCACTTCATCACGGACATGGCGCGCAACCTCGGCTTCAGCGTCGAGCACCTGCCGGGGGTCGAGCGTCACGAGTTCGACGAGGTGTTCGAACGCCTGCACCGCGCCGGGTACGCGCTGCGCGATCGCGACGCGGCCTGGGAGCAGTTCGCCGAGCTGCGCAGCCACTACGCCGACTGGCTCAACCGGGTGAGCCGCAACCTCGCTGCCACACCCGCCCCCTGGATCGGCGATCGCTCGTACCTGCCGCATCGCGACGGCCGGCCGGGACCCGGCGAGCACTCGCGGTACGCCGGGATCAGCGTGCCGCGTCCGCCCGAGCCGCCACAGGGAGCGTGACGTCGAACGTCGCGCCGCCATTCGGGTTGTTTCGCGCGGTGACCGTGCCGCCGTGAGCTTCGACGATGTCGCGGAC